>JAFZXC010000038.1 GCA_017616975.1 Alphaproteobacteria bacterium
AAAACATCTACATTGTCGACAGCATCGTAAACCTTGTAAAATCTGCAAAAAAAGGATTATATCAATTTCCATCAGACATAGATATCGTAACAGGCGGATTTCCATGCCAAGATTTCTCTGTTGCCGGAAAACGCAAGGGGTTTAATTCTAATACATCACATTACGGAATAAAAACGGAAGCATCTTTAGATAACACAGAAAGCCGTGGTTCATTGTATTTGTGGATGAAACAAGTTATAGCCATAGTTCAACCTAAATTATTTATTGCAGAAAACGTAAAGGGACTTACAAATCTTGCCGATGCCAAACAAATTATCGAAAGAGATTTCAGCGAAACATGCAAAAATGGCTATTTGGTTGTAGCGGCACGGGTATTATATGCCCCCGACTATGGAATACCCCAATCACGTGAACGAGTAATTTTTCTTGGTTTTAAAAAATCTGCACTGAAACCAAAAGCTCTTCTTGAATTATCACAAAAGGTTATAAAACCAGAATACGACCCGTATCCAATCAAAACCCATGGTGTCGATATCCCTGATTTATTGCCTTTTGTGACAAGCGCCCAGGTATTATCCGATTTACCAGAACCAGATACAGCAGAGGACAAGGATCAAACCATTTACTCACACGCAAAATATATGGGACGACATTGCCAAGGGCAAAATGAAATCAAACTAGATTCTGTTGCCCCGACAATTCGTGCAGAACATCATGGCAATATAGAATTTCGCCGTCTAAGTAAAGAACACGGCGGTTTGCATCATCAAGAATTAAAACAAGGACAAAAAGAAAGAAGATTAACCATCAGAGAATGTGCCAGAATTCAAACATTCCCCGATGACTATAAATTTATTGCATCAAAAACTGAAAATTTATCTTCTGTTTCTGCTTCACAGGCATATCAACTTATCGGCAATGCGGTTCCCCCATACCTTGCTTACAATCTTGCCAAAAGGCTAGAAGAAAACTGGGATTTGTATTTCAATGGAGAAGATTGATGATAATATCTTTAAATAAAAAACCAACTTTTGAAGAATTTACACACCTTGTTGAAAAGGCAACACAAATCCTTAATGATCATGCAAAAAAACACAACGCATACTACCTTACCCGTAATGCACAAAAACTTGAAGATGATGTTGTAAACGCCCTTGAACAAGCCGCATGCGACACACCTTTTGCCGGAACAATAAAGAAAGTATCTGGCCAACATTTTCCTGATATTGTTGCTGCAAAATTTTTCGGTGTCGAAGTCAAAAGTTCCAAAGATAACAAATGGGAAACACTTGGCGGAAGTATAAACGAATCAACACGAGTCCACGATGTTGAACGTATATTTTTAACATTTGGCAAACTTACTACCCCGGTAGAATTCAAAAGCAGACCATATCAAGATTGTTTATCCGATATTGTCGTCACTCATTATCCACGTTACAAAATAAACATGAAATTAAAAGACGGCGAGACCATATTTGATAAACTCAATATAGACTATGATTCATTAAGAAAAAAAGACAATCCTGTTGCTGAAATATCTAGATACTACAAAGAATTATTAAAACCAGGAGAACGCTTGTGGTGGTTAAACAATAATGACGAAACAGATTCCACAATTGCATCTAATTCTATCAAAGTCCGTTTGTGGAATGCTTTGACGCAAACTGAAAGACAACAATATACAATCAATGCCTTTGCGTTTTTTCCTGAAATCTTTGGAAACGCCCATGATAAATATGACAATTTATCATTGTGGTTAGTCAGTAATTATGGTGTATTAGCCAAATCCTTGCGAGATGTTTTCACCGCTGGTGGACGTGCAACTATACAAATACACAACGAAACATTCAATGTTTCTCGAATGTTATACAATATGTACAACAACCTTGATAAAATCAAAGAACTCTTGCTTGCTGTACCGTCCGACGAATTAAAAGATTTGTGGAACGTGTCGCACATTGCACATGATAGATTTAAGCAATGGAAAACTCTTGTTATTCGACAAGACCCATCGGCAAAAAAATTGCTTAAACAAATAAACTAAACGTTTTATTCGGCCAGTACGGAAATTCCGGGCAAGTTGCGTCCTTCGATAAACTCTAAAAACGCCCCGCCCCCAGTAGACACGTATGATATATCGTCTTTGACCCCACATGCCTCCAATGCGGCAACTGTGTCGCCACCACCGACAACGCTTTTTAATTTGCCGCTTCTTGTTTCTTCGGCAATAGCACGTGCCAGCGCAAACGAACCAACCGACCATGTTGGCATCCATTCTGCCATACCAACCGTTCCATTCCAAATAACCGTCGATGCCGTTTTTATCACATCGACATCACGTGCCGTTGTCAGTGCACCCGCATCTAAGATGACATCGACATCTGTGATTTCATCAAACGTTTTGTCTGTGCGTTTTGCATCTGCAGCAAACGAATCGCCAACGCCTTTGTCTAATGGGATTAAAACCTGGCAGTTATTTTCACGACCATATTCCAAAATTTCCAACGCAGTATCTTTTTGATCTGGTTCATATAACGAATTTCCAACATGGGCACCACACGCATAATTAAAAGTCGTTCCCAACGCCCCACCAATTATCAATTTATCCGCCAGACGTATCAGTGTCTTTAACACGCCAATTTTTGTTGATACTTTTGATCCGGCAACAATTGCAACCAATGGTCGTGCCGGATTTTCCATCACAGCACTTAAACTTTCGATTTCATACGACAACAATTTTCCAGCATATGATGGTAAAAATTCTGTGACCCCCACCGTTGACGCATGTGCACGATGAGAAACAGCAAAAGCATCATTAACAAACAAATCAAAACCGTCCGCCAAGCGTTGTGCAAATTGCGAATCGTTTTCTTCTTCGCCCGGATAGAAACGAACATTTTCCAACAATACTACGTCACCATCTTTCATGTCTTGCATGAAATCTTTGTCCAGACAATCAGGAACCAATGGAACATGCATATATTCCGCAACCGGTGCCAAACTGTATTCCATATTACGCACGCCCTTTGGTCGTCCCAAATGTGCGACAATTGCGATTCGTGCCCCGGCGTTTTTCAAAGCGTTTATTGTTGGCATACTTTGTTCAATACGAAACGCATCTGTGATTTTGCCATCAACAATTTGCACATTAAAATCATCACGCAGCAAAACATATTTGCCACGAACATCAAGTCCATCAATCGTGCGAAGTTTCATTTTTTATCCTTTCCTTTACCGGCCCGAAACTTTTTCTATAATGTTCATTTATACCATATTTTTCGATTGCCTGTAAATGTGATTTTGTTGGATATCCAGCATTTTTATCCCAATCATATTGCGGGAAAAGCAACGCCAAATCATGCATAATTTTATCACGTGTTTCTTTTGCGATAATGGATGCCGCCGCAATAGATAATGATTTTGCGTCGCCCTTTACCACCGATTCGCCCGTCAAGCCCCTGGGGACACGATTACCATCAATCAAACAAAATTCAGGCTTGGTTGACAACGCACCAACCGCACGTTCCATTGCCCGCATAGACGCCCACAGTATATTTAATTCATCAATTTCTGCGGGACTGCACAAACCTGTCGCCCACATTGTATTGTTCACGATCCAATCATATGCGACCGCACGTTGATGTGCGCTTAATTGTTTTGAATCACGAATAACAACCGGAATGTCAATATCAAAACTGGGGAACACAACTGCCGCTGCAACAACCGGGCCACACAATGGGCCACGTCCGGCTTCATCAACACCGGCGATTATACCACCATGTGCAAGTTCCAAAGAAAAGTCTGGATTTATTTTCATCATATCGAAAGACGATTTTGCACGTATTCATCTTCGCTGTTATACAATGGCCATTGTCCCCCTGCCAAATCTTCCATTGATGTCAGTGGCTGGTTTAATCGTGCACGATACAACCATAAGTTCGACATAACACGCTTTATATAACTGCGTGTTTCATAGGCCGGAAAACTTTCGATATAAAGCAACGGATCAGACGTCGAAAAAGTCTTTTGGAATTTTATCAAATTACCCATACCTGCGTTATACGCAACCAACATTTTAATAATGTTGTTTTGTATATTTGGATGCGCCAGCAAATCAACAATATACTGCTGACCTAGGAACATATTATGTTCGGGTTTGGACATATCAATATCGTTCATTTTAACGTTGTTACGACGAGCAACACGCTTTGCGGTACTGGGCATGATTTGCATCAAGCCATTTGCCCCTGCCCCAGATTTTGCAGAAACCTTGAATCCGCTTTCCTGTTTGGTGATTGCCAACAACAACGCACGATCAATTGACCATCCACCCATCGGTTCCCAATCGGGTAATGGATATTGTGCCGAATAAATAATATCGTCATCAATTTCCAAAATGCCCCTGTCACGAATAACACTGGATGCCTGGATTGATACACGTGGCAAACCATACGCCGATGCAACCGAATTCACCGCATGCAAAAGCCGGTCAGATGCACGTGACGTAATAAGATATTTCAAGTATTGTTCCGCCCGATCTTTTTTGCCGACCTGTAATAAAGCCAACGCCATTTTGCCATATTTTACACCACGCAATTCATCAATATCTTCTTCCGTACAATCTTGTTCAAAGAATTCATATTCCGGGGTATCGCCCAACATTGTTGCGGACAAAGCACCATAAAAAGCCATTGGGTGTGCCGCCCCAATTTTCCAAAACTTTTTCGCATCCGAACGATTTCCAAGTGCGTCCGCAGCACGCCCAGCCCAAAACGCAGCCTCGGTCTTGCGGGCATTATTTATCTGGTGCAAATCAAGAATACGTGAAAAGTATTTTTGGCTTTCGGCATATTTTTCTTCTTTGAAATATAACAAACCCATCGTCCACAAACCATATTCTGATTTGAAATCAGATGCGACAAAACCCCATTTTTTTGCCAATTCAAATTCGCCATTAGTATAGTAAATATATGCCAACCGCCCCGCCAACCGTCCATAATCAGATTCGGTCAATTTCTTTTTAAATGAATTGTCTTCAAGAATTTGACGTGCGGTCTTTGTGCTGCCACTGCGAATAGCCTTTTTAAACTGGGTAATTTTTTTATCGACATTACCCGTATACTGTTTTGCGGTCCATGTTTCCGATTGTGCGGTTTCAATAGATTCACTGCCTGAAATTGGATTTGGTAATTTTGGACTGCGAACAGAAACCTGTTTTATATTAGCCAACTTGGCCATACGCTCTGCACCCGGCATGTCATAGTATTTGTTCATCCAACTGACAACCTCTTGGCCTTTGGTATGATATGTTTTGGAAATATAGCGTTGATACAAAACTTCGTTCAACAAAAGATCGTTTTCAAGTTGTTTCTGTAATTTGATTGCGGTATCTATTTTTTCATTATCTTGCAGCACAAAAATTTGGGTATACAAACTGGCATCTGCATCCGACAGCACATCAGGTGTAATTGATGCATACGCAACGCATGGCAAAAAAATTGCGACAAAAATCCCAATGACTTTTTTCATATTTAAAACAGCGATGTCTTCGGCAGTTTACAGACCACCGCCCCCTCGTCATCCTCTGGTATTTGGTCAATAATTTTTTTAAAGTCAGATATTTTTGAAAACTTACGATATACCGATACAAAGCGCACAAATGAAATCGGGTCCAAATTCAGTAATGAATCTGAAACCATTTGTCCAACCAAACTGCTGGGGACGATATCATCTGCGGTTTCTGTTTCTAATCTACGATGAATTGATGTCACCAATTTATCAATTTGGTCATCACCCACATCACGATTACGACAAGCCAATTTGATACTGCGGGCCAATTTTTCACGATCAAACGGTTCCAGTTTTCCACTGTTTTTACGGACCGTCAAATCGCGCATTTGCACACGTTCAACCGTTGTGAACTTTGCGCCACACTGATTACAGACACGACGACGACGAATAACCGCGTCTTCGATATCTGGACGTGAATCTGCAACACGACTGTCACTTGAATTACAATATGGGCATCTCATGATTACATAACATTAGCAATCAAACGCATTACGTGCAAGCAGAATTTGCAAAAACTACCCATGAAAAAAATGCATTTTTTATAAAAATCAAGACATTTATTTTTATTTGCCCCCTTGCGTTGCGCTTTTTAATTATCCCCAAATATGATAAAATATACGTATAAAAAGCCAGAGAGAATGGACAAATACCTGAACCAAATTTTAAACGGTGACTGTATCGAAGTCATGCGGGGTATCCCGGACGGCTCGGTTGATGCGGTATTTGCCGATTCACCATATAATCTGCAACTGGGGGCAAAAACGCTTTACCGCCCCGAAGATCAAACGGCGGCACGTGCGGTTCGTGATTCATGGGATTCTTTCGAAAGTGCAAAAGAATATGACGAATTTACTCGCAATTGGGTTGCCGAATGTAAACGCATTCTTAAACCGGACGGCGCATTTTGGACAATCGGCAGTTATCATAACATTTTTCGCATTGGTGCAATTTTACAAGATTTGGGCTTTTGGATTTTGAACGATATTGTATGGGTAAAAACAAATCCGATGCCAAATTTCCGTGGCACACGATTCACAAACGCCCACGAAACACTTATCTGGGCAACGCCGACCAAGACCGGCAAATACACGTTTAATTATGAAACTATGAAGAAGTTAAACGGCGGCAAACAAATGCGTTCCGATTGGGAAATAAACATCTGTCTTGGCGAAGAACGTATCAAGGGCGCCGATGGAAAAAGTCTTCATAATACACAGAAACCACTTGATTTATTACGCCGTGTAATTTTGGCAACCACCAAACCAGGCGACATTATTTTGGATCCATTTGTTGGTTCGGGCACAACTGCGGCTGCGGCGTGCGAATTGGGTCGCAACTTTATTGGTATTGAACGTGAACCATCATATGTCACGGCGGCACGTGAACGTGTTGCAACTACAACCCCGATTGATTTAGGCGATATAGAAGTTTCCACACCAAAACGTGCAGAACCACGTGTTGCATTCACGGAACTTATTGATGCGGGATTGTTATATGCGGGACAAACATTGGTTGGTCCACACGGTGATCGTGTCATGATTTCGCACGATGGACAATTAATTCACACCCTGTATGGCAAGGCATCAATTCATGTCATGGCTGCACGTATCCAAAAATGTGTCAGTTTCAATGGCTGGGATTATTGGTCCGCTGAACGTCGTGATGGCACACTTGTTCCAATTGATGAATTACGTAAATATATACGTAATGTCAAACACAGCATGAAACAGGCCGCATAAAAAAATAAAACAAAAAACCGCCCGATTGGGCGGTTATTTTCATTTGGTGTCTTTAGAATTCATATCTTAACTTGATCATACCTGTGTGTGACATATAATCTTTACGCAACTGCAAATCATAATTCACAGACAGTTCTAATCCGCGCCATTCTGCGGTCAAGCCCAATCCAAATTCACCGCCTGCACGTGACATACGATCACCCGCAACGTGATATATCGAGCCGCCTGGGACATAGACTGTGGCACCGTTTTTATCGGAAATCACATCATATGTCGCCAAAGCACGCAATTCCGGAGTCCAGCGGATATCACCAGTATCCTGGATATCAAACGCATATTTCAAGCCACCGACTGCGGACAAGTATGAAGATTGTGAATCATCAACATAACCCAACAATCTTTGGTGACCATCGGTCGACACGTGCAAATAGCGCATTCCAACCATCGGTGTCACGCCTGATGCGAAATCATACCCTGTCATCGCCTGGACACCGAATGAATTCACGTCATATTCGGTTTCAACTGGCGTCAACATAACAACTGCTTTTTCGGTATAGTTCGACACCGTATTTGACAATGTCGCATTGATGAACCAGTTGCTTGGCTTATATTGGCCATACACGAATACGGTGTGGCTGTCGATATCCATTTTACCGCCATCGCCCTTAACATCAACATCCGCATTCGAGAACGCATACCCAATACCAAGCGTATAAATCTTGTTAATCAAAGCATCGAACCCGACGGCAACACCACGTGATTGTCCATCGAATTCACCAAGGTATCTTGACTTGTTATACAAGCCTTGTGCCCAGAAGCCATAGTCTGCATCAATTTCGTCACCACCAGCACGGCCAACCATACCACCCGACATACGATTCGCAGTCAGTGTCAAAACCTGGTTTTGAACGCTTGATGCAACCGAATGAGTGACCGGCTTTTCTTCTGGTGCTAACTTTTTGACTTCGTGTTCAACCAATTCGGTATCACCGTTTGCCAATGCCGTCGCCAACGCATTACCAATCTGTTGTGCAGTTTCGTCGTGGGTATTTGTTGCCAAATTCACAACCGCATTTGCAGACACAACATCTACATCCAACGCATCGATAATTTCGTTTGCAGACTTTGTTGAAACAATAATGGTATTACCCGCATCGTTCCAATTGTATGTGAACACAGGGGAATCGGTAACATTTACATTACCTGTTGTGAACACACTGTCGGCAAAGACCTTGTATTCACCGACACCTTTTAACGCCAGGTTCAAATCACCAGTGCCACTGAATGTACCAACGGTGAATTTAGCAAATTCATTTGCATTACGCAGTTCGGCATTCACAATACCACTTAATTCAAAACTATCCTGTACAAGTGATGCTGTTGCCAAATTCAAAGTTGCGCCACTGGCCAATGTTGTTGACCCTGTGCCGACAATGCCACCATCCATTTCGGTTGCGGAACCTGCTGCAAATGTCAATGTACCAGTGTTGTAAATATCATTCGCAACACCATTCGCCTTGTTACCACTGAATGTGTTTGTACCGCCGATTGTCATAACATTAGCGTTATAAATCGCACCACCATTTGTCGTTGCGGTATTATTTGTAAAGGTTGAATTATCCAACCATATCACACCACCAACTGTATCTGTGGTTCCAGCACTTGCATTATATATAGCACCACCATTTGCTGCATTGTTTGTAACAAATGTATTGTTATTCAGGTAAGCATAATCACGACCCAATTCGTCATTGTGGAACGTGTTATAAATCGCACCACCCTTGTCAGCACTATTACCTGTAAACGTGGTCCTTACCATATCCAAAGTTGCGGTAGCATTATTTCCTTTGTTTGTATCACGCATAGATATAGCACCACCCCAAGTTTTGGATGTGTTATTTGTAAACGTGGTGTCTTCTATAACATTATTTGATTCAGACCCCATAAATATAGCACCACCACCATCAGCCACTGTGTCGACACCATCTACACCCATATAATTTCCTGTGAATGTAGCATTTCTTACAGTTAACCCAGAAAATGAACCGAGTGCACCACCACCATCAACATCAACACCAATAGTATAGTTATTGGTAAATGTTGTGCCATCAACCTCTAATGTATGACCTTTGTTTCCTAATGTAGCAAGATAGATAGCGCCACCACCATCGTTTGAATGGTTATCAACAAACGAACCGCCAGTGATTGTTGTTGTTCCACGTGCTAATAAAGCACCAGCCCAATCAGCAGAATTATCTGTAAATGTCACATTATTCAATGTTAATTCAGCAGAGGTATCATGTCCCACAATTGCACCACCACTGCCTGTTGCGGTATTGTGTGTAAATGCAGAATCGCTAATTGTCACCGTACCTTCGTTATAAATCGCACCACCTTTGGTTGCGGTATTGTTGGTAAACGAGGATCTGTTATTAAGTGTCATCTCACCCTTGTTATAAACAGCACCGCCGTTTGCACCTGCTGTATTCTGATTGAACGAAGTACCACTTACAGTTGCAACACTTTCATTGTATGCATATAACCCCCCACCGTTAACATCAGCACTATTTGACACAAATTTTGCACCACTAACTGTTAAGGTACCCTCGTTATTTATACCGCCACCATTCTTTGTTGCTTTATTGTTTTTAATAGCAGTGTCATTAACATTCAAAATTGAATATGCTGCGAAACCAGTATTGTAATTCTTATTATTAATACCACCGCCATACTGTGCTACATTACCCTTGGATTCAGAATCCCCACCAATGGTTCCGCCATTAATTGTCAAATTTGCCAGAGATGCGTATACGCCCCCACCAAAAACATCGGCTGTATTACTTTGAACATTTATGTTATCAAGTACAACTGATGTGCCATTAAGATTATTATAAGTATAAATTGCGCCACCAACCGTTGCATGATTTGATTCAAAACTAGCACTATCAACAGACACATTCCCCGCCGAAGTAAATATAGCGCCACCAAAATAAGATGAATTAGACTTATAATTACCGCCCGTTATGTCCAACACATTTGTGTTCGTAATCGCGCCACCAGTAGAACC
>JAFZXC010000039.1 GCA_017616975.1 Alphaproteobacteria bacterium
ATAATGTTTTATGATAATTTTGGTTTGACGGTATCTGGGGAACTTATGATGTCTACAACGGCTCCAATAAAATTTGGTGGTTGGATTTTCCCATCTAAAACCCCACCAAGTTTCACAGATTTGGAAATATCTCGTGCAGAAATTCCACCTATGCCGGAAGATGAAGATTTTGAAGAGTTGTTAATGACTGGTTGGAAAAGCGTTCCACCAACATTGTATTATGGCGGGTATTAATGAACACAAAGAACCGTATTTTTTCGCATAAAAATAATCAGCGTGGTGGCATGCTGATAGAATTGCTGATGAGTGTCGCAATTGTTGCGCTGGTTTTGCCGTTTTTGTTCAAATATCAACAAGATTCGATTGTTCGTGCAGAAAACATAACTGTGGCACGCAAGATGCAAGATGTTCAAACAGCACTGGAACGTTATATTGTTGCAAATCGTGAAGTGTTGCTGAATGTCGCAGGAAAAAGTATTGCACGTGTTGATATTGATGATTTGGCAGAATATGGTGTCCCAGACACAATAATTCAAGAAGATGGCGACAAATACCAATTGCGTGTTTTAAAGTCTGCTGATTCTACTGGCCAGGCAACGCTTCAGGGTGTTGTTGTTATGACAGATACAACTATATCGCCATTGCGCACACGCCAGATTGTCGAAGTTGGTGGCGACAATATGGGCTTTATCGAAGGAACGCATGCATATGGGACTTTTGGTGCATGGCACACAGATGCGATTGATATTGGTATAACGGTGCCGGACGGAATCATAAGCACAACATCTGTGCGTCGTGATAATGCGTTGTATTTGTGGCGTGAGCCATCCGACAATCCAGACGATGCAAAAATGTTGTCGCCATTAAATCTTGGTGGTCACGATATTATTGCTGCACAATACTTTGATGCGTCTGGTACGCAATTTGATGAAACATTAAAATCAATCACTGTTGCAGCAGACAAGGTTGTGTTTTCAAACAGAACAACAATCGACAGTGCGCTGGAAACAAAAAATGCAACATGTGTTGGTAATTTGTCTGCAGATTCCAAAACGATGGAAATTGCTGGAACTTTGTCGTTGGCAGACACGGGCAAATTTTCCAGTTTTACAGTTGATGATTTGTGGACAAACACATTGTCGTTGTCTGGGTTATCCAATTCGTCCAAAGCCGCAGTGTTAAACGTGAATCAACGTCTTGATATGACAGATGGACACATTAATGCGGTTTATACGACGGTCAGTTTTTCGGGGTCGATAACACCACGTCTTGTTGTGCGTGATATGATTGTTGATTCTATAAACGATGATTATTATTGGGATGTGGCAAGTGGCACGGCGCATTTCTATGATGTTTCTTTTCCTGAATTAGAGCGTATGGCAACATTGGTTGTGTATAAAGAGGCAGACAAGTCAACTGTGGCGGGGCGGACTTTTTCAGCGGTTGCGGCAAATAAAAATGCAACGGTTGCGGACTATATGCATGCCATATTTGAAATTCAGTCTAAGGTGCGTGCAAAATATAGTTTGTTGAAATTTTAATAAATTGTGGTATATATAAAGCCATGAAAATTAAATGTGATTTTTGCAAAACAGAATACACGATTGATCGTGTGCCAAATACGCCGGTTAAATGTGCGGTGTGTGGGCATACTTGGGCGGTGTCGAAACCATCACGTCGTGGCGCAATTATGATGTTTGTTGCGGCGGCGTGTGCATTGTTGTCTGCGATTGTTTTTGTTATTGCAGTGGTGGTCAGTAATCGTATGGACGATGTTGCAAATCGACCACTGGTTGCGGAAATAAGCGAAATAAAAACGATTACTGATAAAGACGGAACACCACATTATGTTGTTCGTGGCGCTGTTGTGAACCGCACAATGCAAATTTACAGTGTTCCTGATTTGGTGATAGTGTCGCTTGATGCAGCGGGCAAGCCTGTGGCGAAACAGAAATTTTTGCCGTCTGTGCCATTATTGGATGCGGGCGGAACGGTTGAATTTAACTATACGTTGTCTGGAAATACAGATGGTGTAAAAAAGATAACGGTGGAATTACAAACGGGGGATATGTAATGAAACGCTTTGTTATTGGGTTATGTGGAATTTTGTTTTGCGGAAATCTTGCGATTGCTGCAACGCCCCAGACACCAGCCCCACGGGTAAGTATTTTTTCAACCAGCACCGATTGGCAGGGTATCACAGGTTTGTCGTTAAACGAATATCGTGGTGTGTTTAACCCTGATTCAAAATTAATCGGGACAAAAGGGTTAATTTTATATTATCTTGATGGGTTCCCATGTTATGGCCTTGGCGAAGGGGTTCGTGTTTGGTTTGGACAGCGTGGCGCCCAAGATGGTGATTTACGTATCGCATGTGTTTATGCACCGACCGAGATTGTTTTTTCATATCGTCATGCGGGACGTGATGCAGATGATGCAACAAACACAGGGATGATAACATGTCCGGTTGCAGATGATGGACGTGAATTAAAAATTGATATGTCAAAGTGCAAAATTGGCAAAGATTGGAACGAATACAAATAGGGGTCCCAGTGGTTCGTGAATTTGTTGTTGCAGAAGAAAACGTTGGGGTGCGCCTTGATAAATTCTTGGCGACTGTCATGCCAGAATTTTCACGAAGTGAAATTCAAAAGTTTAATGTTTTACACAATGGGGTCGTGGTTAAATTTGCTGAACGTGTGCGGTTGGGCGACAAAATCACTGTTGATATTCCAACAGAAACGACTTCGGTGGCGGCGGATAATATATCCAAAGATTTCGATTTAGATATTTTGTTTGAAGATGACGATATTATCGTTATAAACAAACCACGTAGTGTTGTTGTGTACCCGTCGGCGGGGAACAAAACAGGCACATTGGTGCAAAATATATTGGCGCATACAAATCTTGCTTTGGCGGGCGGGGCGGTTCGTCCGGGCGTTGTACATCGTCTGGACAAAGATACCAGTGGGGTTATGGTTTTTGCAAAATCTAATGCGGCGTATAATGGTCTGGTCAAGACGTTCATGACGCACGATTTAACCCGCAAATATATCGCTTTTGTTTGGGGTGTGCCAAATTGGGAAAGTGCAACAATTACGGGCAATATCGCACGTTCATCTCGTAATCGTCAAAAAATGAGCATGGTAAAGACTGGGGGCAAACCAGCCACAACAATTGTTGATGCGATAAACGTTTGGTCTCGGTTCGGGGTAAGTGAATTTCGTTGCACATTGCTTACTGGGCGGACACACCAAATACGTGTTCATTTGTCGGCGCATGGATTTCCAGTTTTGTGTGATACGGTTTATGGGCGCAGTGGAAATCGTGTGGGGTCTGTGAAAAACGCAGATTTGTTGGATTTTTTGAAAACGCACAATGGCCAGATGTTGCATGCCGAGGTTTTAGAATTTACACATCCGGTGACGGGCGAAAAAATGCGTTTTCGTGCAAAATTACCCGACGATATGGCAGAGTTAAAATATATCCTGGAATCAGCATAAAAAACTTTTTTATGGCTCACTTTTTCATTTGTCTAAATTTGAAAATATGATATAATAAAAAAATAATGATGGAGTGAGTCAAATGCATTTATTCAAAAAAACATTGGGTTTAATCGCAGTTTTGTCGGTAATTCCGGCGGCATATGCGGCAACGTCACGTGGCGATGCACGTGTTAGTGTGAACAGTGCGGCTTCTCGTATGCCGAACTTGTCGGTTTCCAAGGGCACCAGCAGTTCACAAACAACAACGGGTGCAACGACAACGGCGGCGTCACTTTTGGCGAACAGCGAATGTATCGATACGTATCGTGAATGTATCTCTGCCGAAGACGCATGTGGTGAAAATTTTGAAGAATGCACAAACAGAATCTTGTTCCACGCCCAAATGCCAAAGTGTTTAAGCACCTTGACACAATGTTCGACAACCGGGGTTGAAAGTTTGTTTGGAACATCTGTTGTGTCTAACCTGTCTAATGTTGCATCGAAAAATACTTATGGTGAAATCACCGATTATACATACCCAACAGATGGCAGTGTTTTGGGACAAATGATAACTGCGGCGGCAATTGCGAATCGTTATGACACATCAACATGTGTTCGCCGTTATACGTCATGTTTAAAGAAAGATACCGTTTGTGGTGCAGACTTTGAACTTTGCACAACGGATAAAGATTTTCGTAAACAGCGTGTGTTCTGTGATTCTACACTGGCGCGTTGCAATGGCGAAGGCATCAAAGAATTGTTGGGCTCGGCTGAATTAACAGCATCACCATCGAAATCAAGTCGTGTTGGCGAATTAATCAGCGAAGGCGCAGCATTGGCGGCGGTTAATTCTGTTGCAACATGTTATAAAACAGTTGATCAATGTATTTTGAATGCATGTTCTGATAATCCATACAGATGTTACGAATCTGCTCAAAATGAAGCAGGAACAGCTATTTTGGCAGATTTTGCTGATACAATTGTCAATGGCGGTTCAACGGTTGAAGATTTGGCTCCATCGACACTTGATAAATTAAGCAAGGTTGTGGACAAGAAAGCAATTAAAGATCATATATCTAATGCATGCTTTGAAACAATCGGTGCAAATAAGTATTGCTATGCAGCGTCCGTGGTTGGTGATGGTAAAATGCCAACGGCGGCACAATTGCGTGACCCTGATAACCAAAGGGACGTATTTGATGATTTGTATTCGTCACGTATGAATGATGGTATGAAGGCAAAGATTGCAGAACTTGTTGATAAATTTGATACCAAAGCTAAAAGCAAATGTACCGAGACAATCAAATCATGTGCAATGCGTGTTTGTGGCGGTGGCTCTGGTGCAGCATGTTATAAACAGGTGTTTGGAAAAAAAGACACAGAAGAAAGTGTACAAAGTATAAATGGTTCGGCAACATATGAGCAAATCAAGACGGGCTGCGAAGCAATCGTTAATACCGATTTGAATTGTAAATATGCGGCAGCCAATTTAAGTGCATCGGGTCCGTATACATATAGTTATATAAATAATAATGCATTTACTACATTGTTCCCAGAACATGACGATGATGGCAATGAAAACGATGTTATTGGTGTTGTTGCATCTTTGAATTCTGCATTGGCAACATCATACAATGATGCGGCGTTGGCACAAATGAAAAAACAATGTCAAACCGTTGCCGCCAGTTGTATTAAAACAATGTGCGGTAATGATTATGTAAATTGCTATCGTAACCGGACCGATATTTATTCGAACCTGACAGACAGTGGCAATACCGCATACGATCGTTCAATGAACAAGGTTAATGGCGTCCTTGACTATACGGTTATATTGGGTCTGTGTTTGGATACGGTTAAGAACGCAACGGCGTGCGAGGAACAGTTGAAGATTGAAGCCGTTCAAATAGGTGACGAAACAAAGGCGACATCGGCACGTAAGTCTTGGGTTGATGCGGGCAAGGTGAAACTGACCGGGGAAGATGCGATTTATGCAACCGATGAAAACGGCAATTATTTATGCAGGAATGCCGCCGGTGCCCAGGGTCAATGCGATACAATGGCACCTGATCACACATATTATACCGAACCAATCATCATTGGTTATGAAACATATGTTCAATCCCAGGCGGCTGAATCTTTGTTTGCAGATTTAATCTATGACATTGAAAAAGAAGCCCAGGCAAAATATAACGCCAAGTTGACCAAGGAACAAAATATGTGTCTGTCGTCAAACAGTGGCGGTATTATTGGAACAAAAGACATGGGCGGTACATTTATGTGGGCAAAATTGAAAAACAACAAGGTTCCGTCTGATTATAATGTCAGTGGTTTGAAATCGTCGCAATTCGTGGCAAGTAATGATTTGTATGGTTCGTTCTGTCGTGTACGTGTCACATTGCAGTCTGATGACAAGAATATCCAAGACGCCATGAAGGGTAAAGATTGGACAACCGCATACTTTGCAACTGGCGACGCATTTACATGTGGTTCATGGATACCGTCCAGTGCATTAGAAAGCATCGCAAACAGCGTTGCCAAAGACAAAGCTGGATCGGTTGATGATGCCGCACATAAACGGACACAGTTCTGGACAACAACATTGGCTACATTGGGTGGCGGTGTTGGCGGATACTTCTTGGGCGAAGGCATCCGCAACGGAAGCGTTATGGGTGGTTTGACCGGATTAACCGGAAATGAAGCAAATAAAAGGGCGGAACAAAAGGCAGAGAATGCGACTTCTTGTGTAAATGCGATTGAATTGTATCAAGATACAAATTCGTCTCCTACCAGCAGGGTTGGTTATGCCGAAGAAGCCGTTGCATTTGCTGAAAAAGCGGGTGTAAATAGCGCAGTCATAGATGAATATGACAATGCTGTTGCTTCCCATGGCAAGACCAATGATACAGATCTTGCAAATGCATTAAGAACACCAATGCAACACTTGAAGACACAGTGTGCCGCCATTGCAAGAACAAATGCTGAACAGCAAACCACAACGGACGCCAAGGGTAAAAGCAGCACCAATTGGGGCATTACGGCGGCAACAACCGGTGTGACTGCATTGGCAAGTGGATTGTTGGTGTACAAGGCAACACGTGATATGCAACAGACATTGTTGGACGATGAACAACGTGCGGCATACGAAGAATTTATGAACAGCGTTGGTCGTCATATCACATGCTATATCGGTGGGGACGAAGCCGGTTCGTATGGTGATGTTATCACGACAAGTCTTGAATAACATTGGTTATTGAAAAAACGCCCAAACGGGCGTTTTTTTATGCTTTGTTTTTTAACTTCCCCCTTGCCCAATAATGTTTTTTATGTTAAAATTAAAGCTAAGAGAGAATATGAAATCATTCGCCAGATTTTTGTTGGTGATGTTGTGTGCCACGCCGTTTGCAACGGCGCAGGGCGTTGTTTCGTCTACGGCGGGACATAATTTAACTGCGTATAATGGGGAAAGTGGCGCAACAAATAATAATCAGTGGAACAACCTTATGAACAGCCGCAGTGGCGGAAGCGGAACAACCGCAACCGCTGATTTTGGCAACTGTAATGCGGTTATTATGCGCTGTGCACAACCCAAGTGTTCAAGCGGTTGTACCGATTTAAATGTGACAATGCCAATCGTTTCGGGGTGCGTTCAATCGAATGCGGCGTGCAAACAATATGGCGATGAATTAACAGAATATATCGCCGCACAATTGGTTGCACAATCTACGGCCAAGGCTAATGCTGCGGCACAAAGCGCACAAATTGCTGCACAACAGGCGGCGGCACAACAAAGTGCACAACAGCTGCAACAGATGCAGGCGCAAATGCAACAAATGCAATCGCAAATGGCACAACAAAATGCACAAACGGTTGCGCAATTACAAAATGCATTAGAAGAACAAAAACAATTAACCGCAGATGCAATTGCCCAGGCCACAGCCGCCCAGATGGCCACACAACAACCTGTGCAGCAATATGCAACGACGACTGTGTTGAACGATTCGCAAATTGCAGCTGCCGAAGCCGGTGTTTCTGCAGATGTTTTGGCACGTGAACAAATTTCGGGACAAATTTTATCTGGGATTGAAAATTCTGAAACACAATTAAAGACGTTAAAGGCAACCATGACAGATGCATTTGAATATGCACACTGTGATTCTCGTGGTAATAATTGCGAAGGGCCCAAACGTGTAAAAATCTTTAAGCAAAAAGCCGAAGGTTTTTTTGACCCATATGAAAGTGTTTTGGACGAAATGTATGATGCATTAATTTTAGCACAATCGGTTGGTGTCGATATTAATGATATCTATATGATGCTGAACGGTTCTTGCAATGTATGGGGTAAATATCTGTGTGAAAATGACCAAGCCTTACGTTATACAACGCAAAACTGTTTTGTCCAGGCTAATAGTGCAACAGGCACGTCGATGTCTGTGGGAAGTGTTCTTGGTGGCGCAAAATGCGAAATTGGCAAAATTATTCCGCCGGCTGATGGTGGGTGCCAGCCATTAGGTATGCTTAACGACGATGAAGAAGTTCGTTATAACTGGTTATATCCTGAAAACGGCGAAGAATCACGTATTCGTGTTGGGTGCATGTCGGAAATTATCGAATCTGCCGGTATTTTCCGTAATCGTAAAAAGCAAGCGTCGATTGATATTGAAACATTGCAACGGATAATCGTTCAAGATGCATCATCTAATGCCAAGGCAGATGACAAGCCATATAAATACTGTGCGGCACAAGCAGACGATTTAAAGAAACTGGCGGAATTAAAACGCTTGCCAGACACAAACAAGATTTGTGGCAAAATTAATAATGACGGTTTATTTACGTCGGCCAAAGATTGCGAAACGGGTGAAGATATTAACCCGATACTTGCATTGTGTTCGACACACGCATATAACATTGGAATGTCACAAAATCCGGAAAAGGATAATGAAAAGCAAGATATGCGGGAAGTAATCGCTCTTAAATCGACCGTGATTGCGCAACAGATGTTCAAACAATATGAATATCTGGAATCGATGATCAAGCGGTTTAGAACGCAATTAGAAAAGGCGGTTTTGACAACAAAATTAAAGGTTGCAGGTGCAGATACAGATGATGGTTCATCAAAATCTGGTTTCAAAATCACAGATTCAAATATCAAATTGGCGGGCGCCCAGAATTGTAAACAAACATCGTATCAAAATGCGCATTCTTGTTTGACTTCGAATGTCCAGTTAGTAATGAATGCGGTCAATGGTGGAAATAATATAGGCGAAGCGAAAAGTCAATTAGCCGTCGATATCGAAGCAGCAAAAATATGGAAAATTATAGAAAGCACACCAACACAATGCGCTAACTTAAAGAACGACAGAAAAGTGATTTTGACATGTGCAGAAGAATTAAACGCAGAAATATCTATAAATCAATCATTGCAAAATCGCCAACAGAACCAACAGAATAGAAATATGAATACGAATATGGGTTGGATGAATTAATTAAATATGACCGCCGTTACGGCGTTTTTTTTAATGGATTGCTTCACTTTGTTCGCAATGACAAACACACTCTTGTCATTGCGAGGGAGCATAGCGACCGTGGCAATCTGTAATAATGATCAAAGTCTCGGCATAGTGCGAGCGAAGACGGAAGGATTGCTTCACTTTGTTCGTAATGATAATGGTGCTTGTTTGCCAATAAAAAAACGCCCCGTGGGGCGTTTTTATTTATCTGTTCTTATGGACAAACCGCCAGCTGATCAAGAACGTTCTTGACGTCGTTATTTATTGATACGGTCGTTTGTCTTTGCAAACCATCTGTGTATGTATAATAAAACTTTTGATTCGCAAATTCTGGTACAGCGGAATATGCCTGTTTAAATGGTGCCAACATTGCTTCGAACCATTGACGCCCACGGCACAGACATCCATTACGAACATCAGCCGCAACCGCCGCCGTTGCCGTGTTGGGATATTTCTTGTCCAGTTCTTCGTCGGTCATCATTAAACAGCGTGACCCGAAACCATAAAAGTTCGCATCGTCTGCCATGAATTTATATACCAAACCATCACTTGCCCCGGCACGCTTTAATGCATAGGCCAAGCCATCGGTACAGCACGCATTTGCAGAACGCATCAACATTTTATAACGTTCAAGCAGTGGTGCAGCCACGGGTGCACTTGCATCGATTTCGCTGTTGCATTTTGCGGAATCGATAAATTTAGCCATCGCATCGTCACGAATAAGCGGACTGCGTGGAGAAACGGTTTCACGAACGATTGGTTTACGACGCCATATTTCGCATTCTGTTTCTGTTTCAAATGGACAGCCATCGCTTTCGCCGAATGTTGCGTTGACAACATCTGTCATGTCTTGGGCGGTATATTTTTCAGCCCACAAATCAAATTGTGGTTTTTGTGGTGCCAAAAATTCATCAATACGCGCCCGTGTCGCCGCCGCATCAGCCATGTTTTGATTATACATGTCAACAATACCGAACGATTCGGTGTATGCCGGTGCGCCAGATTCACGTAAATAAATTTCGGGTAATGGTTCCAAATACCAATCAGAAAAATCTTTATCACGATAATTCACAACAGAATCGTCCCAGATTGGTGCGCCATCACGCCAACTGACCGTTTTGGTATATCCGTGTGTTTTTTGTTTGTCGTTTGATCCATCCCACAGTGCCGGACGTGTGTCTTCGGGTACAGGCTTTATCGACAACATCTTGGCCGGAACCATTCTTTCAGGAACCATATAGACGTATTCGGTCGGCTGGTCGTATTCCATATATGGTGCCGGTACAGTATAGTCTGCAACACGTGCATCTTGGATGTATTGAATTTGTTCAACGTCACAATCTGCCCCCGTACAATCAGACGCCAGGGCAGGTACCATCCCGCATATTACAAGCAGAGATGAAAAAACATATTTTTTCATTTTCATGTCATAAATTATATCACAAAATAGTGGGATAAAAAACAGATTTTTTGTTTGTGTTTGTTTGTCGTTTTGATTATAGTCCTAATGTGTTATCGACAAAAGGAAACGCTATGAAAAAATTACTAACATTTGCAACGATTGCAGGAATGACGGTTTTGCCGGCTTTTGCAGAATCAAACGCATCTTTTCCAACGGGTTTGGAATTTGGTTTGGGATTGTCCGCTTCTTCGGGGATAAATGGTTTTGTTGGATATGCAAATAAAAAGTTAGATTCTTTTTGGCTGAAACGTTTGGGTGTGCGTTTGGATTTGGCATCTACGACACCAGTTAAATCGACCATTAATTCAATGATTGATGATTATATGGGCGATGGTATCGAAGTTGGTGACTATTTAACAATTACTGATGGTAAAATCGAATCCGAACACATGGCAGTAGTTGTTGATTTTTATCCGTTTGGTGATACGTGGTTCCTGGGCGGATGGCGTATATCTGGGGGGTATGTAATTGGCGGAATGAATGTAAAGTCTATGTTGACGGGACACGATGATTCCTTGGCACAATTTGCAGGTAAAGAATTTGAAATTTGGGGAACCAAGTATAAATACGATGGCGGTGATGCACATGGAACAGCCAAGGCAAAATGGGATTACACCGGACCATATTTTGGAACAGGTTTTGATTTAGGTTTGTTCAGTGGTTTCAAGATATTTATGGATGCGGGTGTTGTGTTTACAAGCAAAGCCGCAGAGTTGTCTATGAACGTCCCTGTGGAAGCGGTCGGTTTGAAATATCTTGATGGCAGTGTGTGGAAACCTGTTGATACACCGGCATTGAAAAATACTTTGCAAGAAAACATAGATAATACATTGGCAGATGCCCAAGAAAAGTTGGACGAATACAAATTCTTCCCGATGGTGAAACTTGGGTTTATGTATCGGTTCTAGGGGCGAACGAATCGGTCATGTTTGTAAATTTGTTCCAGTAAAGATTCGGTTTTTGGGTGAAAACCGAATCGAAAACGTGGGCAAAGTAACAAAAGGTCTGTTTATGAAACCGCAGATTTCTGCGGTTTTCATTTTTTATAAGATTTTTTCGAGAATTTTTTGCAAAAAACGCTTGACTTTTTTAAACTTTCAATTCATAGTATACGGGCTTTCAAGTTGGGAACCATTTATATAAGACTCTCAACCCCTGAAATTCTGCGGTTTACGGAACAAACGCTAAGAACGGGGTGCCGATAAACTGCGCACATTGTGAATAAAAGCAGCTCATCAAAATTCAAGAAGGGATGTGCAGACAGTTGAATTTGGAATATCCAAACTTTGACTAAGTCAAAAGTGCATATCCTGGACAGGTAGTAGGTTTACATATAAACCTCGTTAAAACTTGTCTTGCGAATATATATATGTAAAGACGAACTGAAATTAAGTCAGCTTTGTTTAAATATGCACGGGACTTAAACCACAAGTTTTTTAAAACTTGAGAGTTTGATCCTGGCTCAGAACGAACGCTGGCGGCAGGTCTTAGGCATGCAAGTCGAACGGACGAAGCGAAAGCTTGCTTTCGCCTAGTTAGTGGCGCACGAGTGAGTAACGCGTGGGAAACTGCCCATCACTGGGGAATAACGTTTGGAAACGAACGCTAATACCGCATACGCCGGAAACGGGAAAGATTTATCGGTGATGGATGTGCCCGCGTTGGATTAGCTTGTTGGTGGGGTAACGGCCTACCAAGGCGATGATCCATAGCTGGTCTGAGAGGACGATCAGCCACGTTGGAACTGAGACACGGTCCAAACTCCTACGGGAGGCAGCAGCTAAGAATATTGGGCAATGGAGGAAACTCTGACCCAGCCATGCCGCGTGAATGAAGAAGGCCTTCGGGTTGTAAAGTTCTTTTAGTCGTGAAGATGATGACAGTAGCGACAGAAAAAGCACCGGCTAACTTCGTGCCAGCAGCCGCGGTAATACGAAGGGTGCAAGCGTTGTTCGGATTTACTGGGCGTAAAGCGTCCGTAGGTGGTTTGTTAAGTCAGGGGTGAAATCCCAGGGCCCAACCCTGGAACTGCCTTTGATACTGGCAAGCTGGAGCGCGATAGAGGAAGATGGAATATCTGGTGTAGGGGTGAAATCCGTAGATATCAGATAGAACACCAATGGCGAAGGCAGTCTTCTGGATCGTCGCTGACACTGAGGGACGAAAGCGTGGGTAGCAAACAGAATTAGATACTCTGGTAGTCCACGCCCTAAACGATGCATGCTTGTTGTTGGTTTCCTTCGGGGGATCAGTGACGGAGTTAACACGTTAAGCATGCCGCCTGGGGACTACGATCGCAAGATTAAAACTTAAAGGAATTGACGGGGACCCGCACAAGCAGTGGAGTATGTTGTTTAATTCGATGCTACGCGAGAAACCTTACCGACCCTTGACATCTTGGTCGCGACTTCCAGAGATGGTTGTCTTCAATTCGGTTGGACCAAAGACAGATGCTGCATGGCTGTCGTC
>JAFZXC010000040.1 GCA_017616975.1 Alphaproteobacteria bacterium
CCAATACGATGGGCATTATTTGGAAGCAACCGGCTTGATTAAATTTGACTTTTTGGGTTTGGAAACACTGATTATATTAAAAAATGCGGTCAAATTAATTCAACAGACACGTGGAATTAACATCAATCTGGACACAATTCCAACCGACGACAAAAAGACAATCGAATTATGGCAAAATGGTTTTACCGAAGGCATATTCAAATTCGATGCTCCGTTTGTAAAACAAACATTGCGCAAAATGCGTCCAACAAACTTTTTGGAAATTTCTGCATTGAATGCGCTTAACCGTCCAGGGCCAATTCAATATATTCCACAATTTATTGCGCGTATGCACGGCGAAGAAGAAATTGAATATGTGCACCCATTAGCAGAACCGATATTAAAAGAAACATATGGTATTATCGTTTACCAAGAACAAGTTATGTTGTTGACACGTGCATTGGCCGACTTTACACGTGGGCAATCCGATACCGTGCGTAAAGCTATGGGTAAAAAGAAGTTGGACTTGTTGGCGGAATTGGAAGTAAAATTCTTGGAAGGTTGCGAAAAGAAAGGAACACTTAATAACGAACAAGCCAAAGATTTATGGGAAAAGTTCAAAAAGTTCGCAGAATATGCGTTTAACAAATCACACGCAATCGCCTATTCTATTGTTGCGAACCAGTGCGCGTATCTTAAAGCAAACTATACCCCCGAATTTTTGGCGGCAGCAATGTCCAGCGAATTAAACTCTACGGAAAAGTTGTTGCTGTTATTGGATGATGCAAAAACGAATTTTGGCATCCAAATCGTTCCACCCGATATAAATACCAGCGATTCTTTGTTCACAGTCAAAGACGGAAAAATCGTTTATGGACTTGCCGCAATCAAGGGTGTTGGGGTTGCCGCAACGGATGTAATTGTGCGTGAACGTAATGAGCATGGAAAGTTTAAAAACCTGACCGACTTTGCAAAGCGTTGTGCCCCATTTATTAACAAGCGTGTTCTTGAAGCGTTTGCCCGTGTAGGTGTTCTTGATTCTTTGGAACCAAATCGTGCCCTTGTGTTTATGAATGCGGACGCAATTTTGTCATACGCTTCAAAATCAAAAGACGGTGCAAATTCATTATCGTTATTCGCAAACACAATCGAAGATGACGTTTCCGAAGACAGACTGCATAAAAATTTAACCAAGACAACCCCATGGACATTTTCACAACGTTTGGAAAATGAATTGTCGGCATTGGGTTTCTATATTTCGGCACATCCGTTGGATCAATACAAGCATCTTATTGCACGCACGCATTTGGCAACAAGTAATGTGTTGGAAAGCATGGGTGACAGAAAGCCCGTTCAAATTGCCGCAAACGTCAGTTCTTTCTCTCGTCGGCGCACCAAAACCGGCAAAGAAATGATTACGATTAATGCATCCGACAGTTTCGGTAATATCGAAGCGGTTGCATTTGGGGATTCTGTTGTTGAACTTGCCAATATGTTAAATAACGAAAGTGTTGTTTTGATTGCTGGAAAATTATCAAATCGTGATGATCGTGTGTCGATATTTGTTGATTCTATTATGCCATTGAATAAATGGGTCGCTAAAATAGCCAAGAAAATCACATTGGACATTTCCAACAGCAAAGTTTTACAAAACGTTAAAAAGGTACTGGCTGGTTTGCCACATGGTTCAACATTGGTCGAATTAAATTTACATTCTGGTGGTGCGACAACAACAATTCGTCTGCGTGGCGGTGTTGAATTGGGCGAAACCACAGCGACCGACATGGCGGCTTTGGGAATAAAGGTGACCATAGAATAATGAAACACATACCCGTTCTTTTAGATGCCGTCAAAGATGCCATTGGTGACATGCGTGGTTTGCGTATTGCCGATTGTACATTTGGCGCCGGTGGATATTCTCGTGCATTTCTTGATGCGGGCGCACACGTCGTTGCTTTTGATCGTGACCCACATGTTGCTAATGACGCTAATATGTTTCAAAACAAATATGGAAACACATTTCGTTTTGTTCCAGAAACGTTTTCACATATTGGGGAAATTGATGGTTTGTTTGATGTAATTGTATTTGATTTGGGTATATCGTCCATGCAAATTGATGTTGGCGAACGTGGCTTTTCTTTTCGTGCCGACGCCCCATTGGATATGCGTATGTCTGGCAAAGGTATGACCGCAGCAGAATTAATCGCAAAATCATCGGTGGATGAATTGGCAACGATATTACGTGACTATGGTGATGTAAAAAAGGCGAACATTATCGCACGTGCCGCAAAAGAAAAATTACCCCAAACGACATTTGAATTGCGTGATTTAGTGTTCAATCCAAATGATGTTGCACCCGTGTTCCAGGCACTGCGTATTGCAGTAAATGATGAATTTGGGGAAATCCAGCGTGCTTTGGCGGCGGTGCCGAATAAATTGGCTTGTGGTGGTCGGTGCATTTGTGTGACTTTCCATTCGCTGGAAGACCGTATTGTAAAAAATACATTTCGTGATTGGACAACCCCGCCGGGTGATGCACGCTTACCGGAAACATGCCCCGCCCCATTTAAATTATTGAAAACTGTGACTCCGGACGATGGCGAACTGGAAAACAACCCTCGGGCACGCAGCGCACATATGCGTGGCGTCATAAAAACGTGTTGACCGGCATAGGCAAATTTATGTAATATAAATGAAACAAAGGAAAGGAAAATGAAAAAACTGTTATTTATTTTGGGTGGAATGTTGGCGTTTGTTGGTACGGCTGACGCATTTTGCCCGGTTTGTACGGTTGCTGTTGGCGCCGGTCTGGAAGGTGCACGTGTCTTGGGTGTAGCTGATGTAATAACGGGTTTGTGGGCTGGCGGTTTGATGTTGTCGCTGGCGGCATGGACGGCGGATTATATGCGCCGGCATGGTATCAAAAATCGCCTTATGTATATCTTGAATTATGTTGTTTATTTTGGATTATTGGCATTAATTTACTTTTTGCCGGCGGGTCACCCGACATTACGGTTCGGGGCAACGACTATGTGGGGCGTCGATCAATTTTTGTTGGGGGCGATTGTTGGCTCGGTCGTGTTTTGGTGTGCGGGCAAATGGTACGAACGTATCAAGGCACGCAATGGCGGACACGCATGGTTCCCATTTCAAAAGGTTGTATGGCCATTGGGGGCTTTGGCAATTACGACGTTGGTATTCTGGGCAATAATCGAATGGCTGCCAAAAATTGGGTGGGTTTTATATTAATGTAATTTTAGTATTGATTCACATCCCAAAAAAATGATAAAATGCACCATAAAGAGAGATGTATTTTGAAACGCAACATTTGTAATTTCGTCGGTTTGTTAACCATTGGGACGTTGGTGTTTGGTGCGACGCCTGGCTTGGCGGCGGGACCGTCGAACCCGCGTGGCGCATCCTCAGACACAACTGTGCGGGCAAAGACGGCGACGGAATCTGGGGCAACCCGTCATTCTTCGAATAATGTTGTTTTACGTAATGTGACGATTCGTGGTGGTATGCCCGGCCGGGTCAGTGCACGTGGTGCGGTGACATCAAATACGGCACGTTCCGGGGCAAGTGTGGCACGCACGGGCGTTTCATCGGCAAGTGTTTCACGCAGTGCATCATCACAATCTGTAAACACTGTGGAAAATCCGAATCGTTCGGCGATTAACGCTGGGGCTTCACGGTCGGCATTATCACGTGCGACTGCGATTTTTAGTGATGTTTCTAAAATTGGTGGTGGTTATGCAAATTGTCGTGATGCATATGCGACATGCATGGACCAGTTTTGTGCTAATGCCAATGATAAATATCGTCGTTGTTTTTGCAGTTCTCGATTTACCGAATTTCGTGACACCGAAGAAGCCATGGACCAGGCGAAAACCCTGTTGATGCAATTCGAAGATAATAATTTGAATGCGGTTGACAAGACTGCGGCTGAGGTTAACGCAATGTACAGTGCGACCATTGGCGAAGCGGCAATCAAAAAAGATACCAGTGGCGCTGCCAAAATCTTGGACGAAATTGGTGATTTGTTATCTGGGAAAAAGTCTGCCAAGAAAAATTCAAACGCTTCGATGGGAATCATAAGCGTCGACACATTAACGGGCGATATTGATGATATTTGGGGTGATACGGGTGGCTCTGTATTTGAATCAAGAACGGTTGAACAAAACCTTGCTGATTTAGAGGGAGAATCATTATACAACGCATCAAATCGTCAGTGTGTGGCTATGATTGCGGAAAATTGTTCATCTGATGCGGTTTTGCAAATGGCACGCAGTTCATACAGCATTATGATTACCCAAGATTGCAATACATATGAAAAACAGATTGATAAACAACGTGAAAATGTCAAACAGGCGGTACGTACGGCTGAAAAATATCTGCGTGATGCTCGACTGGAAGAATACCGTTCCCACAACAGTGCCGATGTTAACGAATGTATCCAACGTGTCAAAACTGCCATTACAGCGGATGTTGCATGTGGTGAAAATTATAAACATTGTTTGGATAACACGGGTGCATATATTAATGCCACAACTGGTGAAGCTATTTATACCCCACGTTTATATAAATTGACTGAATTGATTACACTGACCGGCGATGTTAACAGCGACGTCCTTAGTTATAATCAATCGTTTAACAGTTTCCTGGACAGCAAGCGTATACATGCTGCGACGGCACTGGATTCATGCCGTGATATTGCGGATACGGTTTGGACCGAATTTAAACGCAGTGCTTTGATTGAAATCGCCCAGGCCCAAGACGAAAAGATTGAATCTGTAAAGATGTCTTGTGTCGGCACAATGAAACAGTGCTATGACAATATCGGCGGTCAAATCAAAGACTTTGATGACACCACGGCCAAGGCGGCGGGTGCAACCGGCGTCTATGCGGCCAAGGCAATGTGTATGGAAAAGGTTTCTGCTTGTGCGGCATTGTATGGCAATGGAACCCCGTGCAACTTTGATAACAGCGGAAAATTACAGAACACAACTGCGTGTGGTTTGACTGCGTTGCTAGATTTCGTGGACAGTGTTGATGACACCCGTGTGGCCGAGGCATGCGATACTGCGGTCGATAGTTATTTAACCGAACTGTGCACACCAACCAGTGGTTCGTATAAATATCCATATGGGTGTCGTTCGTTGAATGTTGGCGATCCAGCCGTTTATCAAAAGGTTCTTGCCGGTGACACGGTTCCAAGTGATGACAGCATTTGGGCCCAGGTTAGTCGTTTTGTTTACACTAACTGTGCCACAAAGAGCACGGCAAGTGATGGTAAACAAGTCGCCAGTGTTGATCCGTCTGTGACTAATAAAATTGTAACCAAGATAAACAATCTTGCATATGATATGGGCGTGATATTAAGTGATGTTTGCGAATCCACATATGATGGTATCTGGACCCAGGTTGGTTCAGACCTTTCCAAAGAGCAATTAGCGATCTTAAAGCAAACAAATATGTCTTATGTCACTGGATTCTATACATCTGTATTTGGTGGCAATACTCCAAACATGACTTCTGGGGGCATAGTTACCGGCAGTGGCAGCACATGGGGCATTTGTATACCAAACTCGATTGAACAACAATGCGAAGCCCAAGATTTGGTGTACAATGCGACAACCGGGAAATGTGATTTCACAACCGAATGGTATCAAAACAGATGCGACCTTATTGGCGGATATTGGGAGGACGGATCATGCTATACAGAATAAAAAGACTAGCAAAGTATACATCGCTTAGCGTGATTTTAAGCACCATGATTCCAGCGGTTGCATTTTGTGGTGGACTAACAGTAAACGGCACCGTCAAGCAGGCGTGGAACGCCCCAACGTCACAAGTTACGGACAATATCACACACACTCTTACAACGGGGTGCGTGGGTGATAGTTTGGCGGGTTGTGCTGTGTGGCCAAAGGGTATGCCCCCGAAAAATTATAAGGACAATAAGTGTGATTTAACAAATCATGGCACTGGAACAAGACAAGGAACCATCATGATGTTGGTTGGGCGCAAAGTTAATAGTCGTGGTGCCGAATTTTGTGTAACACAGATTCAAGCAATAAATCAGTCATATACTGAAAAGATAAAGAGACTTCGTTGTGCTACTGACACTCAATCTGGCGCATGGACGGGCTATTATTATCCTGTAGGTGCGGAAAAAGAATGCTTTTGGATGTGTAAAGATGGTTATTATGGCGAAGAATGCAAATACGACAAACCGCAGAACTGTTCGGACAAGCGTGTGTCAGCACAAACTTTTGAAGGATATGAACGTGTGACCAGTGGTGGCAAAGATGTTGATAGTACTATAGAAATGTTTGATCGTGGGACGATGATTGGTTCCAAAGCAAACAGTGATTATGGTGAAGAATACGATACTATACTTGCGGTCACACAGTTTCTCCCTAATGGTAATGGGGCCAAGGTGGCACCAGTTGTTGTTCGGGCCTATAAAACCGAATGCCACAAATGGGACAGTGGAAAAATTCTCACATGTTACGATAATCTTGGTTATACATCTACTCCATATTTGAAAACAGTTGGGGAAGAGAGTGTTGTATGCAAGGATGGCTATCGGGTTGAAAACGGCACATGTGTTGCAAGCGATTTTTGTTCAGCGCAAGAAGCCGCACTAGAAGAAAGCAAACGTAATCCTTGTGGAACAAACCAGTGGACGCAATTTGATGAAACGCAACATTATAAAGAACTTAGTAACGATAAAACATGTTTTACCTATACTTGCAAGGGGTCCAAGGGTTTTACATCAATAACCGATCACAAGTGTATAGAATGTAATGGAAACCAAAGACGTGTTAATGTTGCACCAAATGGTGTTTGCATAAAATGTCCAGTTGGATATGTATATGATGGGGAAAACGAACGTAATGATTACTGTTCACCGGCGAAAAAGGTTCCATTAGAAACATTGTTGTATGGTTCTGTCGACCAAGACACTACCAAGGCCAATCGTGCGCCAGCACGTATTGCAGACCAGTGTTGGACGTTTACCGACGAACAGGAATACAAGGCGTGTGTCACAGACAGTATTACGGCTGCAAAACAGTTAACACAAAAACGTCTTGCACCGACACGTGAATAATAAACATGATTAAGAAACCGCCAAAGTGGCGGTTTTATTTTTGCTGTAAACGGAAATGTTTCCCAGGTTCAGCCCAAAGTTCAGTCAACACCGTTTAACGTCTTTAACATCTTTAATACCATTTGACGTTGATCGTCATTGGGTAAACGCCAATACAGGTTTATCATTTGCAGTGTTTCGTTTTTGGTTAACGGATCGTCTGTGCCGCCATCAGACACATGTGCGGGGCGATGCCCATTACGTGTTTCTTCGGGTGTATTGCCCGGCAATCCACGAAAGAAAAATGATACCGGTGTTTCCAAAACGGTGCTTAATTCAAACAAACGTGATGCAGAAATACGATTGCCAGCCGTTTCATATTTTTGAATCTGCTGGAACGAAACACCACATGCGTTCGCCAAATCTTTCTGGGACAAGCCCAACATAACACGTCGCAATTGCAGACGCTGACCAATATGTTCATCAACCGCTGTTGTGCCTGCTCTTCCCTTCATTTTCTACACCTTTTGTTGATTTCAGTTTGTATATTCTATATGTACTATTTTTCTTTTTGTTTTGCAATCAAAATATGATAACATTTAAGCATTGATTAATGTTGGGGGATTTATGTCAAAACCGTTGGTTCTTTGTATTATGGATGGGGTCGGTATTTCAAGCACACGTGCGCATAATGCGGTTGCTTTGGCAAATATGCCTTTTTTTGATTCTTTGTTGAATAAATATCCACACGCCAAGTTAAACGCCAGTGGTTCGGCGGTCGGTCTGCCGGATGGCGTAATGGGAAACAGCGAAGTTGGACATATCACAATCGGTGCCGGTCGTGTCGTTAATCAATTTCTGCGCCGTTTTGAAATGGAAGACTGGGCAAGCAATAAAAAACTGAACACATTTATTGAAAATGTTCGTGCCCGTGGTGGCAACGTTCATTTGGCGGGATTAATGTCTGATGGCGACGTTCATTCTGATATAAATGAAATTATCACAATTGCACGATATGTTTTAAATGCGGGATTGACCGTGTATATTCACTTTGTTGCAGACGGACGTGATACTCCACCAAAAAGCGCAAAAAAATATATTTACGAAATCAAACGGGAATTGGCGGAATACTTTTTATCTGGGGCGGCCATATGGGGAACATTGACGGGGCGTTATTACACGATGGACCGCAATAACAACAATGACCGCACAGAAATGGCTTTTGATGCAATTGCGCATGCGGTTGCTGAATACAGTGCACCAACAATTGATGCGGCTTTGGACAATGCATATGCACGGGGCGAAAGCGATGAATTTATTAAACCTACGGTTATTGATGGCGACATGCCGATGACCGACCAAGATGGCTTTTTATTTGGAAATTATCGATCGGATCGTGCCCGTCAAATTGTGCGTGCGATTTTGGGTGTTGGTTGTGAAATGCTGTGCTTTTCGCAATATGGCGAAGGACTGGACGACAAATGCCCTGCTTTGTTAGATGATATTGATGTTGTTGATACTTTGGGCGACGTGCTTGAACAAAATGGATTAAGCCAATTACGTATCGCAGAGACTGAAAAATATAATCATGTCACATACTTTATGGACGCCGAACGAAATATCGATTTTCCACATGGAAAAAAGATTTTAATTCCGTCCCCAGATGTCGCAACATTTGATTTAAAGCCGGAAATGAGTGCAATTGAAATCACAGATGCATTGGTGAAAGAACTTGATAAATATGATGTTGTGATTTTGAACTATGCTAATGGCGACATGGTTGGGCATACCGGTAATGAAGACGCAACTATTTACGCCATGGAAACATTGGACACACAATTATCACGTCTTGTGCCGGCGGTATTGAATATGGGCGGTGAATTATTGATAACCGCAGACCACGGAAACGCTGAACAAATGTGGGACAACGAACACAATGCGCCACATACTGCACATACTACAAATCCGGTAAATGTTATTTATGTTTCAAACACGCCCCAGCCATTACACGACGGCGGACTTGCCGATATTGCACCAACAATGTTAAAGATTTTGGGATTGTCACAACCGGCACAAATGACCGGCAAACCATTATTATGATATCTTGCGCCGTTTGGCAAAAAACGCACGCAATAATTTCGCACTTTCGTCTGCAAATTCGGGCAATTGACGAACCACCGGCAACCAAAGGTGTTTGTCGGTATCGTAAACACGTGCATTTGATGTAATACCGCCACCCTTTTCGTCTGTTGCAGCAAAGAACACATTTTGTATGCGAGCCAATGATATAGCGGTTGCACACATGGCACATGGTTCAAGCGACACATAAATATCGCAATCGTCCAAGAATTTTACACCTAATTTCTTGCACGCACGATTTATCGCAACGATTTCCGCATGCAGTGTCGGGTTGTGTTTCTTTTGCACCATGTTTTCACCCCGGGCAACAATTTTACCGCCACGCACAATCACGGCACCAATTGGTACGTCATCGTGCATATATGCACGTTTTGCAGAAATTAATGCTTGCTTCATAAAACTCATGTTATACACTTTAACCTATGGAATCTAAATTGCAAATAATTTCGGGAAAATTCAAAGGACGCAAATTATTGCTGCCTACGTCTGCCCGTCCAACACAAAATCGGGCAAGAATCGCCCTGTTTAACATGCTGGAATCGGGGATTTTGGAAAGCACTGGTAATTTAACCGTCTGGGACGCTTTTGCGGGATCGGGTGCCTTTGGCATCGAATGTATTTCACGATATGGCGCAAGCGTCATATTTACCGATGTGGTCCCAGAATCAATCGCAACGGTTCGTAAAAACGTTGCCGCTATTTCCGCTGAAACTCGGGCTAAAATCATCCAAGCCGATGCAATTGCTTCGATTTCTGGCTTTGTTTCATCTGTGGACATTGTTTTTGTTGATGCCCCGTACGACATGGCGGAAATTGGGCGGGCATTTGTGAATAAATTGGGGCGTGCGGCAAAACCAGAAACAATTTTAATCTGGGAACAAGAAGCCGACAATTCCGTTGAACCAAATGCGGACACGTGGGACGTCCTGCGTGATAAAACATATGGTCGGGCAAGATTTTTGATTTTACGTAAAAAATAATTAAAAATTCCTTGATTTTTCAATAAAACTCGGTCATAATATGCCCCGCACAGCACCCTTGGAGGCTGTGTATAACACAAACCAAAAGCTATCAAAAGGATAAAAAATGGCTATTGAAATAAATGCAGAAATTCGCGAACGTGCTGGCAAGGGGGCCTCACGCAGCATCCGCAAAAGCAACAACATTCCCGCCGTTATCTATGGCGAAAAGAAATCCCCAGTTGCAATCGAATTAAATGGGCGTGACTTTGAAACATTGTTGAAAACGCCTGCATTGCGGACAAAATTGTTTAACATCAAAACACCAAATGGTGTCGAAGATGCTATGCTGATGGATATTCAATACCACCCAATTTCCGACAAGGTTATTCACGCAGATTTCAAGCGTATCAATGTAAACGCACCTGTTAACGTGGTTGTTCCTGTGGAAGTTGCAAATATCGAAACATCCAAAGGTATCAAATTGGGCGGCGTTTTGAACTTTGCTGTGCGTAAAGTTGCTTTGCGTGGATTGGTTCAAAATATCCCAGAAAAAATCGTTATCGATTTAACAAACTTGAACATTGGCGAAACAGTTCACGGTTCTGACTTGGTATTGCCAGACGGAATTGAATTGGGCTTGCACCAGGCTGAATTGGCATTTGCAACAATCGGTGGTAAGATGGCCGAAGAAGCAGATAACAAACAAGCCGCTGCTGCCGCCGCTGCCGCTGCACCTGCTGCTGCCGCTGCTGCTGCCCCAGCCAAGAAATAATACAGTTTGTTATTGGTCAGTGAATATGAAAACCGCCTGTTTGGGCGGTTTTCTTTATTAAATATTTTTGTTCCTATACCCTTGAAATAGATTTTTATGTAACTATATTCTCGGTAAACAGAAATTCGTAAGGAGTGAAAATATGTCAAAAGTATTAGGTATCGATTTAGGAACAACTAATTCCGCCATGGCGTTCATGGACGGCAGTGATCCAAAAATCATCGAAAACGCCGAAGGTCAACGCACAACACCATCAATCGTCGCAATTACATCAAATGGCGACCAATTGGTCGGTATTACTGCAAAAAACCAGGCTGTGACAAACCCAATAAACACAATATATGAAATCAAATGTTTGATGGGTGTTCGCTATGACAGTGATGCTGCACGTGAAATTGCAAAACGTGTTCCATACAAAATCGTTGCTGGGGATAATGGCGATGCATGGGTAGAAATCGAAGGCAAAAAATATGCGCCATCACAAGTGTCTGCTATGATTTTGTCTAAATTAAAGAAAGATGCCGAAAATTATCTTGGCGAAACAATCACCGATGCAGTTATTACAGTGCCTGCATACTTTAATGATTCTCAGCGTCAGGCAACAAAAGACGCTGGTCGTATTGCAGGGTTAAACGTATTACGTATTGTAAACGAACCAACCGCAGCCGCCCTGGCCTATGGTTTGGACAAGAACAAAGACGGTATTATTGCAGTTTATGACCTTGGGGGTGGAACGTTCGACGTGTCTATTTTGGAAATCGTTGATGGCGTATTCGAAGTTAAATCAACAAATGGTGATACTGCATTGGGTGGTTCCGACTTTGATGCCCGTGTGTTAAAGTATTTGATCGATGAATTCAAGGCGCAAAGCGGTATAGATTTAAGTGATGACAAATTGGCATTACAACGTTTGAAAGAAGCTGCAGAAAAAGCAAAAATTGAATTATCGTCCAAGACATCAACCGAAATCAATTTACCATATTTGACGGCAGATTCAACGGGTCCAAAGCATTTCAACACAACATTGACACGTGCAAAATTGGAATCGTTGGTTGATGATTTGATTCAAAAGACAATCGAACCATGCCGCAAAGCATTGGCTGATGCGGGTATCGACAAATCGCAAATTAACGAAGTTATTTTGGTCGGTGGTCAAACCCGTATGCCAAAGGTTGTTGAAACAGTCAAAGAATTCTTTGGTCGTGATCCGCACAAAGGTGTTAACCCAGACGAAGTGGTCGCATTGGGCGCTGCAATTCAAGGTGGCGTATTAAAAGGCGATGTCAAAGACGTTCTGTTGTTGGACGTGACCCCGTTGTCATTGGGTATCGAAACATTGGGTGGCGTGTTTACACGTTTGATTGACCGTAACACAACAATTCCAACAAAGAAATCCCAGATATTCAGCACCGCAGAAGACAATCAGTCGGCTGTGACAATTCGTGTATTCCAAGGCGAACGTGATATGGCGGCTGATAATAAATTGCTGGGACAATTCAATTTGGAAGGTATTGCACCGGCTCCACGTGGTATGCCACAAATTGAAGTGTCGTTTGACATTGACGCAAACGGTATTGTTCACGTATCTGCCAAAGATAAAGGTACCGGCAAAGAACAAGCTATTTCTATTAAATCAGACGGTGGTTTAAGCGAAGACGAAATCAAACGTATGGTTGATGAAGCCGCTGCTAATGCCGATGCGGATAAAAAGAAACGTGAATTAGCCGAAGCACGCAACAATGCCGAAGCCGCTGTATTCAGCATCGAAAAATCGTTAAAAGAACACGGCGACAAAATAAGTGCCGAAGAAAAAACAGCGATTGAAGATGCTAAAAAAGCATTAAGCGACGAATTGGCCAAGGCTGATGCAACCGCAGAATCTTTGAAACAAAAGATGGACGCATTGACCGAAAAAGCCATGAAGTTGGGCGAAGCGGTTTACAAAGCACAACAGGAACAATCTGCACAAAACGCACCAGAAGACAAGAAAGACGATGGTGCAACCGATGCCGATTTTTCTGAAAAGAAATAATCACAGTAAACCAAAACCAAACCGCCCAAATGGGCGGTTTTTTTTATTGCATTTATAATAAATCCAAGTTATCTTATTGTTATGTATAAAAGGATTTAATATGGCAGGTAAAGATCAGACAGTCAGAGAAACAGAAGTTATGAATTTTATAAACAAAGAAAAGCAAGATGCGGTTGTGACAAGTGTTTTGCGTACCAACAACCCATTTGGGGCAATGGAGTTAGAATGTTACAGTCCAGTATGGAAAAATATTTATTATACTTCGATTACTTTGAAAGATATTCACAGGGGCGACATATTAACATTTTCGCGTAAAGAAATAAAACCAGGTAAGTTTGAATATGAGTTGGTTGAGAACAAAACAGTAAAACAAATCAGACAGGACGGAATTGATAAGATATTGTCTGGTTTTAACGCAGAAGAACGTCAGTATTTAATGCTTGTTGCCGAAAAAATTAGATTAGACGCACTAACCAAAACGAAATAAACAAAACCGCCCGTTTGGGCGGTTTTTTTATTTCACTTCCCCAATATAAATTCCCATATCGTGGGCGACATCTAATAACGGGTCATCCAAATCAACATAGGCATTTGATGTTTTCATGTCGGGGATATTTGGGTCGGCAACACTTTCACCGGCCGTGGCAAATTCTGCAAGAGATATTGTTTTGCATTTGCCGTCTTGTTGGGCAACCATCACGAACGTTTCGTTGTTTTCAATCGCATTTAATGCCGTGTCTGCCATTGACGTTGCTAAAATTCTGTCGGTTGCGGTTGTATCGCCGGAACGTTGAGTGTGTTCCGGAAACGCCGTGCGATTTACGATACCAGCCGCAGTCAATTTGCGTGATATCATATCTGCGGGACGTCCCGAATGCCCACGCAAAGTTATACCTTCGCTTACCATAATGACACCGTAATCCGTTGGTGCATTTTTGATATGTTTAATCAATGCGTCTGTATTAAACTTGATTTCTGGAATTAGAATCGCCGATGCACCCGCTGCAATACCGGCGTGCAGTGCCAACGCACCACAATCACGGCCCATTGATTGCACAACAAACCAACGATGATGACTGCGTGCGGTTAACATTAACTGGTCACAGAACTTTGTTAATTGTTCCACCGCCGTATCAAATCCAATTGTGCGATCTGTTAACGGGATGTCCAAATCGATTGTCTTTGGAATACAAACAAGTTGCACATCACGATAAATTTCCCGATGTGCCCACGCAAGTGAAATACTGCCGTTGCCACCGATTAACACCATCGCATCCAGTTTTAATTCCGCTAATGATTTATGTAATCTTTTATTAAAGTCGTTTAACTTGCCATGCGCCGCCGCCGTTTCAAAATTTAACGCCCCAGCATGTCCATTGTGCAGAAAACTGCCCGACATGCGTGTCATTTCCACAGTTAACATGTCGTCTGTTAACTCAATTGCATTTGGCGGTGTATCATAAAGCCCGTCTGTGCCATCAACAATGCCGAAAACCCGCCATCCACGCAATTTTGCGCCGCACATAATGCGCCATATTGTCGTGTTTAAACCACTGCAATCGCCACCTGTTGTCATTATCCCTATTCTTTTCATGATTTCCCCCGTGTTTCTTGCAATTATATCATAAAATATGTTGACAAAGAACAATTTTTTATAGTATTTTGTCCAGTATCTCAACACCAGGAGTTTTTTATGTCAACAAGAAGCACTATGGGTAAAACAAAACGTTCCACCGACAGCATGATTGATGATGCAATTGCACAGCAAAATGATTGGCTTGCAAATCGCCGTTCATATGCACGTCGTTTTTTAAAAACGCTTAACGTTTTTGCACGTCCAAAAGAAAAACCAACCGTCGTCGTTGGTAAACCTGCAGTTAAAAAAACAGAAACAAAAAAGAACAATGGCGTATTGCGTGCATATTGGTTTCCAATCGTATGTGTGTTCTTGGTTATTGCAATTGCAATATGGGTCATGTTTGTTAAATCAAATACGGCACAACGTGTTGTTATTGTTCCTGTGGTGCCAGACGCTGTCACAACCATAGCAAGCACAGATGATGCGCCGACATTTGATATTGTCCGCATTGCCCCAGATGGCAATATTGTTGTTGCTGGTCGTTGGGCCCCAGATAACAATGTTTCCATTTTATTAAATGGTGAAATTGTTGCGACTGAACGCACCGACAAAAACGGTGAATTTGTTTACGCACCTAAAAAACCATTGGCAGCCGGGAATTACACATTGTCGTTGATTGGTGCAGATTCAAATGTTAAATCGGTCAACAAGGTGTTTTTATATGTTTCCGAACATGGATACAGTAATTCTGTTTCATTGTTGATGACCCCACGTGGCAGTGCAGTATTACAGGCTCCGTCTATGATACGTGGCGAAGACTTAACCGTGTCAAAAATAGATTATTTGGACAATGGGCGTATTGTTGTGTCGGGCGATGCGATGCCACGTCTGCGTGTATCTTTGTGGTTAAATGACACATATCTTGGCTTTGCACGTGTATCCGACTATCGTCATTATGGTTTGGGTGCAAATGTTGGTAAATTAGAACCAGGCCAAGAATACAGCATTGATGTTCGTATGCACGATGGCGACGGTCGCACAATTGCCAATATCAAACATACATTTACAATGCCAAAGACAACTGGGGACGAAGACACATATTATACAGTTCGTCGTGGAGATTGTCTGTGGATTATTGCACGCAACTTTATGGGGCGTGGCGTATTGTTCAGCATAATTGCTAATCGCAACAATATCGATAACCCAGATTTGATTTTTCCAAAACAAAGATTACAAATCCCAGTTATCAAGTAAGCACATACAAAGCAAAGGACAAGGGGTATGGATCGCAAAAGCATTATAAAATTTATAGACGACATGGTTCTTAATATACCTTTGTCTCCAACCGAGATGGATGAACTATACGGCATAAAAAATCGAAAGAATATCGGTTTTACCCATGTTCGTTTGGTATATCATACGGCACTTAATCACCAGATGTATCCCATATGTCCATATTGCAAAAATCAAATTACGACCATAGAAGATTTTACCATTGATCACACTCTTCCAAAGTCCAAAGGCGGAAACGGTAAAATTGAAAATTTACAACCCATGCACCGGGAATGTAATTTAAAGAAAGGCAGCAATGTTCCCGAAGATATTGATGTCCCAGAAAAAACCAACAAAAAACATGATAAACATTATAAAAACAAAAGACAGAAAAAACGTGATGTCGTACGGGGACACGGCAACAACGTCGATGAATTTAATAACAGATGCAACAAGATTGACCAGACACGCATGTATATTTGCCATACCACCACTCGCAATGGGCGTGGTTCTAACTAAAATACTGGACATTATATTTTCATTAATATAGAATACTTGCACAACTGCGGGCGTGGTATAATGGTAGCACGTCAGCTTCCCAAGCTGAAGACGAGGGTTCGATTCCCTTCGCCCGCACCAAGTTTCAAGTTAGATTGTATGTTTTGGCACCGTAATTTACTTTTAGAAACTTTTGATTGGTATTTAAGAGAAGTATTACCAGTCGTTGAAAGATATGCCACCCAAGAAAAATATGGTTATCATGGACTTTACACGCATACGGCTGCGGTGGTATTTCGTGGCATTGATTATGCATTGTCGTTAAAGCAAGACCCCAAACCAGTGGTTTTGGCATGCGCATTTCACGATATTGCACGATTGAACGATGGTCCAGATATGGAACATGGCAAACGAGCATTACCGATTATTGAACGGGTATTACAAAACCATTTTCCATCATACCTGCCCTTTGCCCAGTCAATAAAAGAAGCCGTTGAAAACCATACGGGCGGTCATACCGCCCCAGATTATATATCGGCGTGTTTGTGGGACGCCGACAGAACGCGTCTTTCGTGGGATCGCTATTTTCGACCATACTTTTTTACAACTGAACGCGCAAAAACCGTTGCGTCCAAAAGCCCATCGAAATATATTAAATTTATGAAACGCAATATGTCCAAATATGCCGCAAAGATTATCACCGTCATAGACACCCTGTATTAAAGGGTTTTCTTGCCAAAAACATTTGACTTTTGCAAAAATTCGGGTAATAATAGGCTCGCAAATCCCAAAGATTGCCATTATGAATCATCCAGATGCGGTATGCATTGGAACGTCATCCGGCGAGTTTTCGCTCTTGACGGTGGTTTTCTTTGTGGACAACAGTCATAAAAAAAACAAAAAGGATATTAAAAAATGGCTACTGTTATTCGTTTGGCACGTTATGGCGCAAAAAAACGCCCATATTATCATGTTGTCGTCACAGATTCACGCAATGCGCGTAATTCTGGTAACATCTTGGCAGTTGTTGGTAAATACGACCCAATGCAAGCAAAAGACAGCGACAAACGTGTTATTTTGAACATCGATGATGTCAAGGCTTGGATGGCTAAAGGCGCACGGCCTTCTGATCGTGTTTACAAATTCTTGGTCAAAGCGGGCTTGGTTGCTGCAAAACCAATTCCAGTTCAAACAAAGAAAAATCAACCGTCTGAAAAGACACAGCAAAAGGCAAAAGACAAAGCTGATAAGTTAGCCAAGATTGCCGAAGAAAAAGCTGCTGCAGAAGCCGCCGCTAAGGCTGCTGCTGAACAACCGGTCGAAGCCCCAGCAGAAGAAGCACCAGCCGAAGCACCGGCTGCTGAAGAAGCACCTGTTGCAGAAGAAACCGCTGCCGAAGCACCAGCAGAAACGCCAGCAGAATCAACCGAAGCTGTTGCCGAGTAATGTCGACCAATCGCACTTTGGAAGAATACAAACAATATGGTGCCGATATTTTGGACCGTGATGTTTTTCGTAAGTTATGGTTCAAAGATAAGAAAACACGCGACATCTTGTTCGATAGTTATATGTTGAGCATGGAGGCGCTTGTAGAATATCCAATGTCGCACCGAATGAGAGTTCGGGAATACCTGAACGGAATCAAAGAAATATTGTTGCAGTCTGACTATGTGCACATGAAAACATATCCGAAAACAAAAGCCAGAAATCATGGCAAACGAACACGGTAAAATTTTGGTTGGAAAAATCGTTGCCCCCCAGGGTATCCGGGGGGACGTTCGTGTTCAAACGTTCAGTGAAAAACCGTCGGATTTTCAAAAGTTCAAAGTACAAAGTGCAAAGTTCAAAACGGACGATTTCAAATTTGTTCGTACTGTGCCAAATTCAAGCGTGATTATCGCACACATTTCTGGAATTGATGACCGCACAACCGCGGAAACATTGCGTGGCACAGAATTGTTCATTGACCGTGACACCCTGCCCACACTGAACGGCAACGAATACTATCAGGCCGATTTAATTGGTTTTACCGTCGTCCGCAATGGCGACACAATCGGCACAGTTGCAGGGTTCCAAAACTTTGGTGCCGGGGATATTATCGAACTTGGTAATGGTGAATATGTTTCGTTTATTGGTGCCGATGTGGACATGGAACAAAAGACAATTGCTGTTAAATAAAAAGGATAAAAGATGTCAAAAGCAATCTCGGGATTCAGCGTAGAAATGCCAATCACATACCAGGGATGTCCCCAGAATATGACATTTTCTACATGCGCATTGCGCAAGCATCTTGCAGAAAACAAAACTGTATTTGCTGTGAACGAAGATAAATTATATCTTCCGGAATCAAGTCAAAATTCATGGGAAGAAATTCGCAGTGATATGGAACAGATGTATGAAATCTGCACAAATTGCCAATTAACAAACTGCCAAAAAACAAAATAATTATATAAACAAAGTAGAAGATTATGATAAGTAAATTTAATGCAACAATACAAATAAACAAAGAAGGTTGCCCAAGCAATATCAAGAAACCTTTGTGCGCACTTCGTAACTATTTAACTAAGGGTCAAACAAGATTTTTTGATCTTGATCGTAAAGGTTCTTTATATATGGGCTCTGCGACAATGGACAAATGTCATGAATTATGTGAAATCATGGAAAAAGCACAGAAACTCTGTACACAATGTCGTAACGAAAATAAACAATATATAAAATGAAATGCGCCAAGAAAGGATATAAAAATGTGGACAAAAAACATAGATGTTACTGTGGATGACGATAAAACACAGATGTTTACACCAAAACCATTTGTGTTTGAAGGTATGTTGAACCCAGGCGCAACCACGGTTTATTTGCCTGGACAAACATATACGGGTCATGACGCTAGATTCAAGAACGATTCGGAAACCTTATATGCATGTGTTCATACATGTAAACGGTTCAGTCATTATCCAACGACCACTTGGGGCATACGGGTTATTCCAGAACACGCAAGATGTCCATTTGGTGGACGTTGCGATGGC
>JAFZXC010000041.1 GCA_017616975.1 Alphaproteobacteria bacterium
CATCAACATCTGGCAAATCAATTTGTTCGATATTATCTTTCTTGCGAGACCATTTGTGCCACTGATTAAATTTTCGTTTATCATATTCGTTTTCAATTTCACGACGAAAGTCAGTATCAACAATTTTATCGATTTGTGATTTTAAAAACTTTTCCGCCTGGGAACGTCCGCCCGGTGTCGATACAAGATATGTTTTATTTGTTGTGTCCCACAAGAAATCAATAATACCAATTGATGAATCGATAATTTTTTTCATAGCGGCAGCACCACCGGTTTTTAAAACTTCGTCTGGATCTTTGCCACCAGAAACAAAAGCAAAACGAACATCCGAATTATCACGTAAAAATGGTAAAACAATGTTGCATGCACGAACAGCCGCTTTTTGTCCCGCAGCATCGCCATCAAAACAAAATGTGATATTACGATTTGATTTACATAAAATCGCAATGTGGTCTTCGGTTAATGCCGTGCCAAGTGGTGCAACAGTTTCGCCAAATCCATTACATTGCATTTGAATTGCATCAATTTGACCTTCGACGACAATGCTTCGGTTTGCACGATGAATCGCATCACGTGCAAAATTGAAACCAAAGATAGTTTGACGTTTATGAAAAAGTTCTGTATCGGTTGTATTTATATACTTTGGTTCACTGCCATCTAATGACCGTCCAGAAAACGCAACAATTTGGCCGTGTGCATTAAAAATAGGAAACATTAATTTATCACGAAAGAAATCATAAAGCCCATATTCGCCACGCCGTACCAAACCCGTTGCGATTAATGCATCTTGTTTTACATTTGTAAATGTGCCAGAAACAATGCCGTTTTTCGGGGCATAACCGATGCGATATTTTTTTATCATATCGTCTGTGAAACCACGTCCACGAATATAATTCAAGGCATGTTCACCGGCGGGTTCGAATAATTTTTGTTGATATATTTTTGCAGCATCATCTGTAATTTTTACATACGATTCTTCACGTGCGACTTCGGCTGCATCACGTGGTTTATAATCTGGGACTTTTAATCCCGCCATGTCAGCCAATTCTTTGATAGCGGTTTTAAAATCAACATTTCCAATTTTCATAGTGAACGAAATTATGTCACCATGTTCACCACACCCAAAACAATGATAGAAACCCTTATCTTCGCTTACCGAAAAAGATGGTGTTTTTTCATTATGAAATGGACAACACCCCCAATAATTTTGACCCTTTTTTGTAAGTGGTACACGACGAGAAATAACGTCGACAATAGAAAGTCTTTGCCGTAATTCGTCTGTGAAATTGTTATATGGTCGATTCATCTAGTTATTATTTTTTACGACGAAAAAACTTTTTCGCACTTGGTTTTTTATTGTTAATCAAATCGATTGCTGTTTGTAAATCAGGCTTTTCATTTACAGAAACATTGACACGATTAGACGATATATATGCACCATAACGACCCGTTGGATAATAATATATCTCTGCATTGGTTGTCGGGTTTTTCCCAAGTTTTTCGGGTTCGGCTTTGCGTACAACCCCGGACAACAATTCACGTGCAATATCAAGTGTTATTGTTTTGTCGGTATATTGTTTTGCAGGCACGTTTTTATGTCCATCTGTGACATATGGACCAAATTTACCAACCTTGAACATAATACCATCACCCAAGTCAACACTGACGGGTTGCGGTTTTGGTGTTTGCACTTCGTCATCGTTTGTATTTTGGGCTTTTGATTTTGCGCTTTCGTTTTCAAGTTTTTGAGTGTAATTGCATTTTGGATAATTTTCACACCCAACAAATGCACCAAATTTAGATAATTTTATGCCCAGTTTTCCACCACACAGCGGACATTTATCATTGTTTTCGCCATTAAACAAATGGTCATGCATAAATGTATTTATCTGGTCAATGATTTCGGTTGTTTTAATTCCGGTTGCATTATCAATCATTATCTTGGTTGGTGTCCAGAAATCGTTCAACGCATGAATTTTATCCATATTGCCGTTTGATACATCGTCCAATGTATCTTCGGTTTTTGCGGTAAAGTTCACATCGACAAGTTCGTTAAAGTATTTATCCAAATATGATGAAATAACCCATCCCCCAGGCGTTGGATGAAAACGATGTTGTTTATCTTGTTCAACATATGCACGATCAACAATTGTTGACATAATCGTTGCATACGTAGAAGGACGCCCAATACCCAATTCTTCCAATTTTTTGACAAGGGACGCTTCGGTATATCTTGCCGGTGGTTGAGTAAAATGCTGTTCATGCAATAATTCTGCTATATCCACAGAATCGCCTACCGACAATTTTGGCAATTTTGTTTCATTTTCATCATTGTCGTCGTCGGTATCTTCGATATAAACACGCATAAAGCCATCAAATGTTCGTGTTGTGCCAACCGCATGAAAAACTGCAACCCGGTTTTCTGTTTCAATATCAGCAGCAACAGAATCAAATTCTGCATTGGTCATTTGACATGCGATTGTTCGTTTCCAGATTAAATCATATAATTTTGCTTCGTCTGCTGTTTGGGTGCTGCATTCGGGACCATCAAAATGTGTTGGACGAATTGCTTCGTGGGCTTCTTGGGCATTTTTAGATTTTGTGACATATATATTTGGTTTTGATGGTACAAATTCATCACCATATATTTTGCCAATATATCCACGAATTTCATTAATTGCGTCTGCAGATAAATTTGTTGCGTCCGTACGCATGTAGGTGATTAAACCAGCCTCATACAACTTTTGTGCGGCAGACATTGTGCGACGTGATGAAAAATATAATTTACGTGCAGCTTCTTGCTGTAATGTGCTGGTTGTAAATGGTGCTGCGGAATGTCTAACGGTTTTCTTGCGTTCAATATCGATAACTTTTGCATCAATAACGGGCGTTCCAATTTTTGATAAAATATCATCAACCATTGTGCCGTTTTCAATCGTTGTCTTGTCTATTTTTTTACCATCAAATTTAACAAGTGACGATTTGAATTTATTACCACAAACATCACACAGTGCATCCACAGACCAATATTCAACCGGCTTGAACGCTTCGATTTCACGTTCACGGTCTACAACTAATTTGACGGCGACGCTTTGTACACGGCCCGCCGATTTACCAAGGTTTCGACGCCAAAGCAACGGGGAAATTCCAAACCCAATAAGATAGTCCAACGCACGTCGTACCAAATATGCATCAACCAAATTAGTGTCTATTTCCCGTGGGGTTTCAATTGCCGCTTGGACGGCCTTTTTTGTGATTTCGTGAAAAGCGACACGATAAACCTTTTTTCCGGTTAATAATTTTTTAGACGTCAAAATGTCCAATATGTGCCATGCGATAGCTTCCCCTTCGCGGTCAGGATCAGATGCAAGATATATTGCATCCGCCTTTTTTAATTCGTCTGTAATAAGTTTTAATTGTTTTTCTTTGCCTGGCATAATTTGCCAACGCATTTTAAAATCGTGTTCGGTATCAACACTGCCGTTTTCTGGAACCAAATCACGTACATGACCAACCGATGCGATAACACGCCACCCCGCCCCAAGGTATTTTTCAATCGTTTTTGCTTTTGATGGTGATTCAACAATCATTAAATTCATATCTTAACTTCCTTTGGCAGACAATTGTTGGTCTTTGTGTATATGTGCGTTTTGAGCCAAACCAAACCCGAACATAAGCGAAAGCAAACTGCTGCCACCAAACGACATTAATGGCAACGGCACGCCCACGGTCGGCATCAGCCCCAAAACCATAGAGATATTTATAAAGTAATAAATGAAAAAGTTCAACATAAAACCAAAACACATTAATTGCCCAAACCGGTTTCGACACGTTTTTGCACACCAAAACAGCAAAATAATTATCCAACTGTATACTAAAATAAGGAAAAACGCCCCGATAAACCCGAATTCTTCGCCAAGCATTGTGTAGATAAAGTCAGTCTGTTTTTCTGGTAAAAATGAACGCTGGGATTGGGAACCGTGCATATAGCCCTGGCCAACAATGCCGCCACTGCCGAATGCGATTTTTGCCTGGTTTATTTGATATCCAACGCCACGTGCATCGTATTCTGGGTTAATAAAAGTGATAATTCTGTTTCGTTGATAATCGTGCATGCCACCAAACCAAACCGCCGGTGCCGCCAATATCCCAAGAATAAATGCAATTAAAAACCATTTTTTTGGTGCGCCTACGATATAAAACATGCCGACAGTAATAAGACCAATCGAAATTGCCGTTCCTAAATCGGGCTGCATAACAATTAATCCAAATGGAACAAGCAATAAAAACAGTGGCATTACATAGTTTTTAATTTGGGTTAATTCTGTGGAATTCATCCATGCGAAATAACGTGCAAGTGCCATAACAAGTGCAATTTTTATGAATTCTGAGGGTTGAATATGTATAAACCCAAGATTCAACCATCGTTGTGCACCCATGCCTGTGTGGCCAACAAATGTGACCAAAATAATTGTAATTAACGCAATTGCATATATAAGATATGCAGACTTTATCCATGTTTTAATGTTTGAAAAAGCAACAGCAAAAAACACAACCAGCCCGAACAAAATTTTTACAAGTTGTGATAATGCAAATGGTTGCCATGAACCGTGTCCCGCAGAATATAACACAACGATAGAAAGCGCCAAAACAATGCACATAGGCGCAAAAAGCGCCCACGAAAACCGAGACATTTTTTCTGAAAAATTCATCATGTTTGCATTTGAAACACGTGTAAGCCCACGTTGCATTTATGCCCCCGTTTTTAATAGTTCTTTCATCACTGCGGATACTGTTTTTGCCGCAGGCGATGAACCGCCCGAATGTTCAGTTATTGCACATACAACATATTTTGGTTTTTTCGTTGGTGCATATCCTACAAAAAGACCATGGTTTCGCATGCTCCACTTTAACTGTTCATTTGTTAATACGCCTGATTTGCGTTCTGCTTTGGATATGGTGCGAACCTGAGATGTGCCGGTTTTTCCACCCATGCGCATACCTTTTACGTTTATTGCGCTGCCGTATGCGGTACCACCGGGTTTTAATACTTCTTCAAGCCCGGTTAATACCGATTTTATATTTTGTTCTTTTAAATTCAGGTCTGGAAAATTCGGCGCAGTTTCCGACCATATAAGGCGTGGCACAACAACACGATTGGTGACAACACGTGACATCATTGTCGCCAATTGCAGACAATTTGTTAAAATAAACCCTTGGCCAATTCCAGAAATAACCGTATCACCATTTACCCAACGTGAACCGATATTTTTTTCCTTCCACTTTTTATCTGGGATAACGCCGGGCAATTCACGTGCTATGATGTCGCCCATATATTTTTCTGTGAACCCAAGTTTTACAGCCATGCGTTTAATTGCATCAATACCAATTTTAAGCGCCAGTTGATAAAAATAGATGTCACAAGAATGTTTCAATGCGCCCGCCATGTTGACATGTCCGTGGCCCTTGTGTTCCCAACAGTGATAACGTCTGTCGCCATAATCCCAATAACCCGGACAAAACACCGTGCTTTTTGGCGATATAGCCCCAGATTCCAGTGCCGCCAAAGCGACAACAATTTTAAATGTTGATCCGGGTGGATATAACCCTTCGACAGCCTTGTTCATAAACGGTTTTGCAATGTCGGCACGTAATGCAGAAATGTATTCATCACCATCATCGCCCGTAAACATATTTGGATCAAAACTGGGGGTGGAAACCATTGCCAAAATATCACCTGTTTCAACATCAATTGCAACACCACAACCCGAACGATTTGCCATCAAAGAATCGTACATTACCCGCTGGGCATTTTTATTTATTGTTGTTTTTAAATCAATTCCATGAATCGGGTCAATAAATTGTGATTTGTCTTCGCCAGTAATGCGTCCAATAGCGTTTGTTATCATAACCGTTTGTCCCGGTATCCCCGCCAGGTCATTATTATAACGTTTTTCCAGGCCGGTAATCCCAGTCGTGTAAAATGGCGCCGCAGCAATAGGTTTTACAGGTTCGCCAACGTATCCAAAAAATTGTGAACCCGCCGGCCCCAATTCATATACACGGGAATAACCACTGGCAACACGCAGTCCCGGCAAATTTTTCGCCTGGATTTTAGCAAGACGATTCCAGTCGGTGTTTTGGCTTACCAACACAGGTTGAAATCGTGGTTGTTTTGAAATTTTGTCGCGAATAGATTTAACACGTTTTTCCCCCAGATGTAATTCTTGGGCCACCGCATCAACCAAATCGTCGATATTTTCGGCTTCTTCTGGAACGATGTATATGCGGTATATCGGGGTGTCGCGGGATATAGGACTGCCGTCGTTGGCTAAAATTTTACCACGTTGGGGCATATTTATTTGAATTCGAAACGAATTGTTTTCGCTTTTCTTTAAATAATCACGATGGTTAAACACCTGCATCTGCAACATGCGCAAAACCAATGCAGATGTTAAAATTGCACCTGCCGATAAAAACAGGGCGCTGCGACGATCAAATGTATGTGCAACTTCGTTATCTATCATTGTGAACCCTGTTTATCAATTGTGTTATTGGCGTGTATAATGTGGACAACCATACAAATGTCCAAACCATACGCCCAAATGTTGTCCAATTTATATGTGCAAATTCAAAAAAGAATAAACCAATTGCAATATACAACATAAACACATCAATCGAATTAAAATCACGATGTGTAAAATCAATAAAGTTTTGAAAACCGTTTAACGCATAGCACAACAAATAAATTGATGTCCAATAACATATTGCGCCCAGATTATAGTCCAGCAAAAAACAGAACAACAATCCAAACGGCATAAACCAATTAATCGGTCGTATAAAAGTGCAATAAAATACAGGAATCAAAACCAGTATTCCGCCCGGGTTCCAAAATGGTATATTAAGACGCCATAAAAATATCACCGTCAAAAACGGAAAAGCTTTGCGTAAAAAGTTTATAACAGATCGTTTCATTTATATTGTGATTTCGTATCAAACTGTAAAACAATTACACGTGATAATTGACCGGGCTGTAATACATCGACGGTCGCATTCTTTTTTGTCTTGCCGACAAATATGCCAGATGGTAAAACGCCACTTATACCGCTTGTAGTCAACGTCATATCCGGCACAGGTTTAAATTGTGGGTCGCTGAACAAGCCAACGCTTGGTGATGACGATGCGTTCCCAGACAAAAATCCATAAACTTCATATCCAGCAACATGAACCGCAATGTTTGTATCGCTGTCGGTTACGGCACGAACACGGGCAAAAGTTTCCCCCGCATCAATTATTATACCGGCGAATTGGTTTGACGTAGAAACAACAACCATGCCTGTTTCAACTCCATCGTCACGTCCACGGTTTATCATAAATGTGTTATGATGTAATGCACGATTTTCATGAATAACATCGGCGATAACAGTGCGCTGGGGGATTTGGCGTGTAATACCAATTTGTCGTGTTAAAACATCGTTTTCATTAATTGCAATATCGCACTTGTGTTTGTCGGCCAACGCCGCATCAAGACGAACACGCAATTCGGCATTTTCACTACGCAATGTGGATAATTCGTGCATATTTGCGACCATGTCGCCAATTATGCGCACTGGCCATGTTATAACATCCCCAATCGTGTTCGCAACAGGCAAGACAATATGCGCCAGACCATTCATGATTTTATAATCAGGCTTTGCAATCATAATATATATGAACAAGACGGGCAAAACCGCCGCCGCAAGTGCAGATTTTATCAACGTTATAATCTTGGAAGATGTCGATGTCTGTATCATTAACTCCAGTGTAAACACTAAAAATCGAACATTCAATAAAAACTTGATTTTTTGTTTTATTATGCCAGAATAAAGGCACAACAGATGTCCAAAGTGGCAATTGGCTGCCACCAGGATGCAAGAAAAAAGAGGTTAAAATGCCAAAATTAAAGACAAAGTCGTACTTGAAAAAGCGCGCATCTATGACTGCAACTGGAAAAATCCGTGTTGCCAGAAATGCTCACAAAAAATTGCTGCGTCACAAATCGAAACGTGCAAATAACGCCGGTTCGAAACCACAGTATTTGAATGAAAACATGGTCGGTCAGGCTAAAATCTTGGCCCCGTATGGTTTAAAGTAAGTAAAGGGGGCAAATTATGGCAAGAGTAAAACGCGGAACAACCGTTAAACAGAAACATAATAAAATTTTAGCACGTGCCAAGGGATACCTGGGCCGTCACAGCACAACCTATCGTGCCGCCCGTGAAAAAACGGAAAAGGCCGGACAATATGCATACCGTGATCGTCGTGTCAAAAAACGTGAATTTCGTGGTTTGTGGATTGTTCGTATCAATGCTGCGGTACGTTCACATGGGCTTACATACAGCCAATTCATGAACGGCTTGAAAAAGGCCGGCATCAACTTGGACCGCAAGGTTTTGGCCCAAATGGCGTATGAAGCAGATGCAAATTTCATCAAATTGGTTGATGCTGCAAAACGATTTAGCGCAGGGGATAACAAATAAACCCTTGGCGGATCTGTTTTGTTTTGTAATAATAAGACCGTCAATGGACGGTCTTGTTTATTTTATAGAAAGGTGCAAACATGCAAGAACAAATAAAAAAAATAGACAATTTAGAAGAATTACAGGCCTTGTACACGGCAACGTTCGGTAAAAATGGCACAATGACCGCACGTTTGAAACAAATGAAAGATTTGGATAATGATGCACGTGCAGCGTTAAATCGTGAAAACACAGAATTGCGTGAATTGTTTAAATCACGCCAAACGGAAATTGAAAACGATGTAATGATGGCTGCATTAAAGGGTGAAATGTTGGATCCATCATTAAATCCAATGCCGGAAAATCGTGGAACAATACACCCATTGACACAAGCGTTATATGAATTGTCTTCGATTTTGGAATCTTTTGGTTTTACGGTTTGGACCGGACCCGAAGTGGAAGATGACTGGCATAATTTTACCGCACTGAACACCCCAAAGCACCATCCTGCACGTGATATGCAAGACAGTTTCTTTTTGGAAAATGGCAATGTTATGCGAACACAAACATCGGCAATACAAATTCGTGCGATGGAAAAGGTTGGCGTGCCAATCAAAGTTTTTGCTATTGGTTCAACATATCGTAAAGAATTAGATGCAACACATACATGCATGTTTGGTCAAATGGAAGGGTTATATGTCGATAAAAATATAACAATGGTTGATTTGATTGGGACGTTGCGTGCATTGCTTTCTCGGTTCTTTAATCGTGATATTGAAATCCGTATTCGTCCATCATACTTTCCGTTCACAGAGCCATCCATTGAATTTGATATGAAATGGGATAATGGCAAATGGTTGGAATTGGGCGGCGCAGGAATGGTTCACCCGAACGTGTTGAAAAATTGTAATATAGACCCCAATGAATACCAGGGCTTTGCATTTGGTTTTGGTTGGGACAGAATGGCAATGTTGAAATACGGACTGGACGATTTAAGAAAGTTCTATGACGGTGATGTCCGTTGGTTGAAAAATAGTGGTTTTTAAATACGGGGGCAAAAATGAAATGGACATATGATTGGTTAAAAGAATATCTGGATACAAATTTATCTGCAAACGAAATTGCAGATGTGTTGACCCGTATCGGCCTGGAAATAGATGATGTTGTGTCACCACTTGCGCCAATTGCGGCCAAAATTGTTGATTGTAAACCGGTTGAGAACAGCGACCATTTACACGTGTTAAAGGTTGACGATGGATCTGGCACTTTGCGCCAGGTTGTTTGTGGTGCGCCAAATGCCCGTGTGGGACTGGTTTCTGCGCTGGCAGTGCCGGGTTGTATTATCGAAGGACACAAAATAGAATCTGGTAAATTACGTGGCGTATTAAGTGATGGCATGATGTGCAGTGAACGTGAATTGGGTATTGGTGACGATCACAGTGGTATTATCGAACTGCCGGCAAAAACAAAGCCTGGAACACCAGTTTTAGATGTAAAGACCGTGTTTGATGCGGGCATTACGCCAAATCGTCCGGACTATCTGGCAGTTCGTGGAATTGCGCTTGATTTATCTGCGGCGGGTGCTGGTAAATATATTGGCAAAGAGCCAACAGAATTAAAACCCGTGAAATCAAAACGTAGCGTTAATGTTAAAACAGATCTTTGCTGGGTATATCGTTTTGCAGAAATCCATGGTATTAAAATGGCAAAAAGTAATGATGTGATTGCATCACGTTTGGCTGCGATTGGAATCAATCCAAAGAATGCTCCAATCGATGCGACAAACTATATTTGCTATGACATGGGTCAACCTATGCACTGTTTCGATGCTGACGAAATTGATGGCGATATTGTTGTGCGCTTGGCCAAAGATGGTGAAAAATTCACGGATTTGTTCGGGACAGAACACGAATTAAAAGCGACCGATATTGTAATTGCCGATAATGCAGGTGTGTTAGCATTGGCAGGCGTGATTGGTGGTGCACGTGGTTGCACAGGTGACAACACCAAAAACATTATTTTGGAATCGGCTTGTTTTGATCCGGTATCTGTGCGTAAAACATCAAAACGTCTGTCGATATCAACCGATTCTTCGTATCGCTATGAACGTGGAATTGACCCAACAATGACAGGGCGTGCATTGGCATATGCATCAAAAATCATAATGGATACATGTGGTGGTAAAATTGTCGGTACCGGTATCGGTGGCAAAAATGATTACAAACCGGTTCATATAAAATATGCACCCAGTTCGTTGATTAAGAAAATTGGTATAGATATTCCGGTTGCCGCACAAAAGAAAATCTTGACCAAATTGGGCTATGAAATAGACGACAGTAAAAAGACATGGGTTGTGACCCCACGTCCTGCACGTGTGGATGTTGAAATTCCAGAAACGGTGATTGCCGATTTGGTTCGTATTTATGGTTATGAAAAACTTGCACAATCAGAAAAGTTGTCTTTTGAAGTTGCACCAATGGCACATGAAAACTTTGAATTAAAGATAAAAAGATTATTGGCATCACGTGGATTAAACGAATCAAAATCATTTGGTTTTGGGTGTTCGTCTGTCGAAGAATTGTTGACCGACAAACCAATTATCAAGGTTGCAAATCCAATCATAAATGACTTGGATACAATTCGTAATAGTTTGTTAGGCAATTTGCTTGTTTCGGTTGCGAATAATGAAAAGCGTGGCTATGCCGATTTGAACTTGTTTGAATTGGGGACGGTGTTTGATGGTGATAATCCGGGCGAACAGCATACACAAATTTGTATTGTGCGGACAGGTGCGATTTCGCCAAAACATTGGACGGGCCGCAACCGTAATGTCGATATATATGATGCCAAGGCGGATTTGATTGCGCTGATGTGTGGTCAAAACTTTACGGTAAGCAGCGATAATCCACCGAAATGGGCGCATCCGTTCCAATATGGCGCAATTGTCCAAGGTAAAAAGAAGATTGCTGAATTTGGTACATTGCATCCAGCTGTTGCCAAGAAATTGCATATCAAGACACCGGTTGTTATTGCGATTGTAGATGACATTGAAAACTTGCCAAAGGCGTGGAAAATAAAACACGAAGCATTAAGTGATTTCCAGCCGATAACACGTGACTTTGCATTTGTTGTAGATGGCAACACAATGGCAGAAACATTGACATCGGTTGCGATGTCTGCGGATAAACGCATTACGGATGCGATTGTGTTTGATGCATTTGATATGGGGGATGGTAAAAAGTCGATTGCATTCACAATTACAATTATCCCGACCGACAACATGAATGATTCAGAATTATTAAAACTGCAAGAATCTGTAATCGCAAATGTTGAAAAGAAATGCAACGCGAAACTGCGGGCATAAAAAAATAAAAAACACCGGTATTTGCCGGTGTTTTTTTATATCTTTTTATCTGCGCAATTACACCATTTGGCGACGGGGCATTGTTCACACTTTGGTGAAAGCGCCCGACATGTATATCGGCCATGTAAAACCATTACATGATTTACGATTGAATGATATTTTTTTGGAACGATTTTTAATAATTTTTCTTCGACTTTTTCCGGTGTGTTGTCGTTTTCCCCAACCCAGCCGTATCGATGTGCATTACGAAAGACGTGTGTGTCAACACCGATTGTTTTTGCGCCCCATAAAACATTCATGACAACATTAGCCGTCTTTTGTCCAATGCCTGGCAATTTCATCAATTCATCACGATTGTGATATTTTTTTGGAAAACACCATTTTTCATCGCTACACAAACCGCTCAATTGTTGTGCCAGGTTATAAATCGATTTTGCCTTGTTATTGAAAAAAGAAATCTGCGAAATGTATTTTTTTATTCCGTCCATCCCAAGTGCCGCCATCTTTTCGGGTGTCGGTGCAGCCGCAAAAAGTGCTGGTGTGACTTCGTTCACTTTTTTATCGGTTGCCTGGGCAGACAAAATTACCGCCACCGCAAATGTAAATTCGTTTGTGGAATATAATTCCGAACGAATTTCCATGTTGATGGTTTTTGGTACAAGGCTAAAATATTTTTCCGGTGTCAGCATTATATTTTTTCGATTGTGATTGCGAAATTATAACCTTCGATTTCGGTTTTATGTTCACCATCGCCGGTTCCCATTTCACGAATCAATGCGTCAGACATGATGCGCTTTTGATGTGTTTCAATCGCCAACGCCAATGCCGGATCGGCACTGTATGTCATTTTGATTCTGTCGGAAACATCCAAGCCAACGGTTTTGCGTGTGTCTTGGATAAAGCGTAATGCATCGTTTGCCAAACCTTCGGCAACAAGTTCTGCATTGGTTTCTGTATTCAATATGACAACAGCAGTGTTGTCTGGCAAAGCGCTGCCTGCAACACCATCACGTAATGTTAAGCGTTGTTCAAATTCGTCCGGGTTAAGCGTGTATTCGCCAACAACCAATTTGTCGCCGTCGATTTCATAATTACCCTGTTTAACCGCCGGGATAATATCTTTTAATGCACCGCCCAAACGTGCGCCAATTTTTGGTGTGATTAAATACACAAAATTGTCTGCAAAATCGGTGGTCTGCGATGCGAATTTAACCTTTTTCACATTTAATTCATCGGCGATAATGTCGCTGTATGTGGACAAATCTGCACCGGCAACCGTCATATCAGCCAGTGGCAAACGATTACGTAATTTATATTGTTCACGTAATTTGTTTCCGGTTGATACAACCATTTGAACACGGCGCATGTCATTTACGATTTGTTCGTCTATATCGGTCGCCGTTGGGAAGTCTGTCAAATGAACCGATTCCGCACCAGTTAAATTCTTGTAGATATATTCACTTGTGAACGGTGCAAATGGTGCAAGTGTGCGACACAGTGTCGTAAGCACCACATACAACGTATTAAATGCGGTTTGGTCTTCGTCCCAGAAGCGTGTGCGAGAACGACGGATGTACCAGTTGTTTAACACATCCAAGAAACGTATAAATTCTTTGATGGCAATGTCTGGTTTGTATTCGTCAAGGCTTTCGCCAACCGTTTTAATTAATACGCTTAATTCGGACAAAATGTATTTATCCAATACATTACCAGAAGTTGTATCTTCGGTTGCCGTGATGTTTCCAGCGTTAGCATACAATGTAAAGAAGTGATATGCGTTCCAAAGTGGTGTCAAAATCGTTTTGATTGTTTCGTTAAATACGGCGCCTTCTTTATCCATACAGATTGGTTCGGCCTTCATAAAATTGCTGCCTTGGATAAACAAGCGGATTGCATCGGCGCCATATTTTTCAAAAGATGCACTTGGGTCAGAATAATTGTGCAACGATTTTGAAAATTTACGTTTTTGTTCGTCCAACGCCATGCCGTTTGCAGACACAACTTTGAATGCAGGTTTATCAAATAGTGCCACCGCCATAACCATCAAAGAATAGAACCAACCACGTGTTTGGTCTTGGCCTTCGATGATGTAATCCGCAGGAAATGTTTTTGCAAACTTGTCCTGGTTTTCAAACGGGTAATGCAATTGTGCAAAAGGCATAGACCCCGATTCAAACCAACAGTCAAGAACGTCGGTTATACGTTTCCATCCGTCTTTTTCAAGTTTGTCCAGCGTTGGACGATGCAAATCGTCAATCTTGACGCCAAAGAAATCTTCCATTTCTGCAATAGAGCCGAATATCTTATATTCGCCATTCTTTTCCCAAATCGGCAATGGAACACCCCAGAAACGATTACGAGAAATACCCCATGGACGTGCATTTTCAATCCACGACATAAAACGATTGCCCGCCGATGTCCATGTTGTATCGTTTTTCGTTATTTCAACAATTCGGTCGCGAATTTTTGGAACATCGACATACCATGCGTCTGTGGCACGATAGATTAGTTTTTCATGACTGCGTGGGCCATATGGATAACTGTGCTTGTGCTGGGCCTTTTGTACAAGGCGACCAGAACTGCGCAACCAATCGATGATTTTTGGGTTCGCTTCGAATATATTCATGCCCGCCCAATCAGCAACAGTTGAATCAAAATTACCATAGTCATCAACGTTCAAAATGATTGGGAATTTTTCATCGACATTACGTGCGGCGATATAGTCGTCTTCACCAAACGCCGGTGCAATATGAACAATACCGGTACCATCGGCATCCGATACATAATCTGCACCAATGACCGTATGCAACGATTTATATTCGTCATGCATATTTGAATAATAATTAAACAAGGGTTCATAATGCAGACCAATTAAATCGGTCCCCATAACCGTTCCAAGATTTTCGGATTCTGCAAAAATCTTTTCATATGCAGATAAACGTGATTCTGCCAAAACATATACATGACCATCATTATGTTTCATACGAACATATTTCATTTCTGGATTAACCGCCAATGCAGAATTCGCCGGCAATGTCCATGGTGTTGTCGTCCAAGCAATTGCACGATCACCGTTTTCCAGTTCAAACCATACAGTCACAGTATCATCAACAACGTCTTGATATTCGCTGGACGCTTCGCTGTTCGATAAAACGGTGCCCAATTTCCAATCAAATGGATTGACTTTGAAATCTTTATACAACAGCCCCTTGTCATATAATTGCTTTAATGCCCATATGACAGATTCCATATAGTTTTTATCCATTGTGCGATAACCATAGTTGTCGCCACCGTCAACCCAACGACCGATACGTTCAATATAAAACAACCATTCGTTAGTGTATGTTAAAACATCTGTACGACACATGTCGCAAAATGCGGCAATACCATCACTTGCAACGATATCTTTGGCGGATTTGCCCTGCTTTTTTTCTACGCTGTTTTCTGCGGGCAGACCATGGCAATCCCACCCAAGTTCACGTTGAACATATTTACCACGCATCGTTTGATAGCGAGAAATCATGTCTTTAATAGCAGACACACCCAAATGGCCAAGATGTGGTAACCCGTTTCCAAACGGGGGACCATCATAAAAGTTAAACGGTTCGCCCATTTTGGTTTTGTTCAAAGATTTATGAAATGTATCATCACTGCGCCAAAAAGCGATTACCTCTTGTTCCAGCTTTGGAAAATTTGCTTTTGCCTCTGTCTTTGGATATGCCATGTTTGTACCTTTTTATTTATTAAAAACGGGCGCCTTGTGCGCCCCAGCCACCGCCAAAGCGCAGTCTGGAATTATTTAATAATAATTATCGTCTTTGCGTTCATTTTTGTTCTTTTTTTGTGGTGCCGGTGATAGGACTTGAACCTACGACCCCCTCATTACGAATGAGATGCTCTACCAGCTGAGCTACACCGGCAACAGCCCCAGTTTAGACTAAGATTTTCACAATTTCCAGTATTAAATTCGGGTTTTTTAGGTTTTTTATCGTCTTGGCACCGGCATATTCATATTGGTATCTTTTTGAAATATCAGGGGGCAAAATGCATGCATATCTTATTACTTATGTCGTTATGGTAATAAAACTTATTATGGCGATTGTCGCCGCTGTTGTTTTTATGCACTTTTTTAATGCATCGGGAAGCCTGAAACAGATGACGCCATTGACGGTTATAATTAACTTTTTGCTTAGTGCGATTTTGTCTGATTTTATCTTAAGCAGAAACGTTGATATTGTAGAATTTATAGTTGTTGTTTTGATTTATGGCGTGCTTATCAGCATATTAAACCAGGTGACGTTTTCTACGAATATTGGTCGGCGAATTTTTATCGGCAGCCCCCAAGTTATTATTAAAAGCGGCAAAATAAATACTGAAAAAATGGAAAAACTTAAAATTTCTGCACGTGATTTAGCAATCGCAATGCGCCAAAATAAAATTCATTCGATAAAAGAAATTGAAATGGCGCAAATAGAGGCAAACGGCGATTTAACAATCATTAAAAAGGGTGACAAACAGTATTCAGTAATTTTGGTGGACAATGGAATTATTGACGAAAGTGCATTGCAAAAAATAAATCGCAGTGACAAATGGCTGAAACACGAATTGCGCGAAAATAAAATAAAAAACCCCGAAGATGTGTTTTTGGCGCAGTGGTATCGGGGAAAATTATATGTTGTTAAAAAGAATACAGAAGAGAAATAATTTTTATTTCTGTTTCGTGTAATGTTTTTTCAGATTGTGTGTTAAAAAAGACTTCATTTTATTAATAACTTTTAATTGTTCATTTCTTGACATGTCATATGGCAAGAAATCACGTGCCTTTTGCAACATCATAGATTTAAAACGTTTGGTTGAATCTTTTACTGTTGCATCTTTGGACATTTTATATGGATCAGTATACGGTTTACCCTCGGCTTTATTCTTTGCAGCAGTATATATTAAATAGGTATCGTCTTGTTCAGAATCGTCTTCGTCCCAAATGGTTTCTTTTATATTAACAAACGATTCAACGCCTTTGTAGTATTCACATATGATTATATAATCATAATGGTTTTCTATGCGGTATTGTCCAAATGTATACTGTAAACCACGGTGAAATTTTGTAAATCGATCGATTATGTCTGACTTTACAACATCATGTGTAGCCAGTTCGTGATAGATACTTCTTTTAAGACCTTCTTTCATACTTTTTTCCTTTAATTATTTCCGCTTTTAATCTTTCTTAAAACGACCATAATGCCTGCGGGGGTCATGCCAGGAATACGCGACATGTCGGCAATGTTTTCGGGACGGGTTGCCTTTAACTTTTCGATTAATTCATTGGTCAGCCCCGGCATATTTGAATAGTCAAAATTCGCCGGAATTTTTAATGCTGCGTCCCGCTTGTATGCGGCGATTTCCCGTTCATTGCGTGCGATATAGCCGGCATAGAATTTGTCATTTTCTTTTATTTCCTGTTCATGCAATTTATATTTTTCATCATATTGATATTCGGTAATTAAACCACATTTAACACCCATTCCCCCAAGACGTACAATAGCGTTATCTGCACGCAAGTTTAAACGGTATTCCGCACGTGATGTAAACATACGATATGGCTCGTCCACACCCAATGTTGTTATGTCGTCAATCAAAACACCAATCATAGAATTCGTTCTGTCCAATTCCAGATATTCGCCATCGGTCACATTGGCAGCGGCGTTTGCACCGGCGACAATACCCTGGGCTGCGGCTTCTTCGTATCCAGATGTGCCGTTAATTTGTCCCGCAAAGAACATGTATGGAATATCTTTGGATTGCAATTTATCGTTTAATGCGCGTGCATCAATTGCGTCATATTCAATGGCATAGCCGTATCGTGCAATACGTGCGTTTTGTAACCCCGGAATTGTGCGAATCCATTTGTCTTGGACGTCGCTACCAAAACTTGTTGAAATTCCGTTTGGATAGATTAAATCGCTGTTTAAACCTTCGGGTTCAAGAAACACATGGTGTGACGTGTGCGACGGAAAACGCATAACTTTGTCTTCAAGACTTGGACAATAGCGTGGCCCGATACCTTCAATGTCGCCATTGTACATTGGCGCACTGGATATGTTTTCACGAATTATTTCATGTGTTTTTTCGGTTGTATGCGTAATAAAGCATACCGCATCATAATTATTGTCTGGGTTTGGTGCGCTGAACCAATCGTGTGGTTGGTCGCCGGGCTGTAATTCGCATACAGAAAAATCAATGCTGTCACGATAAATACGTGCCGGCGTCCCGGTTTTAAGGCGCATAAGTTTAAATCCAGCATCACTTAATATATTTGAAATATGTGTGTCGGGCGATTGATATTCGCCATTATCCATTATACGACCCGATGGAATTTTTTCAGCCCCACGTGTGACAAGTCCATGTAAAAAAGTTCCAGTGGTGAAAACAATAGCACCAAATGCGTATTTATCGTTTACGGTTTTATTTTTTATATCAATCGTTTGAACAGGATCAAAAATAATATCCAGGTTTTTATATTCGTCCAAAATTTTCATCACAGCATCGTGATAAAGATTGCGGTCAATTTGTGCACGCAATGCACGTGTTGCGGCGCCATGTGATGCGTTAAGTGTGCGAAAATGAATTCCGGCGGCATCCGCAGCACGCCCCATAACACCCCCCAGTGCATCAATTTCTGCAATCATTTGTGATTTGCCAGGACCGCCCATAGAAGGATTACAACTCATTGCGCCAATGTCGCTTTCGCGCATTGTCAAAAGAAGTGTTTTTGCACCACGACGGCTTGACGCAGCCGCAGCTTCGACCCCGGCGTGACCACCACCAACAACAATCACATCATATTCTGTCATATATTAAAACCGCCCCATACCGCCATTTATGTTGATTGTTTGTCCGTTGATGTATGACGCTTCGTCGCTTGCCAAAAATACACACAGATTTGCAATATCTTCGGGTTCGCCAAAACGGCCAGCCGGAATTTGTTTAAGATATGTTTCTTTTAATTCTTCTGGCAAAACATCGGTCATTGGGCTTTTGATAAATCCCGGAGCAATACAGTTCGCAGTAATACCACGGGATGCAACTTCGGCTGCGATTGATTTTGTCATCGCAATCATACCACCCTTAGATGCGGCATAGTTTGCCTGGCCGGCACCACCGATAACACCAATTATGGACGCCATATTGATAATACGACCAAATCTGTTTTTCATCATTGGCATAATTGCCGCACGACATAATTTAAAACAAGATTTCAAATTCGTGTTTAATACATCATCAAATTGTTCGTCTGTCATGCGCATGATGAGCGTATCTTTTGTAATGCCGGCGTTATTTACCAAAATATCAATTTTGCCCGCAGCTTCGATTGTGTTCATCATTAATTCAACTGCGGCACCATCTTCGGCCAAATCACATGGAATTTTGATATATGAATCATCAAATTCGGCATTTAATTTTTCAATGCTGCGACCAGACACAACAACGGTTGCACCCGCCATCTTCATCTTGCGTGCGATTGCACCACCAATTCCGCCAGTTGCACCAGTTATCAAAGCAACCTTGTCTTTTAATTCAAACATATTTATCTCCTTTATATCTCCAATTTCTTTGCGTTAATTTCGGGACAGATACGACCGGCAAGCCCTGTTAAAACACTGCCCGGCCCTATTTCGACCATGTCTGTGATTCCAAGTTCATGCATTTTCAAAACACTTTCACGCCAACGAACACCATGTGTCATTTGATATACTAATTCATCCTTGATTTCGTTTGTATCAATCATGACATCCGCAGTTTTGTTTGAAATAAATTTTGCATTTGGTGTTTTTATTTCGACATTTTCCAAGGCTGTGCGCATTGCGTCCGCCGCAGGTTCTTGCATGCGACAATGCACCGGCGCAGACAGCGCCAATGGCATTGCACGTTTTGCACCTGCCTCTTTCAGTTTTTCCATTGTCGCTTCGACAATTTCTCGTGCGCCGGAAATAACAACCTGGGCCGGACAATTGTCATTTGCAACATCACAATCGGTCGATGCACATATATCACGCACCACATCAATATCCAGTCCCAAAATAACAGCCGTCAATCCATGACCAACCGGAACAGCGGTTTGCATTGCGTTTCCACGTACACGCAAAAGTTTTGCCGTGTCACCAAGAGATATCGCCCCCGCAGCACACAATGCGGTATATTCGCCCAATGAATGCCCTGCAACATATTCTGGTAATGGTTCGTTTGATGCACGCAGCATAGCAATAGACGTTGCCATAATTGCCGGCTGGACATTTGCGGTTAATGTTAATTCTTCCATTGGTCCATCAAAAATTATGCTGGACAATTTTTGATTTAACGCATCGTCAACTTCGTCAAATACGGCACGTGCCGCAGCGTTCGTTTTATATAATTCATACCCCATTCCAACAACTTGTGCGCCTTGGCCTGGAAAAACAAAGATTTTTGACATGGTTTTACCCCTTTGTGTCTATTCATACAAATTATAGTGTGTCATTATTCAATTCGCAACTTTTTATGCCAACAAGTTCGGGCATGGGTTTTTTGCGAAAACTGAATTCGCATCCGCAATAATTCTGGCGATAGAAGTTTGATGCACGATTAATAGATTGACGCAGGTTTTCGTCCCACATAATCGGTATATATTCGATGTCGCCAAGCACACGTTTTGCGGCGGCGTCCACCTGAGATTGATCTTTGTGTTTTGATACCCCAAGCACAGATGCAACAGCGTTATATCCGTTTTTTATTGCAAAATCACGTGCATATGCAAAACGGTATGCAAAACAAACATCACAGCGTTTTCCACGTTCTGGTTCGTTTTCTAGCCCGTGGACAGCCTGTTTCCATGCATCGTGGTCCCAATCGCCGATGGCGTATTTTACGCCCAATTCATCACAGTATTTTATCTGTTCGTTCATGCGTTTTATATATTCATCGTTTGGAAAGATGTTCGGGTTATAAAACAAAACAATAAAATCGTCTATGCCGGCAATTTGTCTATCGGCAAGTTGTTTGATTGCGCCTGCGCTGCATGGTGCGCAACAAGATACCAAAACAAGTTTTATTTTATCGGACATGAACATGAAAGAATTTTTGAATCGAAATCGGCGCTTTGCCCGTCTTGCGTGGCCAAATTTGTTTTAATTCATTATTCACAACAATATCTTGGTTGTTCAAATAATGCCACTGGACAGTATATATTGTGTAATGGGTTGCTTGGCCCGTTTTAGAATCACGCAACCCTGTGCATTCTTGTTCATGAACACAATCCAGCACCGCAGGCTTGGTTTCTGTATTTTCATACGGTTCAAAATTAAATACCGTACCATATTTTTCGTTCAAATAGGAACGGATGTCCGCAACGGTTGTGATTTTGTTTGATACAGTAAAAGAAAGAGATGCAACCATATTGCCACGTGGTGGTGCAATAAGCGCAAGCAAGCCTTTTTTATCTGGTTCTGGTTTTGTTTCTGGGACAATGTTTGCATAGCAACAAAGTGTCAAACGGCGTGGTTCTGTCAAATCACACGTGTTAACGATTGTTTGCAAATCAAATATGTTGCGAACCTTGTTGGAAACAAGCGGGCCATTAACAAAAAATTGGATGTCCGTTTTAAGATTCATTGGTGCGCCTTTTATTTCGTTTTTTGTTTGCGCAATATACGCATGCGAGCAAAAAACTCTTCACGAGATTCTTCAAACGTCATACACAATAATTCTGCACAAATTTGTTCAAAATTTTTAGCACAAGGTAAATCTGACATTTGTTATCCTTTATATTTTTCACCGATTTTTGCGGTTGGTTCAAGTTCAACAATCTCGTCTCCGTTATTTCCAATACCTAATTCTGTGGCACTGCACATCATGCCAAAGCTTTCAACGCCAGCCACAGTGCGTTGGCCAATAGGCTTTTTCTGGCCCGGCAATACGCATCCAATTGGTGCTAAAACACCAATCATGCCGGCACGCACATTTGGTGCGCCGCACACAATTTGCAAATCGTGTTCACCGTCGTTCACCGTCAGTATGTGCAGGTTTTCACGGCTGTCGTGATTTTTCACATCAACGATTTTCGCAACAACTGGACATATAACATTGTCTTTTTTTGCACTGTATTTTTCAGTCATAGCGACGATTTTATCATCGTCAATGCGTTCAAACAGATTTTCTGGCACAGTAAACTTTTCGCCATCTTTGATACGTGATTCAAATGTTGTTGGCCATGAAAAATCGTGTTTTGTTGCAAATATATTTTGCATCTTTTCAGCAGCGTCTGGAATAAACGGTTGTGATGTGCGTGCATACAAATCAATCAGTTGAAAACATGTATTCAATACACCCGCCGCCGTTTCCATGTCGCCATTTTTAACCAATGTCCATGGCTCCATTTTCGTCATATATTCATTGCCAATTGCATACAATGAGCGCAGTGCGACAATCGCAGCACGGAATTCGCATTCGTTTAATGCGGCGGTCAATTCGGCAATTTTATCGTTTATCTGTTTTACCAAATCGGCATCAACACCATTTGACGTTGGAACATTTTCACCAAAGTTTTTCGCCGTTAATTTACAAACACGTGAAACAAAGTTGCCCAACATACCGTTCAAGTCTTTGTTCACAATATCTGCAAAGCGTGCGATGGTAAAGTCTGTATCATCTGTTTCAGGGGCAGATGCCATCAACGCATAACGCCATGCATCAGCCGGCGCATCAGTTAGCGCATCTGTTAAAAACACACCATTGCCAGTTGTTTTAGAGATTTTGCCACCTTCGAAATTCAAAAAGTTCAGTGACTTTAACATATCAACAGTTTTCCAGCCATCGTGCATAGCAAGTTGTTGTTCTGGGAAAAATACCGCATGGAATTTTACGTTATCTTTGCCCATGAATTGTGCGTAATAGCAATCTGGGTTTTTCCACCATGTTGCCCAATCTTTATTTGCCGCTTGTGATATTGAAACATATCCCCATGGTGCATCAAACCAGACATAGAAAACTTTATTTTCATACCCCGGTTTATTCACTGGGATGCCCCACGATAAATCACGGGTAATAGATGTGTCATGCAATTGGTCGGACGCCCAACCGTTTGCAATAGCAGATGCGGTTTTTGACCAATGTGGTGCATGGTCTTTTAACCAATCACGCCATTCGTTCTGTAATTTTGACGCCAAAAAGAATAAATTCTTGGTCGGGCGCATTTCTATGTTTGTTGAACCAGAAATGTTAGAACGTGGGTTTTTAAGTTCGGTTGCCTCATACGTGGCACTGCATTTATCACACTGGTCGCCACGTGCGCCTTCGAATCCGCATTTTGGACATGTGCCAACCAATTGTCTGTCGGCTAAAAACATGTTGTCGTCCACAGAAAAAGGCTGAATCGTTTCACGTTCTTCGATTAAACCCTGGGCATCAAGGCGGGAAAATAAATCGTGAATCAATTTTTCTTGAAGTTCTGTATGGGTGCGACCATATAAATCAAAAGACAATCTAAAATCACGAACCGCCGCAAGATGCTTGGCATAGTATTTATTATTGTATTCGATAACGGGGATATTTTCTTTGGCAGCACCAACCAGAGCAGGCGTGCCATGTTCGTCTGCACCACAGACAAACAATACGTCATCTCCACGTGCACGGCAGAAACGTGCGTATACATCAGATGGTAAATAACAACCAACCAAATGCCCGATATGTAATTCACCATTAACATATGGTAATGCCGATGTAATTAAAACTTTCTTTGTCATTTTTGTTCCCGTTGTTCGATTGGACAAATTATAGAATAAAAATGCCAGAAATCAAGAAACACCACAAAAATATGGTAAATTCATAAAAATATGGTAAAATACGCATGATAACAAAAGGGAAAAGGGGTATCAGTTATGTCAAAAACAAAAATACAAGCAAGTATAAATGCGCTGGAAAGACAGAAAGAGATGGACGCAACGATTAAATCATCATTTGATGCGATTGTTAGTCTGGTTTCACGCAAAATGGAACACAAAAAACCAAAGGGTTCTGCCCCTGAATCTGACCAACAGTTTTATGGTGATTTGGAACGCAGTTTTAAAACTTTGTGCAAAATTGCGAAGAACCCAGCAAAGTATTTCGTCAATGATTACAAAGATAGCGTACATGGAGATTTGTTGGAGGCAAGCAGATTGACTGGTTTGCGATTTAATCGGTTGTTAGACTCTTTGATGGCATTGTCGATAAGATATTATCGTGGCAAAGACACAAACAAAGAAAAATTAGAAACAGAAATCGAAAAATTGCACAGAATAATCAAGTATAAGGCCGCAAGAGGACTTGTTCAATCATTGGGCATATTGCTTACGCCGGCAGAAAAATTGGTTGTGCGAGAAAAATAAATAAACAAAAGAACCGGCATTTGCCGGTTTTTTTCTATCTTTTTTGTTTAATGATGGTGGGTGGTATTGGGCTCGAACCAACGACCTCCACGATGTCAACGTGACGCTCTAGCCAACTGAGCTAACCACCCAAAGCGAACGCATTATAACAGACAATTTTTGATTTGCAATAAAAAGTGTCGTATTAATACATTGTTTGCAATATGTGCTTGCTTTTATCAAGGTTGCTTAACATTTTTCCAGATCCGCATGCAACGCATTCCAGTGCGTTATCAACCAAGAACACAGGCAAGCCTGTTGCCGCACGAATTGCAACGTCCAACCCGCGCAACATTGAACCGCCGCCCGTCATGGCAATACCAAGGTCCGCAATATCAGCAGACAATTCGGCCGGTGTGTTTGCCAATGCATCACGCACGGTGTTAACAATTTTTGCAACAGTTTGTGCCAATGCAGATGCAATCTGGGTTTCTGTGATAACCGTTTCACGTGGGGTCCCAGACAACAAATCACGCCCTTTTATTTTCATGGACATTTCATTGGCTTTATCTTTTGGTGCAATTGCACAGCCGATTGTCTTTTTGATTTCTTCGGCGGTATTTTCACCAATTAACAGGTTTTTGTTGTTGCGAACAAAATCAATAATATCTAAATCCATTTGGTCGCCAGCAGTACGCACAGCCTTGGAATAAACGATTCCACCCAAAGACATAACGGCAACTTCGGTTGTGCCACCACCAATGTCCAACACCATTGACCCCAATGGCTTTTCAACCGGCAGCCCCGCCCCAATTGCCGCAGCAGTTGATTCTTCGACAATATATACCTTGCGTGCACCGGCGGCATCGGCGGCTTCTTGAATTGCACGACGTTCCACCTGGGTTGCGCATGATGGCACGCAAATAATGATAAGTGGTGCGGCCAATGGGCTGCGATGATGAACCTTGCGAATAAAATACTTGATCATTTCTTCGGCGACTTCAAAGTCTGCAATAACGCCATCACGCAATGGGCGAACCGCAGAAATCGCACCCGGGGTTCGACCGAACATACGCTTGGCCTCGGCTCCGACGGCCAAAATTTCCTTGCGTCCCTGAAGTTTATTTTCTTGGACTGCGACAACAGAAGGTTCGTTTAATACAATTCCGCGTCCTTTGACATAAATCAAAGTGTTTGCTGTTCCTAAATCAATAGCCATATCTGCGGAAAAGAATTTCATCAGCCAATTATACATGTTAACCCCCAAATATCCGTTTTTTTGCACTATAAAACGCATATTTCAAAAAATCAAGACAGCCACCATAAAAAAGTTTGATTATTTATATATTGTGGTATCATAACCCCCATGCGAGATACAATTAAGAATCATAAAGACTTTTTAATGACGGACCAAGACCCGGTTGCAAAATCGGCATTCTTTTATGTGCGTATGAAGCCGTGTGCAACCCCGGGCGTGCCACGATATGGCTTGATGGCAACCAAAAAAACGTTCAAATTGGCTGTCCAGCGCAACCGTGCAAAACGCTTGATGCGGGATTGGATACGTTTTAATGAAAAACACTTGCTTGATGACATGGATTATGTTTTTTCTGCACGTCGACCGATACTGGAAGTGGCTCGTGAAGATGGTCGTGCCGCAATGGAACGTGCATTGATGCATCTTGAAAAGCATAAAAATGGCGATGCCGAATAAAAAATCAATTTTTGTTCATAGTGCAATTTGTTGTGTGCGTTTCTATCAGCGCCACATTTCACCCGTTGTTGGTGGCAAAAACACATGTCGTTTTACCCCCAGTTGCAGTGAATATACCGCCCAGGCAATTGAAAAATATGGCGTGTTGCGTGGTGTGCGTATGGGTTTTCGGCGGATATTGCGTTGTCGGCCCGGCGGGGGATGGGGTTATGATCCGGTGCCTTGACATTAGTTGTTTATGTGCTAGAATCATAATTCACCAAGGCATAATTATTTATTTATAAACAAAAAGGAATATAAAAATGTCTTTTCGTGGAACCATTGAATCATTGTCCAAGACGATGGATGATATGGGCATTACTGAAATAGATTTCGAACGCAGGTTCTTGTTCGGCATTTACACCAGACGTATTCATTTATCAAAACAATCGGTGGTCGCAGTGCAAGACAGCACGTGCGAGACGGTAAATGTTGTCGAAACAAAAGAAACAAAACCGGCCGTGTCGGGTCATGTTATTAAATCGCCAATGGTTGGCGTTGCATATCTTGCACCGGAACCAGGGGCAAAACCTTTTGTCAAAGTGGGGGCATCTGTACACGTGGGGGATACGGTTGCATTGGTCGAAGCAATGAAGACCTTTAACCCAATAAAAGCGGATGTTGACGGTGTCGTCAAAGAGATATTGGTTGCAGACAGTGCTGCTGTTGAATTTGATCAACCATTAATCGTTATTGAATAAGCCATGCCAAAAATAAAAAAAGTTTTAATTGCAAATCGTGGTGAAATCGCCCTGCGCATTATTCGGGCGTGTCGTGATATGGGAATTCGTACGGTTGCGGTATATTCGACTGCGGATAAAAACGCAATGCATGTGCAATTGGCGGACGAATCTGTATGCATTGGTCCGGCATCGGCACGTGATTCATATTTGAACGAATGTGCGATTTTGACTGCGGCATTGTTGACTAATTCTGATGCAATTCATCCGGGATATGGTTTTTTGTCGGAACGTGCTGACTTTGCACAAAAGGTTGAACAGCACGGCATGATTTGGATTGGCCCAGAACCCGATATGATTGAAAAAATGGGGGACAAGGTTAACGCTAAACAAACGGCAATTAAATGTGGTTTGCCGGTGGTCCCGGGTTCGGATGGTGAAATTAAAACCGTCGAAGATGCATATATGTGGGCAGACAAGATTGGCTATCCCGTCATGTTAAAGGCTGCGGCTGGGGGTGGTGGTCGTGGTATGCGTGCGGTTGCGTCTGCGGACGAAATGGCCGAGGCATTTAATATAACCAAGCAAGAGGCAAAGTCCGGGTTTGGTGACGACACGTTGTATATGGAAAAGTTGTTGCTGCACCCACGTCATATTGAATTCCAGGTTCTGGGGGATAAACATGGTAATGTTGTAATCTTTGGGGAACGTGATTGTTCTTTGCAACGTAAAAACCAAAAGGTTATGGAAGAATGTCCGGCGGCGGTGCTTACCCAGAAGCAACGTGACGATATGATAGAAGTTTGCAAATCTGCCGCCAAAAAGATGAAGTATTCAAGTGTTGGAACGTTTGAATTCATGTTCGAAGACGGTAAATTCTATTTCTTGGAAATGAATACTCGTTTGCAAGTGGAACATCCGGTCACAGAAATGGTTTATGGTGTTGACTTGGTGCGTGAACAGATTCGTGTTGCGGCGGGTGAAAAGTTGGGATATACGCAATCAAACATTGTTCCGCATGGACATGCGATGGAATTTCGTATTAATGCCGAAGATCCAGATAACTTTACGCCGTGTCCGGGAACAATAACGCTTTATGCGCCATCGGGCGGTTTGGGTGTGCGTGTGGACAGTGCTGTTTATACCGGATACACAATTCCATCGACATATGATTCGATGATTGCGAAATTGATCGTTCACGCCCAGAACAGACCTGCGTGTATTATGCGTGCAGAACGTGCGCTGGACGAATTTGTCATAGAAGGTGTTAAAACAACGATTCCGTTGCAGAAACGTTTGTTAAGCAACAGCGATGTGCGCCAGTTAAAGTTTGATAATCATTGGTTGGAAAAGTATTTGTCTGAAAAGCATGAAGAAGACAAAGAACAAAAGCCAGAAGAAGAAACCGAAGAATAAAAAAACCGCCGAATTGGCGGATTTTTTTATTTACGCAGACCCAATTTTTTAATCAGTTCTTCGTATTCGCTTACATTGTGCTTTTTAATATAAGCCAACAGTTTTTTACGACGATTAACCATCAACAACAAACCACGTTTTGAATGTTCGTCTTTGTGGTTGTTTTTCATGTGTTCGGTCAAATTGCGGATGCGTTCTGTTAAAACAGCAACCTGGGATGCAGCACTGCCCCCGTTGTCTTTGTCTGTTGTTTTATATGCAGCAACCAATTCTGCTTTTTTTTCTTTTGTAACGGACATTTGTTTTCCTTTTTTGTTTAAATTGTTCGTTTTGGACGCAATGTTTTGTCTTGTACCGTTCCAACGCCAATGAATCTATCGCCGCTGTATACACGATATAATCCGTCATCATGCGCCACTTGGATAAAGCCGCCATGAACATAAAGCCCAGCAGTTCTATCGTCCAGATCAAGAACCGGAATGTCCCCCAGTCCAGAATCTGTCGGCATCAAGTATTGTTTGATGTCGCCACCATTATTCACCAGATTTTCCAGAAAATCAAGTGTGACGGCGTTTTTTATGTCAAACCCTACCGATTTTGTGCGGCGAATCATTGTGGCAACGCCATATGTATCAAGCCTTTGCGCAATGTCGTGGGCAAGACTGCGCACATATGTGCCACGTGAACACACAACACGAAAACCAAACGAATCGTTTGTTTTTCCGGTATATTCCAGTTCATAAATATGAATTTGTCGTGGTGGAATATCGATGTTTTGACCTTTTCGTGCCGCCATATATGCACGTACGCCCCCAACGTGTACAGCCGAATATGTTGGCGGCGTTTGCATTTGTTCACCAATAAACGATGGCAAAACAGCACGTATTTCGTCTTCATCTGGAACACGTCCGCCATCATGCGTTGTTGTCCCCGTGACATCAAGCGTATCTGTTTCAACGCCAAATTTTATTTCAAAAAGATATTCTTTGGTTTTTGAATTCAAATCTTCAACAAAAGGAATCATTTTTGTTGCGGCACCAATAGCAATTGGTAAAACCCCAGATGCCATCGGGTCCAACGTGCCAATGTGTCCAAACTTTTTATTTTTAAACATGCGGGCAACACGACCGCCTGCGGTACGTGAAAACATGCCAGATGCTTTATCAAGAATTATCCATCCGTCCATATCTTATCCAAACAGATTTAATTGGGTTTTGTTCGCATCAGGTGATTCAATGCGTAATGACTTTTTGTTTCCAGATGATTGGGCAACTTTTGCTTCGGCTTGCACAGGGGTGCGTGTTTCAAGTTCGGCCAACACGTTTGATGCACGATTAACGACGCTTTCTGGCATGCCAGCCATGCGTGCAACATGAATTCCATATGAACGGCTTGCAACCCCAGAAACAATTTTATGCATAAATATAATATCGTTATTGTGTTCACGAACGTCAATTGTTAAACATGCAACGTTTCGCAATTTATCAGCATCATCACCAACAAGCGCAGTTAATTCGTGATAATGTGTCGCAAAAAGTGTTCGTGGACACATTCCATTCATATATTCAAGAACCGCCTGGGCAATCGCCATACCATCATATGTTGCAGTTCCACGCCCTATTTCATCAAAAATGATAAACGATTTCTCGGTTGCACGACGCAAGATATTTGCGGTTTCTGCCATTTCAACCATAAATGTAGATTGTCCAGCAGCCAAGTTATCGGATGCACCAACACGACTGAATAATTGATCGCAAATTCCAATTGTTGCACGTGTTGCAGGAACAAAAGATCCCATGTGTGCCAATGCAACAATTAATGCGTTCTGGCGCAGGTATGTTGATTTACCAGCCATGTTTGGTCCCGTCAATAACGCAATTGGTTTTATGTTTAAATTGCAATCGTTTTTTACAAATGCATCACCGTTTTTGCGAAGAGCGTATTCGATAACCGGATGACGTCCACCAACAATGTCAAATGCATTATCATTTGTTATGTCTGGACAAACCCAATCGTATTCGCATGCGCATTTGGCCAGTGCATACCATGTGTCCAGATCTGCAAGCATATCCGCAGTGGATAAAATGCTGTCGGAAATATCACGAATTTTATCGGTTAATTTTTCTATAATTTCTGCCTCAATCCCGGCGGCCTTTTCCGCAGCATTGCGCACATCATTATCAAGATTGATAAGTTGTTCAGTGGTAAAACGGACATTCCCCGCCATTGTTTGACGATGTATAAATCCAGAGTTTGCCGCCATCATGCCATCTGCACGAGTTGATGGAACTTCGATAAAATAACCAAGAATGTTATTGTATTTTATCTTTAATGTATGAACGCCTGTCTGGGCGGCATATTGTGCCTGGAGGCCGGCAATTGTTTCACGTGCACCATGGGAAAGATTGCGCATGTTATCCAGTGCTAAATCAAAGCCATCACGAATAACGCCACCATCACGGAAAAATGTCGGTAATTCATCCGCCAATGCCGATCGCAATTCAAGCGCCAATTCATTGTGTGTGTTTATTTCACAGAATCGTTTTGCTAAACCAGAATCCAGACGTTCGCCCAACATTTTTGCGTTTGGCAATTCGGTCAAGAAGTCGCATATGTGTTTCATATCACGTGGCGTACCACGTCCCGACAATAATCGTGCCAAAGAACGTCCAACGTCCGGCAATGATTCAAGCGTTGTTGCAACAACACCCATAACGTTTGGATTCATTACCATGTGTGAAATGTGTTCTTGGCGGGCATGAATTACATTTATATCCGCAACAAGAGAACGCAGATATCCACGCAGTTTACGTGCACCAGCCGCCGTCTTGGTTTTATCAATTACGTCCAAAAGACATATTCCACCATCGTTTATCGGGGAATCTATTTCCAAACTTTTCCATGTTGCAGAATCAATTAATAAAGAACGGCCAGAATTAAATTCATGTGGTGCCCGAAAAGTTATTTCTGCGCCACGCTGGGTGTTAAACAAGTATCCAGCCAACAAACAAATCGCATCGTGTGATTTTGTCGCAACCCCAGCATCAATCGCACCACCGAATACACGTGAAACAATCAAACCGATGTCGGACCGTACATACATTTTTTCGTATACAGGCGTTGTTTTAAACGCATCACGTATGTGCATTATTGTGTCGTTTTCGGCAACAGAATACGGATATATTATTTCAGCAGGCGCAATACGAACCATGTCGTCAATCAGATCCGTAGATTTGCCAATAAAAAATTCACCCGTTGAAATATCACAGCCCGCAATATCAAACGTGTCTTTATCAATTGGTGATACGGCAATCAAGAAATTCGCATTTTTTGGGTTTAATAAATTTTCATCTGTTAATGTGCCTGGGGTCAAAACACGTATAACCCTGCGGTCAATATATTTATGTCCACGCATTTTTGCCTGGGCCGGAGTTTCCATTTGTTCAACCAATGCAACTTTGAACCCGGCACGGACAAGTCGTCCAAAATAATTATCTGCGGCGTGCCATGGAATACCACACATTGGAATGTTTTCGCCGTCGCCATCAGAACCGCGTGATGTTAAAACAAGCCCCAGATTTTCACTTATTACCTTGGCATCTTCGAAAAAGGCTTCGTAAAAATCACCAAGGCGAAACATAAGCAACGCTTCTGGATTTTCTGCCTTCATGTCAACATACTGTTGCATTACTGGGGTAAGTTTGTTTTTTTCTGGCACGTTCGCATCCGTTATTGTTGGGATGATACTTTTAATTCTTCGATTTTTAATTCTGCTTCTTTCAGCATTTGTTCACAGTATGCCTTTAACTTGATGCCTTGTTCATATGCAGCGACAGATTGGTCCAATGGCATTTCACCAGATTCCATTTTTTTAACCAAATCTGTTAACTGTTTGTATGCTTCTTCGAATGATAATTTGTTTTCTTCCATTTTATCCCCCACTGTATTACGGATTGTCTGCCTATATTGGTAATGATATGCCAGCAGTTGCGTCGTTCATTACCTTGTCAATGATTTCATCTGCTTTTGTTTTGGCATCATGTATCGCAGATAAAACAATTTGTGCAATTTGGTCTGCGCTGTGATTGGATATATCATCACGCAGTTTAATTGATAACAAATCATATTTGCCGGTCATTTCGACAACACAAGCACCACCATCTGCAATACCACGCACAGTCGTTTTTGCCAACTTTTCCTGGGCAACAGCAACACTGTCCTGCAAGGCTTTTGCTTGAGCCATTAAGTCGTTCATCTCCATTTCTTGATCCCGCCTTGTTCAAGTTTAATTGTGCCTCATGACGAGGCACAATTAAGTTTCTTATTTAACTTCTTTACCGGTCTTCTGGTCGATTCCAACCATTGACATACGTGTTTTGCCACGTTTGTCTGCACCAAGATAGCGGACAAATACTTTGTCGCCTTCTTTGATTTTGGTGTCTTCGATTTTTGCAATGCGTTCACCGGTGATTTCAGAAATGTGAACCATTGATTCAAAACCGTTCAAGATTTTTACAAACAGACCAAAGTCTTTGATGCCAGATACGACACCGGCATAGATTTCACCAACTTCTGGTTCGGCAACAATGTCTTTGATGCGTGCGATTGCAGCATCCGCATCTTCTTTTGATGTTGCCATGATTTTGATTGTACCATCATCAGCCAAATCAATTGATGTATTCGTGTCACGGGTCAAAGCCTGGATTACAGAACCGCCCTTGCCAATCACATCACGAACTTTGTCTGGGTTGATTTTCATGGTATAGCTTTGTGGGGCAAATTCGGACACAGATTTACGTGGTGCCTTAATCGCCTTTTCAATTTTGCCCAAGATGTGCATACGGCCATCTTTTGCCTGGGCCAATGCGTGTTCCATGATTTCAAATGTAATGGATGTAATTTTGATATCCATTTGCAATGCTGTGATACCACGATTGGTTCCAGTCACTTTAAAGTCCATGTCACCAAGGTGGTCTTCATCACCCAAAATGTCGGTCAAAATCGCATAGTCGTCGCCTTCTTTGATAAGACCCATTGCAATACCGGCAACCGGGCGTGTTAATGGCACACCGCCATCCATCATCGCCAATGTTGCACCGCATGTTGTCGCCATTGAAGATGAACCGTTTGATTCCAAAATATCCGATACAACACGGATGACGTAATCAAACTTTTCACGTGTCGGCACCATTGGGTGCAATGCACGCCATGCCAAATTACCATGACCTAATTCACGACGACCTGGGGATTTCAAACCCTTTGCTTCGCCAACAGAATAACCCGGGAAGTTATAGTTCAAGATAAAATCACGTTCTTCGGCACCATCCAAACTTTCGATTGGTAATGCGTCTTTGTCGCCACCCAATGTTAATGATACTAATGCCTGGGTTTCACCACGGGTGAAAAGCGCCGAGCCGTGTGCACGTGGCAATACGCCCAATTCAATTTCAATTGGACGAACCGTTTTCGTGTCACGCCCATCAATACGAGGTTTGCCAGCCAAGATATTGCCACGCATGATACGTGCAGTTATACCTTCGACAATTTCATCAGCAAACGATTCCAATGTTGATGTTGCGACAATTGTATCTGGGAACAATTCTGGGATACGTGCTTTTGCCTGGGCATGAATGTTGGCCAATGTTTCAAGACGTGTTAATTTTTCTTTGATTTGCAATGCTTCTTCAATTTGGCCTGCAAATTGTTCAAAGTCTTTTTCCATTGTGACGTATTCTGCCGTCTTTTCAGGTGTTGCCCAGCGTTCTTTGCCGGCTTTTTCTGTCAATTCGTTAATTGCAGCAATAACAGTCTGTTGTGCATCAAAACCGAATTTAACGGCACCCAAAGTTGTCTTTTCATCCAGTTCGCCGATTTCAGATTCGACCATCAAAACGCCATCTTTTGTTGCAGCCACAACCAAATCCATTTCAGATTCTTCAATGGCCTTTTTGGATGGATTAAGGATATATTTACCATCTGCATAACCGACACGTGCCGCACCAATTGGTCCCGCAAACGGAACCCCAGAAAGTGCCAACGCAGCAGAAGATGCAATCATTGCCAAAACATCAGGTTGATTCTTTTTATCGTACGAAAATGTTTGTGCGATAATTTGAACCTTGTTCTTGAATGTTTCTGGGAACAACGGACGGATTGGACGATCGATTAAACGTGCAATCAATGTTTCGTTTGTCGATGCCTTGCCTTCACGTCTATCCCGAGAGCCCGGAATACGACCCGCAGATGCAAATTTTTCCTGGTAATCAACGGTTAATGGGAAAAAGTCTTGACCTTCGACAGCCGTTTTTTCGGCGCATACAGTTGCCAAAACCATTGTTCCACCCATTGTCGCCAAAACGGCACCATTTGCTTGCTTTGCCATACGACCGGTTTCCAGACGTAATGTTTCATCACCATATTGAACTTCGACCACCACTGGGTTGTTCAAATGTTTTTTATCGTCTTTGTTTAATAAACCAAATAACATACTTTATTCTCCTGTTTTATTTATTTTTTTTCTTATACGACGGAGAAAAATTATTCATTATTGCACTCTTGTTCTAAGCGCAAAAAAGAACAATTTAGCCCCCGCCGAATGCGATTATAGAGCATATTTAAACGTTTGCAAACATTTAATAGTATTTTTTATGCGATTTTTTATATCAAACAAGCCAGTGCAGCACTGGTGTTTTTAAGCATAAACCAACCAATACGATAGTTGGTCATGTATACCGTGGCCATGAACAGCCCCAGCATAGCAATTACCAAGATAACGTTAGACTTTTTCCCACGCATACAATATGCGCTGATGTTATAAAACAAAAACAACACATATGCATCGCACAAAAGACTTATTATCCAAAGTGATGTGCAATTAAATGCCAATGCGTTTAATACCAAAACCAATGGATATACGAACATTATGGACGATAATCCCTTAATCGCAATTTCCCAGTCACGTTCGCCACCGGTTATTTCGGAAACCAACATAAGTAATCCGCCACAAACAAACAACAGTGCAACTGCTAATACAGGCATAATGATAACCGCTGTGAATACAGCACCAATCGTGATTGTTGCGCCACCCAGCAACCTTATACCCAAAACCAAACATCCGCCAATAAGACCGTAAATGAATGCCTTGAACATAGATTCATCCAAATTACCATCGGCAACAATTTTCGTAAAATACCGTTTTGGATTTACAATAATATCCCAGAAATGATTTTTGCGTGCGCTGGTCTTTTGTCTCATCTTTTCACTTCCTTTGGTTTGATTATTTATATTTTTGCTTTATAATTGCAAAAAAGCAACGAGAAAATGATATGAAAATAGTAATAGCGGGACGCCCCAACACGGGCAAGTCGACATTATTTAATGGATTGACGGGAACACGTGATGCTCTTGTGCATGATCGGCCCGGGGTCACACGTGATACTCTTGTTGGAACGGTGCTTAATCGTGATTATGAAATAACAGATACGGCGGGTCTGGAAAACGCAAAGTCTGGGATTGCACATGATTCTACGGATATGGCAATTGGTGCAATCGCAATGGCGGATGCAATTTTGTTTGTTGTTGACGGACGTGTCGGTATAACGGGCGAAGATATGGATTGGGCTCGTATCGTTCATCGTAAAACAAAATCACCCGTATTGTTATTGGTAAACAAAAGCGAATCGAAAAACAGATTGGCCGCAATTGAAGAATTTTATAAATTGGGATTTGGTGCGCCAGTATTGGTTTCTGCGGAACATAAACGTGGATTTGATGAAATATACGAATTTATGGATAAAATCGCCGGCGAAACAACACAAAAAACACCGGAAAATGCCGCCCCAGAACGCATAAAAATCGCAATTTTGGGTCAACCAAATGTCGGTAAATCGACGTTTGTAAATCGGGTGCTGGGTGAAAAGCGTCAAATTGTCCAAGATGCACCGGGGATAACACGTGATACGGTTAAAATACCAACAACTTTTTATGGTCGTGACATCGTGTTAATGGATACGGCGGGTCTGCGCCGCAAGGCGGGTGTCACAGACGATGTGGAAACTTTGTCTGCATTAAAATCGTTGGACGCTATTGACAAGGCGGATGTTGTTATATTAATGGTTGATGCAACACGCAATATTGAAAACCAGGCGTTGTCTATTGCGGGTCGTGTATATGATGCCGGTAAAATTTTATGTGTCGCATTAAACAAATGGGATTTAGTCGAACCAGAAATTCGTGATGACAAGTTGCTGAAATTAAAGCATCAGTTTACAAATTCTTTTCATCAAATTATAAAACCGCTTATTTTGGCGGTGTCGGCGGAAACAGGAACAGGTGTGCAAAATATGTTTCGTCGTATTTATGAACAATGGGATTTGTCATCGGCAACGGTGCCAACAAGTTTATTAAATCGTATTGTTGAAAAATTGGTCGAATCACGCCAGCCACCAATGTCACGCCTTAAACGGCCAATGAAGATTAAGTTTGCACGCCAAGTTGGACGCCACCCAATGCGTATCGCAATTAATGTTGGTGGTGCATCCGATATTCCAGAATCTTATACACGGTATTTGCGGCGTGGTATTGCAACAGAATTAAAATGGGAACATTTACCAATCATCATCGAATATGACAAGGCTGAAAACCCGTTTGATAAACAATAAAAACACCGGCATTTGCCGGTGTTTTTTGATGTTTTTATTATTGCTTAACTGGGGCAATAATAATTGATTTTGTTCGTTCGTCTGGTTTTGATTTTGATTCCAGTGTTGCACGACCATCAACAAGTTCCAATATGCGTGCAAATAATTCTGGAATTGCATCCTTAGCGCGAGCCAGCACCTTTTTATTTCCGTGTTTCATAACGGCAATTTTAACCTTGTTCCCGTTATCCAAAAATTCAAACACCTTTTTCATTTTGATGTTCAAATCATTTTCTTCAATAAAAGGTCGTATCCAAACTTCTTTTACTTCGACAGTTTTTTGGTTTTTGCGAGCCTCGTTCGCACGTTTCTTCTGTTCGTATTTGAATTTGCCATAGTCCATAATTTTTACAATTGGTGGAACATTATTGGCATTGATTTCAACCAGATCCAGACCATCTTCAGATGCAATTTGTAGCGCTTGGTCGGTTGGCATAACGCCAAGGTTTTTGCCGTCTGCGGTTATCACCTGGACAGATTTGGCGAATATGCGATTGTTCATACGTGGCCCAACGTCACGACGATTATCATGATTCATAGCAGGTTTAATGTTACGCTCCTTTTTTATTTATAGATAGATTATTTATTATTTTTACGCTGTTTTCAACAATTTTTGTATGTTTTGTAATGCGTCCCAAACATCACGTTTTGCAGATGGTTTTAGTGCTAGATAATTGGGGTGATATATTGGTATTAATTTTGCACCGCCGTCCATGTCAATTGGAACACCATGCCCGCTTGATAATTGGACATGCCCAAATTCAACCGCAGGCAGTGAACCCAAAGTCAATATAACAGTTGGGCTTAACATTCCAATAAGTCTTGTGACAAATGGTTTTGCCAAATCCAGTTCTTGTTTTGTTGGTGTTCGTCCCCCCGGGGTGCGCCAAAACAACATTGGAATAATCGACACCGAATCACGTGACATGTCAATCGCACCAAGCATCTTGTCAATCATGTCGCCAGCCGTCCCAGATAAAATTTGGCCAGAAGCGTCATCTTCGGTCCCAGGCATATCGGTAAGAACGATAACACCATTTGGATTTGGTGCAATGTGTGGCAAAACAACGTTTGTTGCACTGCGTCGCAACGGATGATTAAATTCCCCAATCATACGACACAGCGAATCGATATCGCCTGGACGTGCTGCCATTGATTCGACCGTTGATAAAGATATTGTTTGCACGGGCACAATTGGCGGAACAATTGTTGGCGTCCCCGGTAATGCGCCCGGGGCTTGTTTTTGAACACTTGGTTTTTCGCATGTTGGTATGTTGGGCGTTTCATTTATTTCCCACATGACACCACACAACAGCAAATCTTTTAATTCTTCATGCGGCATTTTAAGTGTTTTCCCTTGCTTTTTTAGATGCTTTGCTATAAAATATACCACGAGTAACAAAAACTCAAGGGAGTATTTTCATGAAAATCAAAAACTTTGCTATGTTGGCTGGCGTTGCTGCTTTATTGGCGGCTTGCGGCGGTTCTTCAAAAATCACAGAACCTGCTGATTTGAACGATCAGCGCGTGTTCTTTGCGTTCAATTCATCGGAAATCACTGATGAAGCGCGCACAAACCTGTTGGGTCAGGCTTTGTATATGAAAAACCATGAAAACGTAAAAATCCAGATTGCTGGTAATTGCGACGAACGTGGTTCAACAGAATACAACTTGGCATTGGGTGCACGTCGTGCAAACGCAGCGAAGAACGTTATCGTTAAAGACGGCGTCAGTGCAAAACGTATTTCAACAATTTCATACGGCAAAGAACGTCCATTGGTCCAAGGATCTGGCGAAAAAGTATGGAAATGGAATCGTAATGCAACAACAACAGTTAAATAATTATTTAATTGTAATTAAAAACACCGGCGTTTGCCGGTGTTTTTTTGTTTTTGTATAATTATTTTTGAATAAGTTTTTTTACCAATTCATTTAATTCCATGCGATTCGCAAACGTTATTACAATCTGGCCCGCCCCGCCCCGCTTTTCAATGATTTTTGTTTGGGCACCAATCGCCTTGGTAAGTCCGTCTTGCATTGACTTTAATGCGTTTGCATCAAGTGTGTTTGTTGTGTGTGCACGACTTTTACTGGACCGCTTTGTGTTGCGAACAAGTTTTGTCACTTGGTCCACGGACAGTTTTTTATTTTTTATTTCATTGGCAAGTTTTTCTGGATCTGCGGCAACAACAATTGTTCGTGCATGTGATGCGGAAATGTCCCCGGATTCAAGCATTTTTTGAACAGATTCAGGCAATTCCGTTAAACGAATCGAATTGCGAATATAGCTGTCTGATTTACCAATAAGACGAACAACATCCGCCATTTCATAGCCGCATTTTTGCATAAGGTTTTTATATGCATTGGCTTCTTCGATTGGGTTCAGGTTTTCACGCTGGACATTTTCTATAATCGCAATTTCCATTGCGTTTTCGTTTGAAATCGTTTTGATGATTGCGGGAATCTCTGTCAATCCGGCAAGTTTGCTTGCCCGGAAACGACGTTCCCCGGCAATAATTTCATACATATATGGGCGGCCGGTTACGTTGCGCAAAAGAATCGGTTGAATAACACCACGTTCACGAATCGACGCCGCCAAATCGTTCAATTCTGTGGCAGAAAAGTTTTTACGTGGCTGGTCTGGGTTTGCGCCGATTTGCGATAACGGTATTTTTCGCACTACGACACGTTCGGTTCCTGTCAATATAGACATATCTGGAACATCACCGATTTCTTTTTCTAAATCATCAAGTCCACGTCCAAGTCCAAATTTTGTCATGGTGTTAAGCCCCCTGCTCTGTTTTTTGTATCACTTCGGTCGCGACACGTAAATATGCCTGGGCGCCAGAAGAATTAAAATCATAGAATAATGCCGGTTTTCCGTGACTTGGTGCCTCGGACACACGGACGTTGCGTGGAACAACTGTTTTGAAAACGGCATCGCCAAATTTTTTACGAACATCGTCTTCGACAGCGTGGGTCATGCCATACTGTTTCGTGTACATAGTAAGCAATACACCCAGTATTTCCAGTTCTGGATTCCACCGGTTGTGGACTTCGCGTATAGAATTCACCATGTGAGTTATGCCTTCAAGAGCATAAAATTCGCACTGCATAGGAATAATCACATAGTTTGATGCCACAAGCGAATTTATTGTGATAAGCCCCAACGCAGGTGGACAATCAAGCAGAATATAATCATAATGGTCCGCAATTTGCGCCAATGCATCACGCAAACGGTATTCACGACGTTCCATATCCATTAATTCAACTTCTGCATCAGCAAGTTGCATGGTTGATGGCATAATATGCATGTTTGGAATTGCAGTCGTTAAGATATTTTCGGCGGCTGGTGAAGAACCCATTAAAACGCTGTATACGCTTTGTTTGTGCATACTGCGCACAAAACCAAGACCTGTTCCGGCGTTCCCTTGGGAGTCCAAATCAACAAGCAAAACACGACGCCCGATTGTTGCGAGAGACGCACCAATGTTTACCGCCGTTGTTGTTTTTCCAACCCCGCCCTTTTGATTTGCAAATGCAATAATTTGTGCCATTTTATTATCCAACCTTTTTGCATAATAATATCTAAAACGTATATTGGGGTCAAGATAATTAAAAAAATACTTTAAATAAAATTTAAAAAACACGTAAAATCAAAATGATATTTCTTATTTCACGTGAAATAAGTTTTTTTAAGGCAAAAAATACGTACAAACAAAGTGTTGTTTCTTATTTCATATGAAATTACCGGTCTTTTTGTATAATAACTATAAACCCATCACCGGTTTTTGATGGAACAAGTTCGTATTTGAATTTGTGTTTTTGTTTTGCAACAGAAATTTCCGATTCGATTTCCCGGCCTTTTAATAAAAAAAGCCGGGAATTTTTTGTTTTTGTATAGTCCAAAATTTTGGTTAATGGTGCAAATGCACGGGCGGTAAAAATAAAGTTCGAAGAATCGCCGGGCATTTGTTTTACAAAATCTTCGACACGACCGTGGTATATTTCCAGGTTTTCCAGCCCCAATTCTTGTTTTATTGTGTCAAGAAATGCGGCTTTTTTGCCGATTGATTCGATGCACGTGACATGCCACCCTAAAATTGCCAGAACAACACCAGGAAAGCCGGCGCCACTGCCCATGTCAACAATTTGAACGTTTTTTGGCAATACGTCTGCAAGTTGTGCCGAATCGGCAAAATGGCGGTTTTCAATGTCGTTCAGCGTGCTGGGGGCGACAAGATTTATGCGGCCCGACCAATCACGCAAAATTTCAGCATATCGGTTAAATTTGGCTTTATTATTCATAAAGTTTAGTATACCATAACATTCATGAAAAAAACAGAAAGTTTATTTGTTGGGGCGTTATTATTGATTGTGGTGGCCGTTGCTGGTGCCAGTATATTTGGTGAAACAAATGTGTCAAAAACGTCCAATATCCCAGACACGAAATATGGTGCGTTTTTGGCGGCACAACATGCGATATATAATAATGATTTTGATGCGGCGGCAAAATACGGCGAAATGCTTGGTGACGTTGATTTTGCTGCGGTTAAAAATGTCAAAATGATGGCCGATTTTTTAAGTGGCCGGTTGCCAGAAAATGCTGCGGATTTGGCAAAAGAATCTGGGACGCCCGCAAGATTGATTTTTGATGCGTATTTGGTCGGGCAGGGCGATTGGAATAAACTATATAATCGACACAAAAACGACGATTCGGCGCTTGTTGCGCCATTGCGTATAATTTCGTCTGTTGCGATAAATCACAGAACAGAAGCAATCAAATTTGTAAATTCTTTGCAGACGAACGATTCATGGAAGTCGTTTGTTCGTGGTCAAATATATGCTGAAACAGGAAATGTTGACAAGGCGACCACAGAATTTGCCCAGGTTCGTACAGATTTTATGAATATAAACGATTATCTGTATATCATGTCTTTTTATCGTCATCACAATCTGGAAGAGGCGGCAGCGGCATTGCGCACAGATTTTACGTCCAGACCGGGTGGTATGTTTATGCTGGAGTTTGACGATGTGCCCGATTGGTCTGTATTTTCTGGGTTCCAGAACGCATTGGCTTTCAGTTTGGTTCAAAATGTTTCGCATACAAGCGTGATGATGTTTTCAGATTTGTCTATATTATTATTGCGGTTTGCTCAAATCATAATGCCCGAAGAAAACAACAGTGATGCGATTAATTATTATATTGGCCAGTATTTTTTTAGTAATAATGGCGATTATGAAAATTATTTTTCAAAGATACAACCGAACAGTCCGTTCTTTGTTTTCGCAAAACTGCGTGAATACGAAACAAGTGGCGATATTACAAAAATGCGTCGGTTGTTGCGTGCGCATCCGTTGTTTGTGCCTGCAATGAACAAGTTAATTGCGCACTATACGGCAAACGGCGATAAACATTCTGCGTTGCGCATATTAAACCGTGCAATGAAAAACGATGGTTTGTCGGACGTGTCGCATGCCTTTTTGTTAAAGTCCAGAGCCCAGGTTTATTTCGCATTTGGTGATTTAGATTATGCCCAGGCGGATATTCATGCGGCGGCCGAAGTGTTAAATGTAGATCCAGAAATTTTGGCACTGCAGGCAAAAATTTGGGCGGCCCAGAATCGTAATTTGGACGATGCTTATGAATACGCAATGACTCTTGTTCAGCATAATCCGGGTGATGTTTATGCGTGGGATGTGCTTGGGCGTGTTGTCGCGGTTCGTGAAGGTGTTGATGCGGCGTTAGAATTAATTGAACGGGTAGGGGACGTTGCAAAAGAGTGTTCGTCATTGTTTGACGGACTTGGTGACTTGTATATGCAAAGCGGTAATTATAAAATGGCGTACGATGCATATATGCGGGCAATAGATTTGTCTGGTGATGGATTGGTTGTTGTCCCGCAAATTCAAAGAAAGGTAAGGAAGTTAAAATGAAAGTAGGTGTTATTGGTGCAGGCGCATGGGGAACGGCGCTGGGGATTGTTGCGGCACGTGGCGGATGTGACGTTGTATTGTGGTCTTTTGATGGACAATATAAAATGTTTGATGGTGTTGATATGCCACAAAATCTGCGTATGACGTGTGATATGGCGGAAATGCGTGATATGGCGGCCTGGTTGATCGTGACGCCAGCGGCTTTTTTTCGTGAAACAATAAGACAAGCGCGAAATGTATATAATGGTCAGCCTGTGATTATTTGTACCAAAGGGGCCGAGCCAGAAACATGTGCATTTATGTCGGAAATTATCCAAGAAGAATTGCCAGAATGCACAGATTTTGGTGTGCTGTCTGGGCCACAATTTGCAGCCGAAGTTGCCCGTGGTGTGCCCACAGGTTCAACTTTGGCGGCGATGCCAAAGTCTTGTGCAGCTGGTCATGAAATACTGAATAAATTATATCTACACGACAGCGACGATATTATTGGAGCCGAGTATTGCGGTGTTGGTAAAAATGCGGTCGCATTGATATGTGGTTATAATGCTGTTGCTGCAGCTGGGGAAAATGAACGTGCGATGATATTCACACGTGCGTGGAACGAAATTGTGAATATGGGACGTGCATCAGGTGCTGCGGCCGAAACATTTTTAGGGCTGTGCGGTATTGGTGATTTATTCTTGTCTGCGACGTCCGAAACCAGTCGCAATTTTTCCGGTGGCATGGCAATTGCACGTGGCGAAGCGCCCGAAGGTACAGTCGAAGGGTTGTCTGCTTTGCGGGGATTGGTTATACGTGCCGAACGTATCGGTGTTGATGTGCCAGTATTGATTGGTATGTGCAAGAAAATGAATATATAAAAAAGCCGGCATTTGCCGGTTTTTTTTATTGATTTTTTTTACGTCTAAATTCGTCCAGTGAAACGATACGTTTATCGTCTGGAACGGTGTCTGGTTTTTCTTCCAGCGGTAATTCCATATCGTTGTCCGCCGCCGCAGGTGCAGTTTTATGATGAAATGATAACATAAAGTCTGTGGACGGATCTTTGAATTCAACCAATGCAGAAAATGGGACACGGATGAAAAACGGACGACCATCAAATGTCAATTGAACACCAAATTCACGATCAGAAACATTAAGGTTGTTATAAGAATACTGTAATACGATCGTCATAACATCGGGATATCGCATGCGCAAGAAATCAGGCAAAACAACCCCAGGATCACGTGTTTTGAACGTTATAAAAAAATGCGTTCCGTCACCCAAACCATTAATCTGGGCATAAACAAGCGCATCTTTGACCACAGATTTCAACGCATTATCTAATAATTCCTGATAATTTATCTTTCCCATTTTTATTCCTGTTTCGAAACCAGTATATTACTTATTTCGCCATCTGCGCAAGAAACAAATACAGCGTTTGGTACATTATCAAAAGCATTGGCATCGATGCCTGTGGCCCAAATTTGTGCATTTGTAGAATCAAGGCCGGCAAACAAATTTTGGCGTGCATTGTCATCAAGATGAGCAATTGCTTCGTCCAGTAATATAATTGGACGTCGATTTGTATGTGCGTGCATCAATTTTGCATGGGCCAAAATAAGTTCCAAAAGAGTCGTTTTTTGTTGTCCAGTACTGGTTAAATTAGCGGGCAAATTAAGCGTTTTGTTAAAAACCCCAAAGTCTGATTTATGCACACCATCAATAATCATTTTATCGGCAATAATTTCACGTGTCGTCCCAAGGTATTCACGATATGTGCGTTCTGTATCACCAGTGCTGTGTCCATCTATTAGCATTTGTTCCAACATGCCGGCCACCGATACGGCTGCATTTTCCAAGAAATAATTTAATTCGCCAGCATATTGGATGCGTGCTGCGGCAATTGCGGTTGCTGTGGCGGCAATATGGTCGTCAATAACATCAACCCACCGCATGTCACGGCCCGATTTCAGTGCAACGGCACGTTCGCTTAGTAATTTTGCAAAACGTGCAACACGTCCAGAATGTGCAGAATCAAAACCGGCAACCAGACGATCAAAAAAAGCCCGGCGTTCAGCAGAAGAATCAACAAACAATCTGTCTTCACGTGGGGTTATCCATACCATAGGTAATTTTTCAGCCAATCCAGACAGTGTCGCCGTATCACCATCAATGCGACCGTGTCGATTTGTGTCCCCAGGATTAAATACCACAGATATTTCGGTTTCGTCATCAAGTGTTGCAAATACAGAAAAACCACCATTGCCATTAAATCGAACAATGTCGGTCATTTGTGCGCCACGCATACCACGGTCGCCAGAAAGAATAGACAGTGCTTCAAGTATGGCTGTTTTGCCGGCACCATTTGGTCCGGTGACAATTACATTTTGACGACCATGCGTCTTGATTCTGCATGAAATATGATTGCGAAAATCTGTGAGTACAAGTGTTTCAATCATAATAAAGTTTGGAGGCCAGAGTCGGAATCGAACCGGCATACAAGGATTTGCAGTCCTCTGCATAACCACTCTGCCATCTGGCCATTTTATTGCCCTTGAATCCTAGACAAAAAATATTTGTAATTCAACATAAAAATTGATATTGTTTTCCCATAAGTCTTGGCATGGGAAGAGAGAAATGGAAAAACTGCTGATTTTATTGATGTTTTTTCCGTGCGTTGCATTTGCAGCGGATGATTGTGCCGAATTGACAAACGTTCCCGATTCGGTTTTAACACTTAGCGACGTTATTGATTTAGGGCTTTGTCGTAATCCACAAACGGCGGCGGCATATGCATCACTGCGTGCGCAACGTTTCACCAAAGATGCCGCATATTCAAATTATTTGCCACGGGTTGAATTGGGCGCCAACGCAAACAGAAGTTATGAAAAAGAACACTGGCAAGATTGGTCTTATGGTGCATCTCTTTCTGCGTCGTATTTGTTGTTTGATTTTGGCAAACGTACATCGGACATGGCTGAAACGTTGGCAACATATCGTGCTGCGGGATTTGACTATGATGAAACAATTCAAAATTTTGTTTATGGAATTATCGGTGCTTACTATGAATTGCTTAATGCGGACGCCGATGTAAAAAGTGCGTTGTCTGCCCAAACTGTTGCAAAAACGGCACATGACACGGCCAAGAAAAAGTATTCGGCGGGCTCGGTTGCACGTGCTGATGTGTTAAAGGCTGAAACAACACTGGCCAGTCGTGATTTGGCGGTAGAACGTGCCAAAAACAATCGTGAAATTGCTAAGGGAACATTGCTTACTAAACTTTCTTTTCCGGCATCCCAAGAGATAACAATTGCCGATATGGAATCGCAAATAGGCAGTGATGCCGAAATGAAAAGCATCGATGAATTAATCAAAGTGGCAAAGGAAAAACGTCCAGACTTGTTGCGGGCAACGGCAAATAAAGATGCGGCATGGCATCGTCGTAATTCGGCGTTTTTGAAAAATTTGCCGTCTATATCATTGACGGGAAATCTTGGTTGGGGTGACGATAATTTGTCGGGTGTGTTCAGTCCTGAAACCGAAAAAATAAATGGGTCGATTGGTATTCGTGCATCGATGCCGATATTTGCAGGTTTTGCAAATATGTATGGTGTTCGTTCTGCGGCGGCAAGTTATGATCGTGCAAGCGAACAAGAACGTAATTCGGAAAACGATGCGATGTTGGATGTTTTCAAAGCGTACCAAAATTACAAAACTGCCCAGACTGTATTAAAACAGACAGAAACACTGTTGGCGTCCGCAACGGAAACAGAACGTATGACATCTGGTATGTACAAGGTTGGGCGCAGCACGATGCTTGATTGGCAGACGGCGCAATCAGAATTGCTTGATGCACAAAAACAAAACAATGCTGCGAAATACGATTTGTATATTAAACGTGCAGCAGTCGCACTTGCAATTGGTGAAATCAAAGAAGAACTAGATAAAACCCAGGGAAATGAATAATGGCAAAAACAGTAAAAAAAGAACAGAGTGTTGAACCATCGGTGAAAAAGCGTCCGTCTTGGATTCGCCGTATGTTCGCATGGTTATGGCGTAAAAAATGGTGGGTTTTGATTTTGGCCATTGTGTTGATTGGTGCGAATTTAATTTGGGGTGGGGCAAAAAAGGCGGACAAAAACGAATTTTCTACGGTTCAAATTATCCACGGTGATTTACGCCAGGTTGTGACCGCTACGGGTGAAATTCAACCTGTGAACACTGTTAATGTTGGGTCGCAAGTATCTGGAACAATTGATAATATATTTGTTGATTTTAATTCGCATGTGAACAAGGGCGATGTTTTGTTAACGATTGAACCATCCGTATTAGAAGCCCAAGTGAAAGAAGCCGAAGCGGCATTCAACAGTTCTAAATCAAAACGCAATTATGCAAAAAGCGAATACGAACGGAACAAGATTTTGTATAACGAAGGCTTTATTTCGCGTGCAGAAATGGAACAATCGCAAACAACGTACGAACAGGCAGAACAAGAAGTTGTTCGTATGCAATCACAATATGAACGTGCAAAAACAAACCTTGGGTACGCTACTATAACTTCGCCGGTCGAAGGAACCGTGATTTCGCGCAAGGTTGATGTTGGACAAACAGTTGCTGCATCGTTCCAAACGCCAGATTTGTTCGAAATTGCCGAAGATTTAACCAAAATGCAAATTGAAACGTCTGTATCCGAAGCTGACATTGGTGTTATCAAAGAAGGTCAAGCAGTCACATTTACCGTAGACGCATATCCGCAAAAAACATTTGCAGGTGTTGTTCATCAAATTCGTTTGTCCCCGACGACAACATCAAATGTTGTTGTGTATACGGTTGTGATATCTGTTGATAATGCTGATTTAAGTTTGATGCCGGGCATGACGGCCTTTGTGACAATTGTTGTCGATGAAAAATTTGATATTATCAAGGCACAAAATTCTGCGTTCTTGGTACGTTCTTTTGATACATTGGGTGTGGACGTTGGTGATGCCAAACCTTTGACACATTTGGCGATCTTGCGTAATGGCAATGTTGTGTTTGTGCCATATACAAAGGGGCTTGTGACTGCGACAGAAACAGAAATTGTGTCCAATGATATCCAAGATGGCGATAGAATTATCGTTGGAAAGATTGGTGTCGGCGCAACCAAAACATCAAGTGGTAATCGTGGCGGTGGAATGGGTGGCCCAGGGGCAGGCGGCCCAATGAGATAACAATCCCGGCGATTGCCGGGATTTTTTATGCTAAGAATATCATATCAATTTATGGTGGTTGATATGACTTTTGGCGACATATTAAAAGAATCATGGGTTTCAATAAGTGGTAATAAGGTCCGTTCGTTTTTAACAGTGCTGGGCATCATTATCGGTGTTATGGCAGTGGTGATTATGGTTGCTGTGGGCGAAACAGTAGAAAATGAAATAAGCGACCAATTTTCTGCGCTGGGGACGAATACAATAATGGTGCGTGCCGGAATTGCACGTATGGGTGGTGTGCGGACGGGTAATATGCAGACTCTTACCATCCAAGATGCAGAATATATCGCTAACTTGCCAGATGTCGCAGCAGTAAGCCCCGTCCAAACAACAGGGGCGCAAGTAGTATATGGAAATCAAAATCAATCGACGTCATTAATGGGCGTTTATCCGTCTTATACCATTGTGCAAAATGTAGAAATAGAATACGGGACGTTTTTTAATCAATTTGATGTGCGTAATGCGGCAACATACGCAGTTATGGGCCCAGAGTTAGTCAATAAATTGGAAA
>JAFZXC010000003.1 GCA_017616975.1 Alphaproteobacteria bacterium
CAAAAATGAAAAATTAACCAATTCTGTATTTCGTGATGGATACTATCACACTGGCGACGTTGCTTATCGTGACAGCGACGGTTATTACTGGTTCGTCGGCCGTAATGATGATTTAATCAAAACATCTGGCTATCGTGTAAGTCCGTTTGAGGTGGAAAGCGTTTTGCTTGAACACCCTTCTGTTGCCGAAGCCGCCGTGACGGGCATCCCAGATCCTGCACGTGGCCAGGCAATCAAGGCAACGGTTGTATTGAACAAATACTTTGTCGGTTCGGATATTTTGGTTCGCCAATTACAAGACCATGTCCGTTCGCGCACTGCGATTTATAAATGCCCACGTGTAATTGAATTTGTGGACAGTTTGCCAATGACCATATCGGGCAAGATTCGTCGTGCACTTATCCGCACCTGGGATAGCACAAAAAGTGTTATCGGTTTGGACGATAAAGAAAGCAAAAAATCTTAAAACTTGACATTACGTAGATTTGTCGTAATCTTCTTTCGTGCAACAAAGGACCGACAATGACTACAATCAACAACACTGCTGATAAAAAGATTCCAAGCGAACATCTTGTTCAACTGATAGATTTGACACACAAAGTATTACAAAACAAAGAAAATTTGGTTTATAGGTTTAAAGCCAATCAGGATGTACACATTGTTTACGAAAATAATGTACCCATTATTTCCTATGGTGGAATATGGACCCACTTTAAAAAATATTGGCCCGAAATTATGCGCATTTATCCGCCACTAGGACAACAAATACAAAGTGATATGAATTATGAAATTAGACTTGAACGCAGCTCTCTGTTTGGACACACTGCGCCAGATTTTTTTGATTTGACGTTTTATCCAGATCAAGGGGTGGCTTATGGTGCCATACCTGATTCAGAATGCGATAAAATAAAATCAGAAATACTTCATTTAGCAGAAATTCATAAACAAGTTGCGGTGCGTTGATAAGATACGGTTATATTTTAATAAACGCCGCCCAAACGGGCGGTGTTTTTATTTTTGTTTATATCTATTTTGTCTCAGTTGTCTCAACGCTTCTGCGAAACATTGACCCAAGAAAGTTATCCGCGAATCAATAAATTTTTGGGTTTGAGAATTATTCGTCTTTGTATCGTTCATTTGTTTAGACCTTTTATTTTTGTTTTTCGGTGCCTGCATCACGTGCCATTTTTTCAAAAATACTTTTAAGTTCTTCTGGCTTTGTCATATTAAAAAACTCTGTCATTTCACGTGGTGGGATACCGTTTTCCAGTGTGGCCGTTAACCCTTTTATATTCGGTTGCCAGGTCACTGTGTACATTTCGTCATCACTAACCATTACATCACACGATGGTATCAAAACACAAAACTTTGGTAAATTACGCAACGCACAAAAACTGCACGCCCCAAGGGGCGATCGCATTTTTTGCGCATGCATATTTTCTTCAAACCAAGAAACTTTGTTATTTGACACGTTTGATTACCAGCGATGCATTTGTTCCACCAAAGCCAAACGAATTGCTTAATGCGACATCAACCTTGCGCTTTTTAGCAACCTTTGGCACCAAATCGAAATTGCCAACTTCGTCAATCGGGTCATCCAAATTAATTGTTGGTGGCACAATTCCGTCACGTATCGCCAGTGTACAGAAAATCGCCTCTACCCCACCGGCGGCACCAAGCAGGTGTCCCGTTGTTGATTTTGTTGAAGACATTGATACGGGCAAATCACCGAACAATGTTTTAACCGCTTCTAATTCACCAACGTCACCCAATCCAGTTGACGTTCCATGGGCGTTGATATAATCGACATCGGTTGGTGTTAATCCGGCATCATTCAACGCCATACGCATTGCACGCAAGCCACCCTCGCCCCCCGGTGCTGGTGCGGTGATATGATATGCATCCGCCGACAAACCGTAACCAGCAACTTCGGCATAAATTTTTGCACCACGGGCAACGGCATGTTCGTATTCTTCCAAAACTAAAATACCTGCACCTTCGGACATAACAAAACCGTCACGGTTTTTATCCCACGGACGTGATGCCTTGGTCGGTTCATCATTACGTGTCGACAATGCACGCATAGCAGTAAATCCAGCAACACCAATTTTGCAAACAGCACCTTCGGCACCACCCGCAATCATGATATCTGCATCACCATGCTGAATTAAACGAACCGCTTCGCCAATTGAATGTGCCGATGTTGCACACGCAGTTACCACGGCGATATTCGGCCCTTTGAACCCGTATCTAAGCGATACGTTCCCAGCCGTCATATTAATAATACCCTTTGGTATAAAGAACGGGCTGACATGACGTGGGCCGTTTTCATGCAATTCAACACACGTTTCATAAATAGTCTGCATTCCACCGATACCACTGCCAATAGAAACGCCAATTCTTGTTTTGTCACCATCATAGTCAATCAAGCCCGCATCACGTACCGCTTCATCTGCGGCGACAATTCCATAAATCATCGACTTGTCCAATTTTCGTTGTTCACGTGCATCAACAACGCTGTCTGGATTATATTGCCCAGGTTCCATTCCAATAACTGGCAACCCTGCGATTTGACATGGCAAATCAGACGCATCAAATGTATCAATTTTACGAATACCAGAAACACCATCTACGACGTTTTTCCATACATATTCAACGCCGCATCCATTTGGTGCAACAATACCCATACCTGTAATAACAACTCTTTTCATAATAAACTTTCCTTTGTTAAACTTACGGACGTATCATAGTCTTTTTGAAACCTAAAAGCCAACAAAAAAATCCGCCAGCAAAAAACGATGCCAACGGATTTTAATTTATACCAAGCAATCACTAAACTTATGCTTTCTTGTGTGCGTCAATATATTTAACCGCATCACCAACTTTTTCCAATTTAGCGGCTTCTTCATCTGGAATTGTGATATCAAATTCTTTTTCAACTTCCATAACGAATTCAACAACATCCAGCGAATCTGCACCCAAATCATTAACAAAAGCCGCTTCTTCTGTGACTTTGGCTTCTGGAACGCCTAATTTTTCCGCTACGATTTTCTTAACTTTTTCAAAAGTTGTCATTTTATATCCTTTGTTTGTGTTAATTTTTTGGTTCAATCATGAACGTCATTTATACAAACTATCATTTTCATGCCAAAGTGTCAAGAAATTATAACAAACTATAACACAACTTGACAAAAATGAATTTAATAAACATCCAAGATTTCGTCCAGTAAGTTATTCATATTTCTGCGTAAATATTCACGGTCTGACGCCCATTCCAAATGCCGCATCATGAATTTATGCACATCGTCCATTGTCAAATTTGGCACCCCAGCAGCATGTGCAACACGCTTCCACGCCGTACGTGGATCCGCCAAATGCGACCCACCACGTCCCGGGAAAAGCCAGAAACTGTCTTGGGGTAAATCTTGCAATAACACAACTGCCCGATCGGACAAAGGCCAATCTTTCCATAAATCGTGATTGAAATCTAAATCTTCCCACTGCATAGAAAAAACTTTTGAACGTGGGGCAAAACCATATACCAACATTAAAAATGCACCACGAACAAAAATGTCTTGTTCTCGATTAATAGCCGCCACCAATCGTTGAACCCCCGATTTATTTAATGGACGCACCCGACGTTTTTGTTCGATTTTTGGCAAACCATCTGCGACGTTTTCTTTTACATAGCCTTGTTCGATGGCATATTTAAAAATGCTTTGTAATAAATCTTGCATACGTGCAGCAATCGCATTTCCATGAATTTGTTTTATAACATTAACAACATCGTCGTGCAATATATTCGATATGTTTTTATCAAACAACGGTGCAAAGTGTAAATTGATTGATCGCACCAATTTCATTTGTGAATCTTCACTGCGACGAATACGATTAGCAATATATAAATCAACAAATTGTTTAAATGTGATTGGTTTACGACGGACCACGGGCTTTTTTGATGCGACTTCTAAGACACCATTGACCGCATCACGTGCTGTTTCGATATCAACGTCTGGGTAATTACCGATTATGATTCTTTTATCAACACCGTGAACACGCTTGCGCACAAAGAATGTTTTAATACCACGACTTGTGATATACATACGCAAACGTGGTTCAGACAAATCTTGAACAACATCAAATCCCGACGTTGGTGCCGGCAAATTATCCAATATGTACGGATTAAAAAAGAATTGATGTGCCATAATCGCCTCCTTGGTGTGATTACGATTAACCTTTATCTTGCCTTGCGCAGCCCCATATCTTCACGCACTGCATTTGCGATACTTTGTGTTTTAAACAAAGCCGACTTTGCACGCACCCATGCACCCCACGCAACCGCATAATTTTCATTAAGAGTTTGCATCGGGCATGTTTTACGATGACAAGTGCACCCCTCATAAAACGAACTGCATTCCCAATAACCGTCTTTAGAATTTCCAAAACATCCCATATCTTTGAAACGCATTATTTCTTTTTTTGCTTCTTCAACCTGGGCGTATGCATGTTTTTCACCCCACACCGCCAATTTTTCATTAAGTGTCACATGAACATATTTCAATTTTTTCGACCAACTGTTAAACATTTTACTTTCCTATTTTATCTTGAATATCCTGAAATGATTCGCCAGCATCATCTTGGCAACATTTTGTCTTTCCAGCGCAGATTTCGCATTTGCAGCCAACATTTGATATTTGACCAATTCTTTAAACTTGCCACAGCCATCACACAGGTGTTCTGTAATTTCACCATTGTCACGATTATTTATACATCTTAATGTTGTGTCTTTAAGATCCTCACCAAAAAACTTGCTCCATGGATATGCTGAAAAGGGGCTGCGACATCCCATAAAACAAGTGGAACTTCTTAACAGTTTTGCCAAAACATCATACCGTTCCATAAATTTGGAATGAGTCTTTGGGTCATTGGCATATTCTTTATATGCTTCCATCATTTTACAAAACGTTTCTATTTTTTCAAAATTGCGGCACCATTCTTCATACGGCAATTTAACTTCTATACTCTGTTGAAACGTGTCCATTGCGTTGACACAATACTCCGCTTCGGCCTTGGCTTTTTTCCAATCTTTATAATCTTGTCTTAGCGTTCCCATATTATTCACCAACCTTTAATGCGTTAATAAATGCTGTCTGCGGAATTTCGACATTGCCAAATGTCCGCATACGTTTTTTACCCTCTTTCTGCTTCTCTAATAATTTTCTTTTACGTGTGATATCCCCGCCATAGCATTTTGCAGTCACGTCTTTGCGATATGCTGCGATTGTTTCACGTGCAATAATTTTTCCACCGATTGCAGCCTGGATTGGAATTTTAAATTGATGACGTGGGATAAGGTCTTTCAATTTTTCAACAATCTGGCGGCCACGTTTTTCCGCAAAAGACCGATGACACATGAACGATAACGGTTCGACATTTTCTTCGTTCACCAAAATCGAAACCTTTACCAAATCAGATTGTTGATAACCATATACAACATAGTCAAACGATGCATAACCCGACGATATAGATTTAACCCGGTCATAAAAATCGAACACGATTTCAGACAACGGCAATTGATACACCAGCACCGCCCGATTACCCACATACGAAATGTTTTCTTGGACCCCACGGCGTTCCGAACAAAGCGCCATAATTCCGCCCATATATTTATCAGGCATCATAATTGTTGCACGCACCCACGGTTCATCGATTGATTCAATTTTTGTAATATCGGGCATATCGGCAGGGTTTTCCAAATCAACCGTTTCGCCATTGCGCAGATGAATTTTATACAACACGCTTGGCACCGTATTAATAAGGTTCAAATTAAATTCGCGCGCTAAACGTTCGCTGATGATTTCCATATGCAAAAGCCCCAAGAAACCACAGCGCAACCCAAACCCCAACGCCGACGACTTTTCGGTTGTGAACATAAAAGACGCATCATTCAACGCTAACTTTTCTGCGCTTTCACGCAGCGCCGGATAATCGTCCGCCGCCACCGGAAAGAACGAAGAAAACACGACCGGCACGGACGGTTTAAATCCCGGCAAAGCATCAACTGTGCTACGGCTATCACAAATTGTATCGCCGACCTTGCAATCGTGAATTGTTTTCATTCCCGTGATAATGAACCCGATTTCGCCGGTATTCAGCACATCACAGTTTTCCATTTTTGGTGTAAAGAAACCAATCTTGTCGATAACGTATTCTGCGCCAGTCGCCATAAATCTTATTTTCTGTCCACGTGATAATTTGCCATCGACAACCCGCACCAGAATCACAACCCCCAGATAAGAATCATACCATGAATCAACAAGCAACGCCCGTGATGGTGCATTTTCATTACCGTTTGGTGCGGGCAATTTATGGACGATTTCTTCCAACAGCTCTGGCACACCGGCACCTGTTTTTCCAGAAACACAAAGTGCATCGTTCGCATCCAGCCCAATAACATCTGCGATTTGTTCACGTGTTCCTGCAACATCACTTGACGGCAAATCAATCTTGTTCAGCACCGGCAACATTTCCAAATCATTGTCCAACGCCAGATAGGCATTTGCCAGTGTTTGTGCCTGGACCCCCTGGGTTGCATCGACCAAAACCAATGCGCCTTCGCATGCCGCCAACGAACGAGACACCTCATACGAAAAGTCCACATGCCCGGGCGTATCCATCAAATTCAATTGATACATTTCGCCATTTTTCGCACGATAATTCAAGCGCACCGTCTGTGCCTTAATCGTGATACCCCGTTCACGTTCGATATCCATAGAATCAAGAACTTGCGCCTTCATCTCACGCTGTTCCAGACCACCTGTAATTTCGATTAACCGGTCCGACAGTGTTGATTTACCATGGTCAATATGTGCAACGATGGAAAAATTTCTTATATTACTTTGCTTCACGAAAACACCTTGCCTTGTATGCGGCAATGATAAACTCGTATAAGCAAATTAGCAAGGTAAAATTTTAATTGTTTAAATTATTCAGCAAATCGTCAATTCGTTGTGCACGTTCCAACGTATCGTCATATTCGAACTTGATTTCCGGGACGTATTTTTGGTCCATGCGTGACGCCAATTCAAAGCGGACCATTTTTGTGACTTCGTCAAGACGCTTTTGCACCATGGCGACATCGCCATTACGGGAATAGTAAAAAAGTTTTACAAATTGCAGACCACCATGCGCTGTGGCACCGACCAGCGACACCCCGGACAAAATCGCATCATCGGCGAACATATCACGTAAAATTTCTGCGACCAGAGTTTGCACTTTGGAAGCGATACGTTCACCCCGATTTGAATTTATCTGTTTTTTTGGCATTTGTGACCTCTGACGATTAATAACACTCTTGTAAAATATCAAATTATTATTTACAATCAAGCAAAGATTGAAAGGAAAACAAAACACATGAAATTTGCGGAACGCATTTTAGCCCAGGCTGAAAAGCCGTATTACACTGCGATTGTATTTTTGATGACGGTGTGCGAGTCTATATTTCTGTTCATTCCGCCAGAGGTTTTCATGACTCCGGCGATAATTGCGAACAAGAAACGGGCATTTCCGGTTGTGATGGCGGCGACACTTGGTTCGATTATTGGCGGTATGGTTTCATACATGATTGGGTTATTGCTGTTTGATTCTGTTGGCGTTTGGCTAATAGAGCATTTTGCATCAATGGAAAAATTCTATCTGGCGCAACAGATGTTTATCAAACACGGCGTATTTTTAATTGTGCTGACGGCGGTGACCCCGATTCCGTATAAATTGATGTGTATAACGGCGGGCTTTATTGGGTTTCCATTTTGGCTTTTGATTGGGGTATCGGCGATATTCCGGACGGGGCGCTTTGCGCTTGTTGGCTTTTTGCTGTGGCGTTTTCAAGACATGGCGAACAAACTTATTAAAAAGTATTTTTGGCCATTAACGATTGGTGCGATTGTTGCCGCCATTCTTGGCATCGGCCTTATGTGCTTGATTTAGTTGTCATTGCGAGCCTGCGAAGCAATCCAGTTCCACTTTGTCATTGCGAACAAAGTGAAGCAATCCAGTCATTATGGATTGCCACAGTCGTTTCACTCCCTCGCAATGACAAGGGCTGTTTTGTCATTGCGAGCCTGCGAAGCAATCCAGTCCACTTTGTCATTGCGAGCCTGCGAAGCAATCCAGTCATTATGGATTGCCACGGTCGTTTCACTCCCTCGCAATGACAAAAAAGCCTAACGCATCCAAAACAGATTCTCGGTCGCCAAATCACGCCATTCGGGGTTTATTGATTCTATCAGTTTTATTTTATTATCACGAGAACCCGCTTTTAATTGTTTTTCACGATCTATCGCTTTGTCGACATATTGAAAATCTTCGAAATATACTAATTTATCACAATTATATTTGGCGGTAAAAGAATCTGGGAAAGTATGTTTTTTATGTTCTTGGACACGACGAACGATGTCGTTTGTGACACCGATATAAATTGTCCCGTTTCGCTTGTTCGCCATTATGTAAATATAAAAAAGAAAGTTCTTCATAACAATCAGTATAATTATTGTTTATCTGGAAATAAAGTCATTTTGTCATTGCGAGCCTGCGAAGCAATCCTGTTTCCTTTGTCATTGCGAGCCTGCGAAGCAATCCAGTCCACTTTGTCATTGCGAACGAAGTGAAGCAATCCAGTCATTATGAACTGCCACGGTCGTTTCACTCCCTCGCAATGACAATAAAAAAACCGGCAACGCCGGTATAACCACTAATCACTAACCACAAATATCCCTATTCCACCCAAATTGCAGCATAAGTATTGGCATCTTCTGCACCGACTGGAATTTGGACACGTCCCTTGGTCACCGCAATAGCACCATTGGTTTGCGTCACATTTGTCACAACATTACCCGCCCCCGACGAAGTATTTACCGTTGGTAATGTTTGGTGCGCTGTTAAATACCCGGCGTCATTAGTAAACGCACTGACCGCCGTTGGCTTGTTCAAGATTTGCCCCTTGCCCGATGTTGCGTTCCAATTTGGCTGAACCTGGTCTGCCGCTGTGACAAACCCAGTATCATTGGTCAAATCACTAACTTTTGTTGGTAATGATGCTGACGTAATAAACCCAGTATCGTTTGTAAAGTCACTGACCGCTGTTGGCTTGTTCGACAAATCGGCATACGAACCACTTGTTGCAACCGTCGCCAATGTTGGCTTGTTCGCAATAGATGCCACACCCGTTGTTGCATCCCAATCTGGTCGCACCTGGGCTGGCACATCCGCACTGGTGATGAACCCGGTATCATTTGTCAAATCACTAACTTTTGTTGGCACATCCGCACTGGTGATGAACCCAGAATTATTAGTCAATTGACTTGTTGTCGTTGGCACCGTGACATTGACCGCTTTGTTTGCATCTGCGGTTAATGCGGAACCATTAACTTTGACCGACTGTATTGCAGAATCTGCCTTGCCCCCTTGGGCTGCAGTTGCGAAATCATCCGCATCATGTGTGACGATATCGCCATATGTTGCGATTGTGTTCGCCGCACCGGCACCGGCCGTCGCATTACTTCTTATTGAACTTAAATCAGATATCGTATCTTGTTTTCCAGACAATCCGCTGTAAACGGCACCCGAAGTAATAAGGGAATTTGATCCCGTTGTTCCGCCCGATGTTGTATCGATTACACGATAATCGACCGTTCCGGCGGTTGACGTTGCGATAACCGCTTTACCGGCATTGGTGCTGCCACCGATATTATCTTGTTTACCACTGAAATCTTGTCCGCCGATTGCCTGGGCAATTTTATAGTCCACCGAACCAGCATCACTTACTGTGCCATTCAATGTTTCAATTGCACCTTCGTTGGCTGCGACACGATTAACCAAGGCTTCTGTAATATCAGTATCCCAAACAGCAGCCAAATCACTTTCGATACTGTCGATATCTGGCGTATTTGACAAATCAGTATAAGACCCAGTTGACGCAACCGTTGCCAAAGCATCGATTTCATCGTCGACATATTTTGTAGATGCGATGTCTGCATACCCAGACGTCACCGCAAACATTGCGACCAACGATACCAACAAAACGCCTTGATGTTTAAGCATCACTGAAACAGTCCCTTTGTCAAATATACTTCAAATCATTCGATATCTTGTTATGTCCATTTGTCCATGCGATTTTGCGTCTGGTGTGGTGGCGGAAAAGACCACCACACCAACCTTAAACCACAAGAACTACGCTATGGGATTAATTACCACGATTGATATTCTCCCAGTGATATGTAATAACATCACCCGACTTTGATGCTGTTAAAACATATGTACCGTCTGTATCAGATGCCCATGATGCCGGCTCCATTGCAGCCTTACCCATCGTAGCACTTACAGTACCATTCGTCTGGGTAACTTGAGTGATAACATTACCACCAGATGCACCTGCATAAGTCAACGCATTAACTGCTGTTGTAGCCGCACCTGCTGCATCATACAATGCATTCGCTTCTGTTGTAGTTGAATATGACTCTAATAACGTAGCAACTTCTGCATCTGTTGCATATGTACTGTTCAAACCAGCGACAGCATCAGATACAACTTTCAACTGTTTCGGGTTAACAGCAATATTTTCTGCTGTACCTGTTGTTGCTTCTGCATCTGTTGCGATTTTGATAACACCGGCTGCGGCATTTGTTGCTGCAGTACCTGACACTGTGATAGCACCATTAGATGCACTTGCCGAAACACCGTTGCTACCTGTTGCCGTGATTGCATTAACTGCTGTTGTAGCCGCACCTGCTGCATCATACAATGCATTCGCTTCTGTTGTAGTTGAATAGTCTTCCAACGCTGCTGAAATCTGTTGTGCCACAGAACCGCCGTCACCAAGGCTGCCCACCAATTCATTGATAGCGCCAACCAAGTTACTTTGTTCACTTGTCTGCAAGTTTGACAATGTACCAGTTATCCCAGTAACATAAGTTGTTGATGCGATATCTGCGCGGGCTGTACTTACAGCCATCAATGCGACTAACGATACGCCTAAAATTTTTTTCATTTTGTTTTCCTTTCTTTCTTGTGGTTGTTTTTTATTGGTTGTTTTTTGTTTTTTTACTTCGGTCTTTTTCTTGTTTATCGTTTTCGTTTTATCCTTTCGTTTTTATTAAATTCCAAATCTTGTGTTTGTGTTGGCACCATATTATTCATCAACAATACGTATAAATTGTGGTTCGCCGTTGACATATCCCCATACCCAATCATGTCCATCGTTTGCCGGAACCGTGCCAACTTCGATTAAATCGCTGAATTTGCCGGTTGTCGCAACCGTGGCAAGTCCGTCAATGTTGCTTGCCGCCAATTTATTGTCGGCATCAATAACATCTTGTTTTGCCGCCAATGCAGTTGTTAAACCGTCAATCTTGGACTGGGCAATGTTTGCATTTGCCGCAATGTCCGCATTTGTAATTGCACCTGCGGTTATATCGCCAGCATCTATCTTGTCCTTTAATGCCAAATCACCCAAATCTGCCGTTGTGGTATAGTCCGCCAATGCATCATCGACGTATCCTTTGACCGTATATGGATCACCATTACCGTCGTCACCCAATTCGCCAACCGTATCAGCCAATTGTTCCGCAATCGAACCCGCATCACCAGTCACAGCGGATATTTTGGTGTTAACCTCTTCCTTGGTGTAAACGTTGGATGCAACCGCCAAATCTTTGGTCACATCATACACAGCCTTGGCCGATGGATATTGCGATGCCGTCGATTCCGCACTGATTGTTTGGGTCAAATTCGCAATCGTTTGATATGTCGCCGCCGCATCAGCCTTGGACAGATATACCGTCGCCAAACTAGTAATTGCGGTTTCTAAATCGTCCGCAGTCGCATATTCGCCCGACAAAGCCGTTGTGTTAACCAACGTGTGCCAATTGCCATCGGCAACATCACCGTTTTGATCCGGAATGCCCCAACGAATTGATTGTGTCGCTTCGTCATATTCCATTGCGATACCATCATTGGCGCCAAAAAATTCTTTCTTTAATTCGTCCATGTCAATGGACACAACACCGTTGTCAACAATAACAACGCCATCGGTGCTGTATGTGGGTTGAGCCTCTTGTGCTTCTTCCAATGCAGCAACACGTTGTGATATATCATGACTTTGCGCCCCAGGTGTCCCGACAATATCTTCCAATAAATCAACACGTTCTTGCAAATCATCAACATCGTCATCCAATCCCGCCGATGCCGGTGTTGTTCCCGCACTGGTCGCAGTGGTCGCCCCGCCAAGGTATTTACCAATGGACAAACGCTGACCCGTTGTTGATGATGTATTCGAAGATGCTGTCGCCGTATTCGTATTCGCCGATGTGTTCGTTGTGTTTATCAAACGTGCCGTCGACGGTGTCACACGTAATGAACCCGCACGTGCCGGTGTCGAACGTGTCGATGTCGACGCCGCAGCCGTGCCATTAATCGTGCCCGTGCCACCCAACGTCCGCACAGAAGCAGCCGCCAACGCATCGGTCGATATCGCCCCAGCGCACAGTGCGCATAAAACTGAAAACAATGAAACGTTCAAACTGTGTTTTTTCATTTCTCTCTTTCCGGGTCTATTGTATCATATTTTCGAATCGGCTCCAAATACTTTTTTGGTTAAAATTCATATCGAATACCAAGTGATATCGAATTATCCAAAATAAATCCTATTTCGTTCTTTAGATGCAGATTCTGTAATGGTCCCAACGCTGGATCATCAACCCATTGACGTTCTTGGGCATGACCCATGTATCCGGCAATGCGATAGCGTAAATCCAGAACCAAGTTATCATCCAACTGGTGTGCGAAACCAAACATCAAACCACCCATCGGTGATACAGATGTCATTGGGCTGTTGCCTGATTTAAATTCTTCGTCGATTAATTCGGTTGTTGGCATCGCAATACCCAAACCCGCACCAACATACAAACCATTTGTGAAATCATAATAACCGTTTGCCACTATGTATGGGGTCGATAATGTGATTTCGTATCCTTCGTCTTTGTCGGAATATTTGCTTAAATACCCTGCTTCGACTTCGGCACGCCAGAAATAATTTATTTTCTTACCAAATGCGATATCAAAACTGAACACCGGTTCAAATGAATACTTGTCATTGCCCATATATGTTCCTTCGACATAGTATTTGTTTTCCCAGTTCAAAAAATTCATCGCGGCACGAACCGAACCATACCACCCAGATTTAACCTTGTCGGTATAGCTGTACGTGACATCGTATGCACCGTCAGCACCACGGGTTAAATAGCTTGGGCGTGCAGCCTTAGACGCCGCAAACGCCGGTGATACCGCCAAAATTGCAAGAACAGATACTAATTTTTTCATGGTGATAATCCCCCCAAAATGTTGATACCAGTATATCACATTTTGACCCCTTTCCCAAATGAAAAAAAACACCTGTTGACATTTTTTTGTTAAATTTGCTAAATTGTGTCATAAGAAGGGATTGGAAATATGAAAAAAGCTCTGACTATCATGGCCTTGGCCACTTTGACTGCATGTTCTTCTGTGCCAAGCAACATTAATGATGACAAGGTTTTCTTTGCATTCGATTCGGCAGAAATTACCGACACCGCTAAAAGTGATTTGAAATCACAATCGTTGTATATGAAAACGAATCGCAATGTAAATGTCGTATTAGAGGGACACTGTGATGAACGTGGCTCTACGGAATACAATTTGGCGTTGGGCGCATTGCGTGCGGGAAATGCTGCACACGTATTGATGAAAGACGGCATTGAACCACGTCGTATCAAAACAATATCATACGGCAAGGAAAAACCACAATACCCTGGTACCGGTGAAAAGGTTTGGGCGAAAAACAGAAACGTCACAACAAAAACTCAAACACAAAAATAAAAATCGCCCGTTTGGGCGTTTTTTATTAGTGGCCCGTTTCCACGTTGTCATTGCAAACGAAGTGATGCAATCCAGTTCCACTTTGTCATTGCGAGTCTGCGAAGCAATCCAGTCATTTATGGATTGCCACGGTCGTTTTACTCCCTCGCAATGACAACCGTTCTTTGTCATTGCGAGCCTGCGAAGCAATCCAGCATTTTGTACATATATTAAGTAAAAACCCTTGCCCGACATTTCTTTTTTTACTAACATCGACATCATGGAAGAAAAGACTATCATATCTTTTGCAAATGTCGCCGCTGCATACGATAACGCAACCGAAGTTTTAACGGATGTATCTTTTAATATAAGCGCCGGCACCTTTTATTTTCTATCGGGGGCATCGGGGGCTGGGAAAACAACACTGTTGCGCCTTATCTATATGTTGCACAAGCCTCTTCGTGGGCAAATCAAGTTGTTTGGAAAAAATACTGCGGAATTATCACGTGATGATATTGCAAATCTGCATCACAAAATGGCAATCGTGTTCCAAGAATATTCTTTATTATCACACATGACCGTATTTGATAACGTTGCGTTGCCGTTGCGTGTGCGTGGCTTTGACGAAGCCAAGGTTAAAAAATTAGTGGCCAAGGTTCTTGATTGGGTCGGTCTTGGGAAATACGCCGACGCAAAACCAATGGAACTTTCCGGCGGTCAACAACAGCGTGTGTCGGTCGCACGTGCCATTATTATCCAGCCGTCTATATTATTGGCCGACGAACCAACTGGAAATTTGGACGATGAAAATGCATCACGTTTGATGGAACTTTTTATCCAAATGAATAAATTGTTTGGCACTACAATCATACTTGCTACGCATAACAAAAAATTAATGGAAACGTATAAGTTCCCGGTGATTAATGTCGAAAATCATCGACTAAACTTTGTGGGCCGTGCATCATCAACAACCGATTCGAAAAAAGTATGGCGGGGACCCGCACCGAAAAACTATTTTTCAGAATTGTCTAAACAATTTGAAGATATTGGAAATGTATAACAAATGAAGCATGCAACTGTATTTTCACTGGTTCGTGAACAATCCGTATTTATGACGGTCATTATGGCGCTGCTAAATTTCTTGGCGGTAATGGCGTTGGGTATCGCATTAATGATTGGCACCGGGGTTGTTCGATGGAACGCACAATGGGATTTGTTCGCCACTGTCCAGGTCACAAACAAGTCAAACGAATCGAATGTGCAAAAAATTTTGGACGATAACAAAACAAAAATCGATGAATTGCACCTGCTAAGCGATGCCGAAATGATGGCGCTTATGCGGCCATGGATTTCGGGTGGCGGACAACTTAAAAACTATCTTCCCAAAATGTGGGAGGTTAAATTTAAAACAGAAAAAGATATGGACAACGTATCAAAATCGCTGACGCAGTACGCACGTGTATTGACACACGCTGATGCATTGGCACCGTCAACATCAACCGGTTGGCAAATGATATTAATTGCCACATTGATTTTAGCAATGACATTGGGAACGATTGCGGTATGCGTTTCATATATTGCACGTAATACGGCGATGCTGCACAAGCGGGAACTGGAAATTTTAAACCAAGTTGGCGCAACCGATTCGTTTATCGCACACCAAATGCAAATAATTGTCACAAAAATATGTTGTGCGGCGGGAACGATTGGGTTTGTTACTGCAACCCCGGTATTACTGCTTGTCATATCGGCGGCACATTCTGCACGTGTGGGTTTGATTGCGACACTTAGTATAAACAGTATCGGCTGGTTTTTATTGGCTGCCCTGCCCGTATTGATTACTATATTTGCAATACGTATGACACGTCGCACAACGTTAAAAATTCTTCAAAGCGAATAAATGAAATTTCTTACACCGTCTTTTTTATTACTGGGATTTTTTGTCATTGGCGGCATGGTGTTCAAATCGTCTGCGCCACGCATTTGTGACGAAATTATGACTGATGATACTCTTTTTGTTTTGACGGGCGACGTTCGGCGTATTCCATTTGCGATGCGAACAGTTGCACAATACCCAGACACCGATGTCTATATCATTGGTGCCGGCGCACAAACAAATGCATTTGATGCAACCCGTCCGGTAATGGTTGAATCCGAATCGAAATCGACATATCAAAATGCGCTGGCGATTAAGCAAATTGTGGAAAAATCGGGTTTGGACCGAATCGTTATTGTCACCACCGAAGACCACATGAATCGTGCGGAATATCTTATTCGTCATGAATTACCGAACACCGAAATCATAACGTGTCCGGCAACACTTTATGGCATGCCGGTATCTCGTCGCATTGAACGATGGGCGACAGAATATATAAAATACATCGTCACACTGGTTGGAATCAAAGAGGGATAATAATGTTAAGAACAATTATTTTTAAAATTGCATCTGCCATACACTTTGTTTTATGGGCGCCGATATTATTGGTTGGTTTGGTAAATGGTCGATTAAATAATTTTCTGGTGATAAGTTGCGCACGTGGTTTGGCATTACTTGCCCGAATTATATGTGGTGTAAAATACCAGGTTCATTTTCCACCGACCGAAGAAAACGGTGTTCCAATTTTACCAAATGGCAATTCACGTTTTGATCGCAAGGCGATTGTTGCATCGAAACACATGTCTCTTTTGGAAAGCATTGTATTATCATCGGTTGTTCCAAACGCATTTTTTATATGCAAGCGTGAAATACTGTGGTTTCCAATTTACGGGTGGGCCTTTTGGCGCATGGGTCTGCAACCAGTGAATCGTTCACGTGGGAAAACGAACATGAAAAAGCTAGCTGCGGACGTTGCCCGAAAAATTATGAACGGCCGCACACTTATCATTTTTCCCGAAGGCACACGTGTAAAGCCTGGTTCGCACGCACCGTTGCGCCGTGGTTTATTATTCTTGGCACACGAATTGAAATTACCGATATTACCCGTTGGCACCGATTCGGGTATCTATTGGCCAAAGCGTGGCAAAATGACCGCCGGCACAGCGAACATATATTTTGAACCAATGCTGCCATGTAATGCATCTTTGGAAGAAATAAGCGACGCCATCAATCGCCACAGCGCATAATTAGAAATTACTAACTACTATTACTAACAACTAATCACTTATTATTCGCACCAACTTTTACGTCTGCCACCACTGTATGGCCGGCCAAGTTTTTCATTTATTAAAACACGCCCAATATCACGACCATCGGGCAAAATAACATTTGCATCGATTCGTCCGGCATATTTATCATCTTGGATATTTTTCAATTCAACAACCGAACCACGTGGTGCCAATTGCATCAAACGTTCACGTGCCATATTTGCACGTTTTATTTCATATTCACATGCCCCGTGCATCTCGGGTGTGTCAACATTGATTAAACGCACCCGCACATTTACGTCGGTATTTTTATCCACATGCGCAACCGCTGCAAAAGTATCACCATCAACAACATAATCGACCGTCGCAGGCATCGCATGTGCATAACACGGAACCAGCAATATAAATAAAACCGACAATCTTTTTATCATTATCCAATAAATCCGTTTGTCTGCATATTCCATAACTTTTTATATGCCCCGCCCCGTCGCAATAATTCGGTGTGCGCCCCAGATTCAACAATACGCCCATGCGACATAACAACGATTCGGTCCATATTACGCAATGTCGACAAACGGTGCGCAATTGCAATTGTCGTCTTTTTGTTCATGACCATTTTAAGCGATTTTTGAATAAATAATTCGTTCTGCGAATCCAGTGCCGATGTCGCCTCATCAAGAACCAAAATCGGCGCATTTTTAAGCAATGCACGTGCAATTGCGATTCGTTGACGTTGACCGCCCGACAATTTAATTCCACGATTTCCAACCAATGTGTCATATCCATTCGGCAACGACATAACAAATTCATGAATATGCGCCCGCTTTGCCGCAGTAATAACCTCACTACGTGACGCATGTGGTCGTGCATAGCGTATATTTTCCAAAATTGTTCGATTAAACAATACAGATTCTTGTGGAACATATGCAATATGCTGGCGCAGGCTGTCTTGCTTAACATCACGAATATCGACACCATTTACCAATACGGCGCCACCGTCCACGTCATACATACGCAGTATTAAATTACACAGCGTCGATTTTCCCGCCCCAGATAATCCAACAATACCAATTTTTTCGCCCGGCTTGATATGCAAATCAAATTGCTTTAACACGCCCCTGTCGCCATATCCAAAAGACACATTATCAAAATCTATGGACGGCGCACGATTTATGCGCATACTTTTGGCATCCGGTTTATCCGCAATCTTTATCGTCGCATTTATTTTATCCCACGCCACCGTCGCAATTGCGGATGCCTCGGAATATTCTTGAATCAATCTGTTCATATTGGTAAATGACATCGTTATTGTTGAAAACGACGATAAAACAAACGCTAAATCAGACACATTTATTTCACCACGTGAAACAAGAACGATACTTAATAAAATAACAATAACCCCACAAAAGTCAGACAACAATCCCGTTGGAACCCAACGAATTCTGTCTTGGTATTCCCATTTATAAACTAAATCCATTAATGGTTTACGTGCATCATATAAATACATCGCTTCATAATCACCATTACCATTTTGTTTTACATTCAAAGCATTATCAAAACCATCAACACGAACACCCGCCCATTTTGCCCGTGCCAAAGAAAATTCCCGACGGGTTTTATTAACGGGCTTTAATTTAAAATACTGCCACACGGTACGTATTATCCCATTGGCCAATATCACCAATAAAATCCATATATTTATCTGCAACATTATACCGATAATCGCAAGAAAGC
>JAFZXC010000004.1 GCA_017616975.1 Alphaproteobacteria bacterium
AATTGTGCCAAGCCGTATCAGTGGCGTTTCCCAGAAAGATCAACGTTTATTGACACGCGCAATCAAACGCGCACGTCATTTGGGTCTGTTGCCGTTTGTACGGAACAACATCGGATAATAATATTTGGGATTTTCCCTAACTTAACGAAATAAGGACAGATAAAATGAAAGTTATTTTAACAGAAAAAATTACTCGTTTGGGTAATATTGGTGACACAGTCGAAGTTAAAACAGGTTATGCGCGTAATTTCTTGTTGCCTAATAACAAGGCGTTGCGTTGGTCACGTGAAAATGTCGCGTTGTTCGAGGCACAAAAGGCCGAGTTGCAGGCACGCCATGAAAATGCCAAGAAGGCTGCAGAATCAAAAGTTGATGCGGTTAAGAATGCCAAAATGTACATGATTCGCCAGGCCGGCGATACAGGTCAATTGTATGGTTCTGTGTCCAGCCGTGATATCGCGCGCACTTTGAAAGAAATTGCAAATGTCGATGTATCGTCTGCCCAGGTTATGTTGGGTGCGCCGATTAAATCTGTTGGTGCGTTCGATACGAAAATCGCATTGCATCCGGATGTGATTGTTCCAATCAAGGTTTATGTTGCGCGTACTAATGATGAAATCGAAGCGTTGGTTGCGGGTAAAGTCTTGACATTTGGGACTAAAAAAGTTGAAGAAGAAACCAAAGAAGAAGCGAAAGACGAATCCAAAGCGACCGAAGCAGCAGATGCCGATGCGGCGGCGCAATCAAACGAATAGTCTTTTATTCTTTACACATATAAGCCCGCATTTTATGCGGGTTTTTGTTGTTTGACTTTTATTGATAATTATGCCAGAATTCTTTGTGAAATAAATCTTGTAAAAATGGGGTGTACAATGTCGTCTTTTCCGATTGATTTGGTTTATTTATGGATAGATGGCAGCAGCGCAGAATTTAATGCTATTAAAAATAAGTATTTGCGTTTGGCGGGACGACAGGAAACAAAATTTACTGACGCAATCGGTGGATCGATTTATCGCGATAATGACGAGTTAAAATATTCGCTGCGTTCAGTTGTGGCAAATGCGCCGTGGATAAATCATATTTATATAGTGACCGGTTTTGGCCAGGTTCCAAAATGGTTGAACACAAATAATCCGCGTGTCACTGTTGTACCCCAAGAATCTATTTTGCCGGTGGATGCGTCGCCGGTATTCAATTCGTGCGCAATCGAGGCGTCTTTGGCGAACATTCCGGAACTGGCGGAACATTTTGTGTTGGCAAATGATGATATGTTTTTTAACGAACCGACACCGCCAGATTATTTCTTTGATAAAAACGGTTGTGCAAAGTTTCGATATAACAATCGCAAAAATGGTCATTTGGCTGGGGATACAAAAAGCATACATCAATGGCATTTGATAAATGCTGCCAGTGCAATAGAACGCGCCTTTGGGGTTCGTATGTATAAATACAAATCGTCACACGGGATGGACCCATATATAAAATCTTCGATAATTGAATGTGCGGCAAATCCGATTTTGGTGGAATATATTCAGGCAACGCGTTATCGTCGTTTTCGGGATCGTGCCGATGTCCATCGTTTAATATTTAATCTGTACGATATTGTGCATGGGCGGGCGAAGGCGATTCGTTGTCACGGAAAACATGTCGGGCATAATAAGATTTTGGATTTTATTTACAATTTAATTCATTGTGTATCAATTCGTAATTCTGCGTTTTATTGCACAGATGCGGCTGAATCGGGGTTAACGCGCGTACATGCGCGGGTGGTTTGTATAAATGACAGTATGGATAATACCGATACGAATCGCGAACACAATTGGTCTTTTTTTGAATCCAAGTTTCCGAATAAAAGTGAATTTGAAAAGTAATCATTACCGCATATTGTTTGGCGGTGTTTTATTTTATCAACATAAAACCCCACCGTTTGGTGGGGTTCAGTGTTTATAACATTTGTTGTTATTTGCCTAACGCTTCGATAATTTGGTCATAGGGGATTGCACCTGGGAATGCACGTTCACCGATAATCAGGTATGGTGTACCGCTGATTTCAAACCGTTGTGCCAAATCACGAACGTTCCGCAATTCACGTGTGACAACCGGGCCGTTCATATCACGTTCCAATTGTTCCACGTCCAGACCGGCTTCGGCTGCCAAAGCCATAACGTTCTTCTGGATTTTTTCACCTAATTTTGAACGATCTTTCATATCGTCCTGGGTGTAATATTCTTTTTCCATCAGCTTTCTATCCAATTCGGCCGCTTTTTCATTGCTTTGCAATTTTGCTGCGATAACCGCTTTGGCAGGGGCATCGGACAGTTCACCGTGTATCGAGAAGTTTTTCAACACGACGCGAACATCACCACGGTCGGCAACAACACGTCCCAATTCTTCATGAACACGGCGGCAATAAGGGCAAGAATAATCAGACCACAAGAATATTGTGTGTTTCGCATCTTCTGGTCCCCATATTGGTGCATCTGCAATCATTTCGCCCAGATTTGAACGAACGTATTCGCGAACAGCCTTGTTCTTTTCAGCGTTCTGTGCTTCCTGCATTGCACTAACCATTTCTTGCAAGAACATTGGGTTAGTTTGCGTCAGGTAGATTGGCGTATACAAACGGCATACGCAACCCGCAATCAAAATGATAGAAATCAATTTGATTAATTTGTTGATGATGATACCACCAGTTGTCGGTTTCTTACCATCTTGTTTAACGAGCATGCCGCCACACAAAAACAGCACGATTCCAACAATCAAAATGATTATTGTCCAAATCATATTTTTCTCCTTTTGTTGAACGGTGTTATCTTAGAAATTTTTTTTGCGATGTGCAACAAAT
>JAFZXC010000005.1 GCA_017616975.1 Alphaproteobacteria bacterium
TGATATAAGCGATGAAAAATTGGCAACAATGAACATTGATTCGGTTATTGATTGGCTGGATAAATTACAGAAAATTGACACCACAGGTGTTGAACCAATGTTAAACCCAGCATCGCATGATTTACCGGTACGCCCAGACGTTGTCACAGATAATGCACCACGTAGCGATATATTAAAAAACACCCCAGATACTGCCGGTGTATCACGTGGATATTTTGCAGTACCAAAAGTTATGGACGGAGAATAATCATGACAAAGAAAACAGATGGCACGGTTTTATTAAATGATGAAACGGTCTTTATGCCACAACATCAACGGGAACGCCTGCCCGTCCGCATAGACGAAGATACCGCAATTCGCATTACAAAAATACTTCAACAAGAAAAGCCCGAGATAAGCTCTTGCATATGCACTGCAACTGCAGAATGGACGGACGGGAAACTGAGTATAAATACGACATACAATCCGTGCACAAAATGCAAACCAAATCTTTATACGAAATCACGCCCAATACGCACAGCGATATGCATTGAAAAAATATGCACTGGGAAATGCGTTGATATATTTATGCGTGAAATGGTCACCAAACGTATTTTACCGGAATTGTATAAACAAAAATAAAAGGCTTCACAATGGCACAAAAGAAATATGATATAAGATTGCATTACGCTTGGTTTGTTTATGGATCCAGCATAGAAGCCATGGATTGTGGTTCTTTACCAGCCCAGGAAATCAAAAAATACCTTAACAGATTGGCCACCAAGAAAAGCCTTGCAAAAGACTCTTGCGTTCGCCACTTCAAGGCACGTTTTGAAAACACAGAATCTACAAGTGTGTATTTATGTCACGAAAATCAATGTCCAAACGCACCACAAACAGAAGAATCAGGTCGTTTGAATCTGTATATGACAAACAAAAACAACAGCAAGTGCAGCGGTCACGATTGTTTAAATAACATACGCAATGGTAAATGCACCGACGCATTCATTGTTGAAATCATCGGTAAAGAATTTTTTGAAAACAAGTATGACAACACGAACCAAAAACAACGGTAGAAAAAAATGATAGACCTTACTATACACGAAGCATTGGAAAAATTGAAAAGCGGTGAAATAAGTGCGACCGAATTGACACGGGCATATCTGTCACGCATTGAAAAATATGGCGATGAATTAAATTGCTATATTACACGCACACCCGAACGTGCATTGGCTGATGCTGCGGTGGCTGATAAACACTATGCCGATGGCACTGCACGTAGCTTGGAGGGTATTCCAATTGGCATGAAAGATTTATTTGCGACACGTGGTATTCGCACAACGGCGGCGTCCCGAATGCTTGAAAATTTTGTTCCAGAATATGAATCAACCGTTTCACAAAAATTTATTGATTCTGGTTCAGTCTTGTTGGGTAAAACGAACCTGGACGAATTTGCAATGGGCACGTTCAGTAAAACGTCATACTTTGGTGCACCGGTTAACCCATGGCAAAAAGAAAAAAGATTGACCGCCGGTGGCTCATCGGGTGGTTCTACATCAGCCGTAGCGGGTGGTTTATGCATGGCGGCAACAGGAACAGATACCGGTGGTTCAATTCGTTTTCCATCTGCGATTACCGGATTGGTTGGTATGAAACCTACGTACGGTTTATGCTCACGCTGGGGATGTGTTGCGTTTGCATCTTCCCTTGATACACCGGGTCCAATAGCACGAACCGTTGATGACGCCGCATTAATGTTGTCTGTTATGGCGGGTCACGATGACAAAGATTCAACAAGCGAAAGTGCCGGATTCAATGCACATACACCACTTGATGCGATTTTGGGTAACGGAAAAAAATTACGCATTGGTGTTATTCGTGAATTAAACGATGTTGAAATTTCTGCCGACATGAAAAAGTTATTCAACGACCGTATCGCCGATTTGAAATCCTTGGGTGCCGAAGTTGTAGAAGTTTCAATTCCAAACATTTTGGATGCATTGGCGGCGTATTATATTATCGCCCCGGCTGAGGCATCATTGAATCTTGCCCGTTATGACGGTATGCGTTATGGCTTGCGTGTCGAAGGCGAAGATTTAATTGATACATATAAAAAGACACGTGCCGCTGGCTTTGGCGACGAAGTGCAACGTCGTATGATTGTCGGCACTGCGGTGCTGTCCAGCGAATCGTATGAGGTTTATTTCATGCAGGCCGCCCGTGTTCGTCGTATGTTATCAGACAGTTTTAATGCCGCATTTAAACAATGTGATTTGATTGTTTGTCCAACAAGTTTTGGTACTGCGATGCCATTAGATTCTGATTTGTCACCATTGGAATACTATGCACTGGATTTGTTCACGGTTGCGATGAACTTGGCCGGTGTTCCGGCGTGCGGTGTTCCTGCAGGAATCGCTTCGAACGGTCTGCCGTTGGGATTGCAAGTTGTTGGTCAACGTTTTGATGATTTGCGTGTATTGCAATTGGCAAAACATATCGAACAATTCGCCGGCGTTGACAATCGTCCAACAAAAATTATGGGGGAATAACAAGGGTAAAAAAATGGTGGCTAGGAACGGAATCGAACCGCTGACACAGGGATTTTCAGTCCCTTGCTCTACCAACTGAGCTACCTAGCCAACGGACGCCATATTAAGATACAAAAAACGAAAAAGCAAGGAAAAGGAAAAATGTTTACGATAAAAGGCAAAACAGGAACATGGGAAATTGTTATTGGATTGGAAACTCATATCGAAGTTTTATCCAATTCCAAGATATTCAGTGGTGCGTCTGCAGACTATAATCCATCGGTCGCCCCCAACACCCAGGTTTCAATGGTTGATGCGGCAATGCCGGGCATGTTGCCGGTATTAAATGAATACTGTGTTGACCAGGCGATTAAATTTGGTTTGGGAATAAATGCAGAAATTTCACACCGCAGTAAATTTGCCCGTAAACAGTATTTTTACCCTGACCTGCCCCAGGGATATCAAATTTCTCAGCCAGCCGAAGAACCGCCGATTGTTGGTCGTGGCTGGGTTGAAATTATGGGAGATGATGGAAATCCAAAAAAGATTCTTATTGAACGTGCACACATGGAACAAGACGCTGCGAAAAACAAACACGATATGCACCCGACAAAATCATTTGTCGATTTAAATCGTTCTGGTGTTATGTTATTGGAAATCGTGACTTTCTTGGACACAAAAAACCCAGAAAATAATTCATATATAACGTCCCCGGACGAAGCGGAAAGATATCTTCGTCAAATTCGTGAAATCGCACGTGCATTGGGCGTGTCCAAGGCAAATATGGAGGAAGGCTCCATGCGTGCCGACGTTAATGTTTCGGTTCGTCCGGTTGGTGAAAAAACTTTCCGCACACGTACTGAAACGAAAAATATGGTTTCGTTCAAGTTTATCAAGGCGGCTATTGAATACGAAGCACGCCGTCAAATCGAAATCTATGAAAACGGTGGCACCGTATCCCAGGATACAATGCGCTATCACCCAGATGACAACATAACAACCGTTATGCGTTCCAAGGAAAACGCACTGGACTATCGTTATTTCCCAGATCCAGATTTATTACCATTGATTATCACAGATGAACGCGTCGAACGCATCCGCAAAACCATGCCGGAATTACCGTCTGCAACCCGTGTGCGTTATATCGAAAAATTTGGTCTGTCTGAATATGACGCCACACGTTTAACAGAAACGGTCGATATATCGCATTGGTATGATGCGGCGGTTGATGGCAAAGCGGAACGTGCCAAACCGATTGCAAACTGGATGATAAGCGAACTGTTTGCACACCCAGAAAACTATGACATCGAAAATCAAAAATCGGGCGTTGTTGATGGTATGCGTATCATTACACCAAACGATTTAGCCGAATTGGTCGATATGATTGCATCGGCCGAAATCAATGGAAAACAGGCCAAAGAAATCTTTATCAAAATGTTGGACGGCGAATCTGGCACACCACATGAAATCGCCGACAAATTTGGCATGAAACAGATTACTGATACGGGCGCTATCGAAACGGCAGTGGACGAAGTCATCAAAAATAATCCAGCCCAGGTTGAACAATATAAATCTGGCAAAACTGGATTGCTTGGTTTCTTTGTTGGCAATGTTATGAAAGCAACATCTGGCAAAGCCAACCCGGCGGTTGTAAATGAAATGTTAACGAAAAAACTTGGGTAAAATGACAAAACTTCTAGACATTATAATCAAATACTCAAATCGAAATCTTGAAGCACTTGATAAAATGAAAAAACAAATAGACAGTGCAACAACAAATACAAGATGGCACTTTGACCATTTCTCGTGACACAAAAAAACCAAACACGATTATTGTTACTGCGAAACAACATGTAATCGCGCATATGATTGTTATGCCACAAGCACCTAAGGCACAAGATTTATTTATTGCACCAACACAGGAACTTAATGCAAAAGATATAAACGAGGTTATTTTGAATATCAGAGACAAAAATCGTGCCATCATGAATCTAAAACCCCAGGATGTTTGTATCACAAACAAAAAACATAATCACAACAAGAATATAGAAAGACTTGTCGGCAATCGTTATACAAACACACAATATAACCAGTTAAAGAAAATGATGCACTCGTCCAGAACAAAACATAAATAACAACATGAAAAAATACTTTATCCAAACTTTTGGCTGTCAAATGAACGTCTATGATGGATGGCGTATTGCAGCCATGCTGGATGCACATGGCATGACAAAAACAGATGATGCCGCCGATGCAGACATTATCATATTGAATACATGTGCTGTTCGTGCCAAAGCAACAGATAAAGTATATTCTGCACTGGGTCGCATACGACTGGGAAAAAAGCCCGACGCAATAATGGGGATTGTCGGTTGTGTTGCTCGTGAATCTGGGGCCGATGCGTTTAAACGTGTCCCTGATTTGAACTTTGTTTTGGGTCCACAAAGTTATCATAAGTTGCCAGAAATTCTGGAAAACCCGGATATGCGTTTATTCAACATTGAATTGTCTGGTCTTGAAAAATTCGACGAAATGCCGAAACTGGAAAAATCACCATTGGTCACGTATATTCCAATCCAAGAAGGCTGTAATCATTGCTGTACATACTGTATTGTGCCATACACTCGCGGTCGCGAAATATCACGCAACTTTATCGATTGTGTTCGTGATGTCGAATTGGCTGCGAAAACAGGCGCAGTTGAAATATGCTTTCTAGGACAAAATGTTAATGGTTATAAATACATCGATGAAAATGGGCACACATATCGTTTATCCGATTTGATTAAGTCTGCAGCAAAATTTGATGCGATAAAACGTATACGTTTCACATCCAGTTATCCAACCGAAATGACGAATGATTTAATCGATATGTTTGCAACCGAAGAAAAACTGTTACCGTTTTTAAATATGCCGATTCAAAGTGGTTCCCCAGACGTCCTTAAACGTATGAATCGCCCATATGATTTAAATCAATATATGGATATTGTTCACAAGTTAAAACTCGCACGCCCCGACATTCAAATATCCAGCGATTTTATTGTTGGGTTTCCTGGCGAAACAGATGATGACTTTGATCAAACATTACAAATCGCACGAACGGTTAAATATATAAACTCATATTCATTTAAATACTCGCCCCGCCCTCATACTGCGGCGGCAATCATGCCAAACCAGATTCCAGAAAACATAAAATCGAAACGCTTGACGACCCTGGACGCAGAATTAAACGAAATACAACGTGCATTTAATGAATCTTGTGTTGGTAAAACATTGCAATGTTTATGCGAAGGCCCCGACAAAACAGGACGTCATTTGGTCTATCGCACACCATATATGCAACAATGTATTGTTGCAAAGCCAGACGGTGACCCAAAACAAATTTGCAACATTGAAATTACCGCTGCGAACAAGGCGTCTTTGCGTGGAAAAATTATCGATTAAAAATTGAATTTCGCATTTAACGATACGTGGTAAGACGCCCCAAGGGCATCATCATACAATATACCAAATTCAAAATCTGCCCCAGCCGCATCCGAAATTGACCACACAGAAACATTGACGCCACCACCAATGGCACTATCTGTGCGCACCAATCCACGTAAAGCATATGTATATCGCATACCATCGATATCAAAACTTGTCTTGGTTTCGATTCCCGTCCCGGCATAGAAATTATATTCATCAAATTTGATAATATGCGAATAATTAATTCCTGACACAACAAAAGGCATAAGATTAATATCATTATCAATCAAAAAACTATGTCCGGCTTCTGCAATGGCATATCCTGAAAATCCATCTGGATTCGTTGTTGCATCATTACCATCAAAAACAATTCCTGTATCAAAAGATGCAAAACTTAATCCGCCATATACACGAACAAAATTATTATTTGGCAAACCATATATCGCATCTGCCCCAATTCCGTATGACACGCCGGTGTATTCATTGATATCGTCGGCATATTTCAAACTTGATACATTTGCCGACAATTTTATCTGTAAATCATCAAACAAATTCAAAGTCGCATATGGTTCCACACCAAACACAACCAAATCATTTGAAAAGATACCCAGTGGGATAATTCCAAGATTGTCATCACGGTCTATGTGCATGATTTCCAAGCTTTTATGAGAATACATCGTCTTGATTGATTGCATGAATTTTATTGGATGCAACTTTGCACTTTTCGACATCACACGATTTAAATGATCAACCGTATTCACAGAATCAAGCCGCCTAAGCAATTTGTCATTTGGTGATTTCTGTCGTAATAAATCAAGAAAATTACCATCATCACCGCCAATGATACTTGCATAATCATTTGAACGTATCACACGAATAAAAACATCACTACCCAAACGATACGCTTCCACAGAATGCAACACATCTGTTCCGTCATATATGGCACGCACCGTCCCGGCCCCAGACACATTGCTGAACACCAACACATCCGTATCTGGCAAATTATTCGTATGCACATATACGGTGTTTTCCAGTTTGACATCATCAATCGCAACAATGTTATCCAGACGAATTTTTGAAGCCGACAATGTATAATGTCCCGCCCCTGTCGTATTAGAAACAATATCGTTCCAATTTAATGCATCTGTGGCGTCTATTACCAAAACTTCATATCCCGAAGAAATACCAGACAAACACGTAATATCATTAGATGTTGTTATGACTTGGGTTATTGTGGCACCGGCACCTAAATTAAACGACGCAAGATTAAAGGTCCCAGTATTTTCAACATACAAATCCCCATAATCTGTCACATTAAGTGTCCCACTGATTGCCCCATGATTTACAATTGTTGCGGCCCCACCAACATTAATCACATCGCCAATACCATAAGATTCATTTTGATTGATTTCTGTATACGCCCCAAAGTCATAATTCGTTGCAAACACTGGCCTGAATGCCAGCATGACCGTAAAAATCGCCCAAGATTTCAAACAAGTCTTTATCATGACTTGTGCATCTTAGCACACCGGAAAACTTTCCTAAAACAAAAAAATAAAAAAAGGACGGGGAAAATCCCCGTCCACCAAGAAACAACCACCACGCTTATTTTAATTTGCCCCATGCGGCTTTATACCCACCATCACGAGTCAACACAATTTTCGCATTGTTTATTTGTGCTGCTGTCAACCCACGAATAATGTACGATGTTTCCAAGCGGCCCGCCTCTTCTATTTTCAGTGTCGGTAAATCTATCGCCATTGGGGTTGTTGTACAGCATGTATAATCATTACATGCGCCACATGGATAGATATGCGCCGTATATGTTTTGCCTGGGCGCAAATCAATCAAATTAATTTTCATATGCAGACCATCATTTGTTTCAACAAATTTGATTGTGCCCATTTTTGATTCGCCACCTTTGGAACTGTGTGTATACATTTTTGCAGAAACACTGTCTATGTCATCATTTTCATAACTTTGATAAAAAACCACCGTTTCGGTTATTTGTGGTGCTGATTGCACTTGTTGTTTTTGATATTTGCGATGTTGCATTTCTTGTTTGTGCATCGAATGATGTGCCGGCTGCTTGCTTGGGCAAGAAGAACATCCCGATAATACAATCGAGACACCCAAAATTGATGTCAGCATAATCATTTTTTTAATTATTGTTTTCATATTATTTTCTCCTTTGGTTTTTTGGTTACACAATTATTTTATATTAAAACATTGAATATATCGCCAGGTTTGATTTCATAACCCCCAGGAAACAATGCACATAGCGCTGTCTTATAAAAAAATATCGCCGATAAAAATCGGCGATATAACAAACGAACAATTGACGTCTTAGAACATAAATCTTACGCCGATGTCGCCACCGAAATCGTGAAGACCGGAACGAACATCAACATAGTTATATCTGGCTGAAACATCAACTGCGAATACACGCCAGTCAAATGTCATACCAAGACTTCCTGTTGCTGCGAAACGTGTTTTTTCTTCATGACGTTCTGTAATTGCACTGCCCTTGCGTGTGACATCGGTAAAGCCCAAACCAATACCAACACCAACGAATGGACGAATCATAGTGTAATCACCAAATTCCATATACGTGTTCCACAACAACGTTTGTAATTCGTTTTCGATTTTAACATTTTTGATGTCGCCAAAATCTTTTGTGTCTTTGGCTTTGCTGTATATAGACCATTCAATTTCAGAACGTCCATAGTTGCACATTTCCAAACCCAATGCTAAACGGCCACGAAAATCAAGATCTTGTGCCGTTTCTTTTTTCTTATTGAAATCATAGTTCAAGTTGTTATACCCCAAACCACCACGCATAGCGATATATGGGTCCCAACCTAAATCAGACTTTTGACCAGCAAACGCCGGGCATGCCAAAACAACGGCCAATGCAGATACTGCTATTTTTTTCATTTTTTCTCCTTTTTGGTTTTTGTTTTCATGTCTATATGAAAGATATTATCAAACAAAAACCGCATATCACATAGGTATGGATTCCATAGGACAATAATAATTAAAACCTCTGACGCAAAGTAAACTCGGTTGTCCATTTTTCGTATTCACGAGAATGAATATTTGAATGTTTTTTAGTATATGCAACAATAACTGTTGGAACAAACCCCCAGAAATCTAATTTATTATTTGCGACAGATACAGAATAACGTTGAATAAAATTATGTTCTGTTACCGGTTGATATGTATTATGTTTGACAATCCATTTATCGCCATCATAATCTGTCCAAGAAAAATACGGCTCGAAATATAAATTAAAACCATAGGGTAATTCTGAACCAAAACCGATACTTGCACCATAGCGCCAATTCGCATATGCGTCTGATTTTGCTGTGGTGCGTTCAAAATCGCCACGCAACATAATATATTTTGATGCATCAAACGAATAAACAACGAACGGATATGCTGAATACGTTTCCCCATCCATATATTCACCATACTCGTCATATTTATTATCCATGGCACGCAATGATAAACCAGATGATATCTTTCGTGTAAAATCATAATTAATATCCAGCTTGCCACCCAATGCCCAATTATATTTATCCCAACCATACCAACGCCGATTTGCGACCGAAGCCAACCAAACATCACCGCGATTCCAAACATAGCGTGGCCCAGTTGCCGCCGACAAATACAAATCATCATAAATATGTTTGTCATAAATATTGGTATAAATATTGGCTTCGTTTTTCCAGCGCCAATGATCCGACAATTTAAATTCGTAATTCCCACCAAGCGTTAAATTACCGCCAATAACACGTTCTGGTTCTGGCAACTTGCGGCAAAACATTCCCCACTCGTTCACAATACATTCTTTACCGCCTTTCGCCTGATTCACGTTTGTATCTGGTGCCGCACCGAAATTAAACCATACATTCCAATTTTTATTTTGACGTGCGATCCAACGATAATACATCATCGCCTGTTTTACATTCGGTGGAATATCATCACCAGCCATCGCCAAGCGCAAATGATAATCAGCACGATACCATTGTTCTTTTTCCATATAGCACAATGCTAATTCATACCGTATTTTAACCAAGTCTGGTTGGTCATCTAGAATTTTACGATAAATTTTAATTGCCGTATCATATTCCCCTTGGCGTTGTGCGATTTGCGCCAATAAATACCAACGTTCAATTTCCACCGGCAAACTGTTGTTATCTGGCATCATGGTTAAAATTTGTGTTGCGTGTTCATAGTCACCCGCATCAACTAAATTTCCAGCCAACTTAACCGCATCCAGCGCAGACATAGTCAGTGTTGTTTTGCCATCTTCTGATTTTTCTTCAATGATATTTGATGCTTGTTTTGTTTCGGTTCGTGCAACGTTATCCACCGCCCAAGATTTAATTTCTGGAATCATTACAAACGCGCATGACACAAATAAAAATAAAATTATTTTTCTCATTTCCAATAATCATATGTATTCAGCGTAGCACTAAATATTTCAATTACCATAAAAAATCCCCCACACAAATGGGGGATTTTTATTCGGCCTGTATAATTATGGCACTACAGGTGTTGGGTTACCGCCACCGAATGCACCATAGATTGCAACTTCTTCCTTATTCATGTTATCATTTGTACGTCTTTCGTTACTAAACGAGAAACGTGCAGTTGCTTCCATATGTTCATCGGTATTACTTAACCCATATGCAGTTGTTTCTATAGTGCTACCAAAACGATGATGTATATCATCCGCTTGTTCTGGGGTGCTTTGAGTATCTGTAATTTTTCTTATATACTCTGGTCCGTCTTTGGTCACACCTTCAACAGCGAACGAAACCGTTCCACCCAAAGTTGTTACCTTGTCTGCACTAGGTAAATTAAACCCATCAATTGTATTTGATCCACTGATGGTAACTGTTGGTGTACCATTCGCCGCCTTATCAATGGTAACGTTGTACCACTTACCAGCGACACCAACACCAGCCAAATTATTCATAACCAGTCGTGATGTTCCATCGCGATTCATGGTTAACACGGCGTTATCGTTACGAACTCGTGCACCTGTTTTTGCTTGGTCTACACCATCCACTCTGGATTTGTGTTCAAGACCAGCAATTGCTGTACCAGTGAAATTTGTATCGGTTGCCAGATTTTCTGGTGACACCTTTAATACATCATATCCACCAACATACGGGGAATATGAATCTTCTTTGGTATACGAATCATTTGTATCTGATATACGCAAATGCGCCATTCCCAAATCTGCATACCGCAGGCCAATATCAGCACCGTCAACCGCTACCTTTAATGACATCTCTTTTGAATCACCAAAACCGGCCCCAGCCAATTGTGCCTCAACCTGACCTTTATATGCTGTTCTTGCTGTCTCTAACTTTGCGTATGCAGCTGCTATCTGTTCCTCTGTACCTGTTTGAGAATTTTTGATATCGTCAATCTCATCATCTATTTTGGCTTTCAATCCTGCTGCTATTTGCTCTGGTGTTCTATCACTAAAATCATTTGAATATTCTAAAGGGGACGTAAAATGTTCCCATGCAATATTATCTGTTTCGCCTTTGACCAGTTGGAAAGTCCACAAATACTGTTTTTTTGACACAGCAAAATCTGCACTGGTGTCATTTTTACGTTCAAACACGCCCTCTTCGCCTACAACACCGTTTTCATATCTGGCTACGGATATAATCTTACCATTTTCATCAAGACCAAATTTTAAAACTGCATCTTCGCCACCGAAAAGGAATTCAACATCTTCCAATCTGTATGAAGTATATCTTTGGCCATTATAACTTGCTGTTGCCGAACGTCCCAACAATGGTGACGAAGCATGCCCATTGGATGCAACCAAAATTTCCGACGCCATCGATGTAATATATGCGTTGCTTTCCGCAACTTCTGTTGCAACAGCAGATCCTGGAACAATCGCTGCACGTGGTGTAGTACCAGAACCGCCACCACCACCGCCAGCGCAAGCAGCCAGTGCAAAAATAGATGTAAGGATGAATAGTTTTTTCATTGTGTTCCTTCCTTTTTTGAATTGGTTATGTGGAAATAATACTCTTCATACAAAAGGATATATTACCAAGCACGCAAACACAAGCACAAAAAAACCACCCTTTCGGGCGGTGTTTATTCTGGTGGACGCACAGGGACTCGAACCCTGGACCCACTGATTAAGAGTCAGTTGCTCTACCAACTGAGCTATGCATCCAGTGCGCTCAATTATACCCACTTTTGTTATAAATGCAAGTTTTTTAACCCCCCCCTTTTTTTTATTTTTTCAAATACTGGATTGGGTTATATGCCTTGGTTCCTTTGCGCACTTCAAAATGCAATTGTGGTTTATCTACTTTACCCGTCTTGCCGACCACCCCGATTTTTTGTCCAACCTTGACATTGGCGCCACGACGAACAGCCATTGAATCCATATGGGCATAAACCGTCATCCACCCATCACTGTGTTGAATTATAACAAGGTTCCCCATACCCTTAACTTCGTTGCCGGCATATGCCACAACACCGTTTTCTGCCGCTACAACAGTCACACCAGCTGCCGCCGATATATTAATTCCGTCATTAAACAAGCCACCGTTTTTCGCACCATAGTTAGACAAAATCTTGCCACGCACCGGCCATGTAAATTTAGAAGACGAACGTGCCGCTATGACAGGTTGCTTTTGAGTGGTCGTTTTTGCATTTGTTTTTGTTGTCTTTTGCCCTGCTTTCTGTTGCGGTTGTTGTTTCGGTTTATCTTGAACAGGCTTTGCAGATTGTTTTTCTGTCTTTACCGTCTTGGGCGCCGGTTGTTTAGAAGTCCCAGACGAAGCTTTTGCCTGTTTTGTTGTTTCGGCATTTGCTTTTGGTGCCGATGCTGCTTTTGGTGCCGATGCCGCTTTTGTTGTTGTGCGCACCGGGGCCGACGATAAATCTGGCACTTTTAATTGTTGCCCTGCATAAAGAGCAAACGGCGTGTTCAGGTTGTTCATCACCGCCAAATCATTTACCGGCACAGAATACCGACGTGATAATGAATACAGCGTATCACCCGGCGCTACCGTCACCGTATCAACATCAACACGTGTCGTAGTCTTGTGCGAATCGTTCGGTTTTTCATTGGCCTTTGGTTTTACTTCTGGGACTTGTCCGGAATCTTGCTTTACCACCGCTGCCGCCTTTTGTGCCGACGTCGCATCTGGGTGCAAACGTAATTTTTGACCTATGCGCAACACATACGGATCAGACAAATTGTTTGCTGTCGCTAATTCCTGAACTGTCACATTATATTTTTTCGCCAGCAAATACAAAGTATCACCACCGACAACAGTTATTTCATCGGGTTCCGGCGTAGTATATTTTGGCACATCCAAATGATCATCTGGATTTGCGTTTTCGTCCCACGCAATATCATCATCTTGTGGCTCTGGCTGGGCCTTGGGTTCTTGTTCATCACTTAACCCATCTGGAACGACCAGAACATCATCGCTTGAAAAATCACCGCCGTCCAAATCAAAATCATCACTTGATTCAATTTCGTCTGGGTTATCTTCTTCGGGTTGTGGCGGAACAATATAATCATCGACACTTGAATACAAAACATAGTCATCAACCGTCGATGCACCATACAATTCTGGCGACGCATATACGCCATAGTCTGTCGCCGCAGAATTATAAATTTCGGGTTCTGTTTTTGGGTCCGCCAAAAGCGTTGGATAACGTGAAGTAATAAATTCACCAACCGTATCTGGCAAAGCAACAATCTTGGGTTGCAAATCACATGACGCAACACCAAAAATTGCAAATAATAAAAACAGATTAAATTTTTTCACACCGAAATTATACCACAATTTCAGCAACAAATAAACAGATATACGCCCAAATCATTCTTTGCGCATAAACAAAATACTGGCTTCGAACAACAACCAAACTGGCACCGCCAATAAAATCTGGGAAACGACATCTGGTGGTGTTAATACTGCGGCGACAATAACGATAAAAACTATCGCATATCTACGCATTTTTAAAACACGTTCACGCGACAACACGCCCAAACGATTTAATACAACCATCACAAGCGGTAATTGAAATGCGATACCAAACACTTTTATCATAGAAACTGCAAACGACAAATAATCACGCACAGCCGGCAAAACAAGCGATGGCACAGGTGCCGCTTCGTTTATTTCTATAAAGAATCGAAATACAAACGGCAAAAGCGCATAAAATGCGAACCCCGCCCCGACCAGAAATAAAATCGGTGATAAAATCAAAATTGGGAAAATAAAATTACGTTCGTTGTTTTTAAGTCCAGGTGCCACAAACGCCCATGTCTGCCACAAAGCAACCGGTATAGAAACAAAAATTGCAACCAAAAACGCCAAAGACATACGTATCATAAAGCCATCGTTTATACCAGAATATAACATTGTTCCATCTGGCCATACGTTCAAAAGCGGTGCCGATAAAAAGTCTTGCACCCAAGGCGAAACATACCACCCGAAAACAAGAGCGACAACAAACACCCCAAACGTCCACAATATACGGCGGCGCATTTCTGCAAAATGTTGCATCATTGTCATTTTTTTCATTTTTTACGCCCCGTCGTTTTTTTCTTTGTCACTTTTTTTTGAGCAACTTTTCGTTTCGAAGAAAAGTCAGCCAAAATATCATCAGTGGTTGTTTTTATTAAATCATCAATAGGCTTTTCCAAATCAATTTGTGTTTTTATTTTCTCTGTGGCATCTGTAATTTTCCAGATAATTTCCCGCACAAATTTAACAACCCGTGCCAAAAAACGTGCGACATCGGGCCATTTATTACTTGGCACAACCAACACCGCAACAATAATAATAACTAAAAATTCTGCAAGACTTATCCCAAACATAATCAAACCCTAATCATAAAAGTCATCGCCACTATTGGTGCTGACTGTTTTATGACGACTAATTTGAAAATAGTTTTTACCAAAACTTGTTTTTGGTTTTAAATCACGAAACACAACGTCTGTTTTTGCGCCGGTTGCATCTACAACACTCCATGAATTTAA
>JAFZXC010000006.1 GCA_017616975.1 Alphaproteobacteria bacterium
CCAACTTCTCGCGGGGCAAGTTCGTCTGATTACGCAAAACAGATGCGTGCAAAGCAGACTTTGAAGGGCTATTATGGTAATATCGGTGAAAAAAAGTTCCATGCATACTATGCCGAAGCAGACAATATGCGTGGCGACACCCCAGATAATTTGATTGGGTTGTTGGAACGTCGTTTGGACGCAGTTGTATATCGTGCAAAATTGGCGCCAACGGTGTTCTCGTCACGTCAATTGGTCAGCCACGGTCATATTTACGTCAATGGCAAACGTGTTAAAATTGCTTCGTACCAGGTTAAACCAGGCGATGTCATCACAGTAAGCGAAAAAGCAAAACAGATGCCATTGGTCGTTTTGGCATTGGAATCGGCGGAACGTGATTTCCCAGACTACATCAATGTGGACAGTGCGAATTTCACTGCGACATTCGTTCGTGTTCCATCTTTTGCAGATGTTCCATATCCGGTTCAAATGAATCCAGAACTGGTCGTCGAATTCTATTCTCGTTAATAGAACGGGGAAGAAGAATAAAAAACCACCACATTTGTGGTGGTTTTTTACTAACCACTAACCACTAACAACTATTTCCCCTTCATTATACGTGATTTGTTGCGGTCCCATTCACGTTGTTTGATTGTTTCTCGTTTATCAATACGCTGTTTACCATGACCAATGCCCAACAATACCTTTAATTTGCCACGATTGTTAAAATACATCTTTAATGGGACGATGGTGGCGCCTTTGTCTTGCAACCGCCCAATCATTCGGTTTATTTGACCCCGGTGCAGTAATAATTGACGTGGGCGACGTTCATCAAAGTTAACGATACGTGCAGCTGTCGGTAATTTTTGAATTTCAACCCCAGCCAAAAACAGATTATCACCACGTTTTTGCACAAAACCATCAACAATTGTAATTAATCCATAACGTACCGATTTAATTTCTGCGCCCGTCATAGACAAACCAGCCTCGATTGTGTCTTCAATCAAGTAATTAAACCGAGCCTTGCGGTTTTCGGCGACTTGTCCAAATTTTATCAAATTACGTGTCATTTTATTTTTGGATACAGTTTTAATACGTTTTGTTCCAGTATAGTTTCCAATTCGTCTATTTGCAAATTTTTAATTTGTGCCAAAACTTTTGCTGTTTCAATCACCATAAATGGTTCGCATGTTTTACCACGATATGGCACCGGAGCACAGTAGGGGGAATCTGTTTCGATAACAATTCTGTCGGTGGGTATTTTTGCAAACGTTTCACGTATGTGGTCGGCATTTTTGAACGTTAAAATCCCAGATGCCGAAAAGAAAAAACCACGATCTAACATAATCTTTGCAAGATTCCAAGAAGACGTAAAACAATGCATAACTCCGCAAACACCGGTAAGTATTGCCGCAGTGTCATCGTCTGCATCACGTATGTGACCCGCCACCGGCAGTCCAGATTTGCGTGCGATTTTCAGTTGTTGTTCAAACAATTTTATTTGTGCATCTCGGTTATCATTGCGTTCGTGATAATCAAGACCGATTTCGCCAATTCCAATAACTTTGTTGTGCGACAAAACGTCCGGGGTTAAAAAATCGTTTGGATTGGTGCCGGCATATTCTGGGTGGATGCCAGAGGTTGTGAAAACATTATCATGCGTTTCAGCGATTTTGATGTTTGTTGCAATATCTGTTGGATTTGCAGATGCACAAATAATCCGCAAAACACCCGCATCGTGTGCGTGCGCCAAAACATCGTCCAGATTTTTACCCGAACAATAATCATCGGTTAAATGGCAGTGGGTGTCTGTAAACATTTCTTTATATCGTTTATAACTTTGAATATGCCAATTTCTGGTTCCAAATGCACCCGTTCAATATCTGCAATACTGATTGTGGCAGATGGATATATTTCCGCCAAACCAAAGTGCGCAATCGCATCAAGTAAAATGCCATATATCGCCGGTTCGGGCGCAATTCGTTTTGCAATTGCCATCAAATCACTTGCGGTGGAATTCGGGTTTTCAAGCGTTTCAATAAGGTTTTCGTATATTTCGTCCCCACCCGAAGATTTGATATTAGCAATTTTACCAAAACTGCCGTTGCAAAGCCGCAATGTTTCATTGCTTATAACCGTATCTCCCATAAAGTGTGCACATAGTTCACGCAATTCATTTATCGTTAATGGACGCATTTTTTCCACACGAGCACGCGAACGAATTGTCGGCAAAACATTTGCCAATTTATGCACAATCAACAAAAACAGAACGTTTGCAGGTGGCTCTTCCAGCATTTTTAACAATGCATTTGATGCCGAAGTCGTTAATTCATCAACCGCATCAATAATGACCACACGCCAACCGCCCGACATAGCAGATAATTGCATGCGTTCAATAACAGACGTCACCGTCTTGACCGAAATGGATTTCCCGGCGGGATATGGGTTGCCGTTCGGGTCCAAGTTGTGTGCTAAATCAATGATAAAAAAGTCGCCCACGTTGCCATAAACCATTTTGGCAATTTTATATGCTAATGTCGCCTTGCCGATACCACGGGGGCCGCACAGCATCCAAACCGGGTGCATGGGGTGTGTATCACGCATATTCCATGCAGATACGAAATTGTTTAACACATCACTGTGCCCGACCAAGATGTCGTTGTCAATTGGATTTGGAAAAGAATAGGCGGGTTTTGCCGATTTTCGTGGTGCCATATCAACGTCCCCCGAATATCACAGCAATGTTTTTAATCATGCGACCAAAAAACCGAACCCGACGGACACGGTTTTCTGCGACTAATGGTGCACGTGCAATAATTTTACCGTCCATTTCAGCAATTATTTCGCCCAGTTCGTCACCCGGTATAATTGGTGCGGCAACCGGATCTTTGTACCGAGCCAGAACACGCACCTGGCTTATGGGGGTTGATTTCGGTAATGTGACCGCAAATGGTTGTTTAACAGTTGCATTAACTGTCTTTGTGCGACCATACCAAACCGGTACCGCAACAACAGTATCCCCCGGACGATAGTATGTTTTATTTGTCGTAGTGGTATAACCAAAGTTTAACAATTTCTTCATTTCTGCCGCCAACGCATCATGCCCATGTGCGTTAAATCCATTGATGACACCAACCAGACGACGTCCGCCAACACGACTGCTTGCCACCATGCCGTATCCGCCATCTGCGGTATGTCCGGTTTTTAATCCATCGGCCCCAGCCATCGTAAACAGCAATTTATTATAATTCACAGTATGTGTCCGTCCCCAATCACGACACCAATCAGTTTTATAATCACCAAATTCAAAACGCTTGGTCGCAAACATTGGGTACAAGTCTGGATATTCACGAATAATGTGTATTGCCAATGTTGCCAATTCGCGTGATGTTGCCAGATTATTTGGGTCGGGCAATCCGCTTGCATTGCCGAATGTCGATTGTTCCATGCCGATTTTTCGAGCCTTGGCAGTCATTTTGGCGGTAAAAGCGTTTTCGTCGCCCGCTAATTTTTCTGCAACAACGACCGACGCATCACCCCCAGACAACACGATAAGCCCCAAAATTGCATCTCGCACAGTTATTTCTTGGCCGGCGACAAGGCAAATCTTGCTTGCTGGGTACCAATGCGGGTTGTTATAGTCGGCGTTTTCGGATACGGGCATTTTACTATCCAACGTCAAGTTTCCCGATTTAATCTCGTCAAACAATACTGCCAATGTCATAAGTTTTATCATCGATGATGGCGGCATTAATTTGTCAGCGTTTTTCGCAACAATTTCCGCACCCGAGTCAAAATCTATTAAAAATACCGATTTTGCACGTGTTGTAAATTCAGGAGCCTTGACACTTGCGGCATTTGCCACACTGGACATAATCAATGCAAAGATGAAAAATAATTTCTTCATATTCATATTCGTATGTTAGCAACGTTGCTTATATATTGGCAATAAAATTTTCATTATCAATGCCAATAATTTTACAGTCGCAAATGGTGCGGTTTGGTATATTGTCGCCTAAAATTTTGACCGTAATATCGTTCGGTGTCCGCCCGATATTATCGTTTTCAACCAAAACAGATATTGTTTGTCCAAGTTGCGTGTTCATAAAGTCTTTACGGTTTCGTGTTGCCGCATCTGTGACAATCTTGACACGTTGTTTTGAAATACTTTTATCGACCTGGGCGGGCATTGTGGCGGCCGGTGTTCCAGGACGTGGTGAAAATGGAAATGCATGAATTTTAATTGGTTTTGTTTTTGCAATTAAATCCAGTGTCTGGTCAAACAATTCGTCTGTTTCGCCCGGGAACCCGCAAATGATATCCCAGCTGAACGTGATGTCGGGTGCGTATGCAACAATGTCTTGTATCATGTTTGCAGTATGGCGTCGCCGCATTAACTTTAAAATCGTATCGGCGCCCGATTGCATAGACAGGTGCAGATGTGGCATCATACGCTTGGTTTCGTGCATAAGGTCGATAATCTTGTAAATTTCGGGTGATGCAGGGTCCATTGACGACAGACGTAATCGTTTGATTTCCGGCACATCATCCAACAGTTTTCGGCACAAATCACTTATCAACCATGGTTTGCCATCGTAAATCTTGACGTACGAAGCGCTGTCTATGCCGGTTAATACAATTTCGTTGTATCCATTTTTTACTGCATTACGTGCATCTGTTAAAATATCTGCGTATTCGAACGAAATCGATGGTCCACGCAACAGGCGGGTTATGCAATATGTGCAATCATGATTGCACCCGTTTTGAATCTGGATAAATTGTTTAGACATCTGGGTGTCTGGGTTGGAAACGTGTATATCTGGCGCAGCATCGGTAAAATCAAAGTCGGCAATTGCCTGTATATATGCATCACGATTTAATTTGTCGGCGTTTGGAATTACACGAACATTTGGAAACTGGGCAAATGGGGCAACATCATGTGTTGCTGCACAACCAGTGATAAATAATGGCACATGTGGATTGTCCCGCGCAATCCGGCGTACATACTGGGCGGATTGGCGTTCTGCTTCCCCGGTGACAGCACATGTGTTAACCACGATTGCCGACGCAACCGTGTTTTGCAACATTTTTGCAATCTTTTCGGATTCAACCGCATTTAATCGGCACCCGAAAGTGATTGTTTGAATAACATTTTTATTATTTTCTTCTTGCATTTTGACTGTCCATGGGGCATTATAACGTGGCTTACAAAGATTTCAACAAAGGATTTAATTATGGCACGCACAACAAATTCTGACACTTTGCCGTATGTAGAAAGCCGCTATGAACTTGGCATGTTGGCATCACAACGTGTTCGCGACCTGAACGGTGGGGCAGAGGCAGTGGTTGAAAAAAAAGATGACAAATTGACGGTTGTCGCATTGCGCGAAATCGC
>JAFZXC010000007.1 GCA_017616975.1 Alphaproteobacteria bacterium
AACGACCGTGGCAATCCATAATAATGACTGGATTGCTTCGCTGTGCTCGCAATGACAAAATGGAAGTGGATTGCTTCACTTCGTTCGCAATGACAAAGTGGAATGGGGCGGTTTTTGTTCCTGTATCATCATATTGGTTGTCGTGTTAATATGATGTGTGTTATCAAACCAAAGGGGAAATACACATGAAAAAATTTTTTACTTTTATATTTGCAATTATCGTGGCGTTTATACCCGGTATAATCGGCATATTCTTTACACCACATGGCGCATCAAACATGTGGTATAATTCGTTGCTGAAATCTGCACTGACACCGGCGGGATGGGTGTTCAGTGTCGCATGGACGATTTTATACATATTGTTGGGTATTGCGTTGTATTTGGTTATATCAAATAAAAAGGCCCGGGTAAATAAATCGCATGCTTATTGGCTGTTTTTCGGTCAAATGATATTGAACGCTTTGTGGTCAATCATCTTTTTTGGTGCGCACATGGCGGCATTGGCGTTGTTGGTTTTGGTCATGCTGATTGTTGTTTCAATATACATGGAACGTGCTTTTCGTCCAATAAGTCGGGCCGCATCATACCTTGTGTGGCCGTACATAATATGGCTGTGTTTTGCAACGTATCTTAATGCGACGATAATGTTTTTGAATTAACAAGAACGATTGTCATTGCGAGCCTGCGAAGCAATCCAGTCATTATTATGGATTGCCACGGTCGTTTCACTCCCTCGCAATGACAAGGGTTGTTTGTCATTGCGAGCCTGCGAAGCAATCCAGTCTTTGTATTCTAAATCTTTAAAATGCGGAATTTTGGATCGCCAATGTTCAGGTATTGCAACCCCAATTCTTCGATATAATCAGGCGACGCATTGCGCAATAATTCCAAGTGATGTTCCAATGTGTCACGAATCTGTTGCTGGGTCGCCAATTCAATGCGTTCGCTGTTCAAATTCCATGCGTTTATCACAAAGCGTTGGATGTTCATGTCGCCCAAAAACATGCGGATAAACATAAACAGTGCAATCACTGTGCATATAATTCCCCACTTGCCATGTGCGCCACCCGCCCATGCACGCCCAATAAACCCAAAGAAATTTTTGATTTTTTCCTTCATGCGTGTCATTATATCACAAATGTTTACTAATAATCAAATTTTTGCTGCACCATTGGCGGGCGTCACGGACAAGCCGTTTCGCCGCATTATTCGTGAATTTTCACCAGAATCGCCGATTGTCACAGAAATGATTTCGTGTCATTCGCTGGTCGAAGCACACAAAAATTGCCCACGAAACTTTGATAAATATGACGACGAAGGTGCAATTGGTGCGCAAATTTTTGGTGCCGATGTAAATCTTATGGCGGATGCCGCAAAAATTTTACAGGACGCCGGTGCCAAATGGATTGATATAAATATGGGATGCCCCGTGCCAAAGGTTGCAACACGTGCCAATGCCGGTGCGTATCTTATGCGGGATCATGTTTTGGCGGGAAAAATAATGAACGCCGTGGTGCGTGCAGTGCAAATTCCAGTGTCAATAAAAACCCGTTTGGGATGGGATGACAAACATGTCGATTGGATGGACATGGTTAAAGTGGCGGCTGATTGCGGGGTACACTTTGCCGCACTGCATGGACGAACACGGGCGCAACTTTATCTTGGTAAATCGCAATTGCCCGATGTTCACAGCGCACCAATTCCAATCATTGCAAACGGTGATATTCGCACGCCAGCAGATATGGAAAATGCCGAAGGTTTAGGGTTTTCTGGCATAATGATTGGACGTGGTTTGTTGGGACGTCCGTGGGCATTGGCTGAAATTGCGGGTGGGGCGGTGCCACAAAATATCGGCCCGGTTGTGTTGCGGCATTTGCAATATGCAATTGAATACTATGGCGATAAAACGGCGGTCATGATGTTTCGCAAACATGCGGCGTGGTACAGCACCGGTATGCCTAATTCAAGTGATTTTCGTATTCGGGTCAACAGTATGACATCCCCAGATGAATTAAAGGCTGAAATTTCTAAATTTTGGGGTTGCGAATTGAATATATAGATTCTATGATATGTTTAATAAATCGGGGGCAAAAATGGACGAAGTTATTAATGATACAAATATCGATATTAAACAAAATGCCGAAATGACGGCGGGTGAAATGCTGCGCAATGCACGAACCACGGGGCGTCGCAAACGTGAAATGCAGACAATCGCAAAACAGTTGTGTATTCGTGAAGACTTTTTACAAGCACTGGAAGATGGCAATTATGCCGCTTTGCCAGAGGTTGTGTATATCTTGGGCTTTGCACGGAACTATGCAATTGAATTGGGTTTGGATCCCCAGGTCGTCGTGGACAAAATAAAACATGAATTGGGTCTGGTCAGCGAATGTCGTATCCCAAGCGACGAAAATGTTTTTGCACCAAAACGGACAGAATGCGCAAAACGGCAATTGGCAAAAATTGTGCCGGCATTGAAAAAAGCATGGGAATATATTGTCGCACACTGGAAATGGGCGGCGGGTATTGCCGGCGGTGTGCTGGTTTTGATTGTGGTGTTGATTATCGCATTTTCTGGTGGTGATAATCAATCGGGCGATTTAGCAGATGGTACATCCATCGTCGCAACAAATGAACCAACCGAACCCGCATATACTCAACCGGTGCGTGAACGCTTTGGTATTAAAAATCGTGATACCGCAACAATTATATTACAGGCAAATAAATCGGCAGGCGAAGTTGGAACATGGGTTCAAATCGAAGATGCCCGGGGCAAAAAAGAAATAAGCCAGATTTTATTCCCAGGTGATATATTCTATATGCCGGCGGGCAACGGATATCGTGGAACGTTCGGTAATGTGGCTGGAATTGATTTCTGGGTGAACGGGGTGTTGGCACCAACGGTGCGGGCAAATCGTAATGCCAAGGTGGCAATAACACCTGAAAACCTGCTGAAACCGGCCAGCAAATAATAAAACCGCCGTCATGGCGGTTTTTATCTGAGTTGGCTTGAAAAGTTTAACTTTTGATTTATATTATGTCGTGTTATGAGTGGCGTTATAAAAATTCGTGGTGCTCGCGAAAATAATCTTAAAAATATCGACCTGGACATACCAAAAAATAAATTGGTGGTCTTTACTGGCGTGTCTGGCTCGGGCAAATCGTCATTGGCATTTAATACTATCTATGCCGAAGGACAACGCCGTTATGTCGAAAGTTTGTCTTCGTATGCCCGTCAATTTTTAGATATGCAGAAAAAGCCCGATGTGGATACTATCGAAGGATTGTCCCCGGCAATATCAATTGAACAAAAAACAACTTCTAAAAATCCACGTTCCACCGTTGGAACAGTGACAGAGATTTATGATTATCTTCGTTTATTGTGGGCTCGAATCGGGGTTCCGCATTCGCCGGTGACTGGGTTGCCAATTAAATCCCAGACAATCGCCGAGATGGTCGATTGGACAATGAAAATTCCATCTGGAACGAAAATTTATGTTATGGCGCCACTGGTCCGGGAACGCAAAGGCGAATATCGCAAAGAAATCGCTTTCTTGATAAAACAGGGTTATGTTCGGGCGATTGTCGATGGCGAATTGTTCGATTTGGCGTCGGTGCCGCCGCTGGATAAAAATAAAAAGCATAATATATTCGTGATTGTTGACAGATTGGCAATCCCAGGAACAGATGCCAGCGATACAGATGTTGAAGAATTTCGTTCACGACTTTATGCGTCATTCGAAGGCTCATTGCGTTTGGTGCCAGGTTCGGTTTTGGTGCGGCGTCTGGACACGAACGAAGATACTCTTTATTCGCAAAATTATGCCTGTCCGGTAAGTGGTTTTACCGTTCCTAAGATAGAACCCCGGCTGTTTTCGTTTAATGCGCCAATGGGTGCATGCCAGGCGTGTGATGGTTTGGGGGTGCAATTAAATATGTCGCCCGATTTGGTCGTCCCAGATCCATCAAAATCTATTTTGGGTGGGGCAATTGCGCCGTGGTCACGTGGGGGCATGCTGACCCAGTACGATCATTTACTGGATGCGCTGCACAGAAAATACAAAATTCCATTGGGCAAGCCATGGCATACATTAACCGCCGAACAAAAAAATATCGTTTTATATGGTACTGGGGATGAAGCAATCAAAATAAACTGGAACGGGTTTGTGTATGAAAAACCATACGAAGGCGTAATTCCAAATCTTGAACGTCGTTGGCGGGAATCTGATTCCGATATGATGCGTGCAGAAATTGCTAAATATCAATCGGAAAAACCATGTCCGGTTTGCCACGGAAAGCGTCTTAATATCCAGGCGCTGTGTGTGAAAATTAATGGTGCAGATATTATCGATGTTTGTGATATGTCGGTTGACGACAGTGTGCGCTGGTTCAATGATTTGCCGAACTATTTAACCCAAAAAGAAAACGATATCGCACGTATGATTCTGCGTGAAATCACAAGTCGTTTGCAATTTTTGCAAAATGTTGGATTGGGATATTTGACATTGTCTCGTATGGCGGGAACTTTGTCCGGGGGGGAATCACAACGTATTCGTTTGGCATCACAAATTGGAAGTGGACTGTCGGGGGTTTTGTACGTGTTGGATGAACCGTCAATCGGCTTGCACCAAAGCGATAATGATAAATTACTAGATACATTAAAAATGCTGCGCGACAAAGATAATACCGTTATCGTTGTCGAACATGACGAAGATGCAATGCGGGCGGCGGATTACTTGGTGGATATTGGTCGTGGCGCAGGTATCAATGGCGGAAATGTTATTGCGGCTGGGACGCCCGATAAAATTATTAAATGTAAAGATTCGTTGACGGGACAATATCTGTCTGGAAAGCGTAAAATTGATGTGCCAAAAAAACGGCGTGCTGGGAACGGAAAGTCTATTGTGATTACAGGCGCCCGTGAAAACAACCTGAAAAATATAGATGTTGAATTTCCATTGGGTATGTTTGTCGCATTGACAGGTGTTTCGGGTTCGGGTAAGTCGACTTTGTTATTAGATACGTTGTATCCGGCGTTAATGCGCGCATTGTATAATTCCAAGATAGAAACCGGTGCGCATGACGTGATTCGTGGTATGGAAAACGTGGATAAAGTTGTCGATATCGATCAATCGCCAATTGGTCGCACACCACGCAGTAATCCGGCAACATATACCGGGGTGTTTACAGATATTCGTGATTTCTTTGCCGAATTACCCGAAGCCAAGGCTCGTGGATATACGTCGGGTCGTTTTTCTTTTAATGTCAAAGGTGGTCGATGTGAAGCATGTCAAGGTGACGGCCAAATCAAAATCGAAATGAATTTCTTGGCAGATGTTTATGTGGAATGTGATAAATGCCATGGAACCCGATATAACGAAGAAACTTTGGCAGTAAAGTACAAGGGTAAATCAATTGCTGATGTTTTGAATATGACGGTCGAAGAAGCTTATCGTTATTTCATAAATGTGCCAAAGATTAAACGCAAATTGGAATTATTGCGGCGTGTCGGTTTGGATTATATCAAACTTGGGCAAAGTTCGCTTGATTTGTCGGGCGGCGAAGCGCAACGTATAAAGTTGTCCAAAGAATTGGCAGCACGCAGTACGGGTCAAACAATTTACATTTTGGATGAACCGACAACAGGGTTGCATTTCGAAGATGTAAAATTATTGCTGTCTGTGTTGCACGAATTAGTAGATGCCGGAAATACAGTTATTGTCATTGAACACAATCTGGAAGTTATCAAAACAGCCGATTGGATTATTGATCTGGGTCCTGGTGGTGGTGTTAATGGGGGAACCTTGGTCGCAGCGGGAACGCCGGAACAGGTTGCCGCAAATGAACAGTCGCTTACTGGCCGGTATTTAAAGAAGTATCTGGACAAATCAAAATCATTAAAATAAAATTAAAGAACAAAAAGGAGTGATATATGTTTGGTTTTGGAAAAAAGAAAGCTGCACCAATAAATACGGATGCGAATATCGAAAATGATGTCAAAGAACCCAAAATGCCATCGGGTATGAAAGAAACTGCCCAGCGCATGATGTCGGGCGAATTTGATTTGAACGACATGTTGGCACAATTGAAACAAATCAAAAAAATGAGCAATTTTAGCGGTCTGTTAAAAATGGTGCCGGGGATGTCGGGTGCTGTTAACGCTATGAAGGAAAAAATCAAAGACGGCAGTGTGGATGCACAAATCAAAATACTGGAAGCCATGACGGTTGCCGAACGCAGTGAACCAGAAAAGATTTTTGCCAACGCAAAAACTCGTATTGCTGAAACGGCTGGGTGCACAGTGCGTGATGTAGAACACATCATTAAACAATACACTAAAATGAAACAACAAATGGCCATGATTCAACGCATGGGCGGAATGGAGGCCGTTATGCAACGCATGCAACAACAGGGTGGCGTTCCGGGGGGAAACAAATAATGGAAACAGACGCATAGTAGAAAGCGGGGTATAAACAAATGGTAACTGTACAGGCATTCATAGCAAATATTTTCACTCCGACACCAATAGAGGTCACATATCCACGCAAATTCACAGAGCAGTATGTCGATGCGGGTGAACAGGTTGAGGCATATACGATTATGGTGACATATAAAAATCACAAGGTTAGAGAATTCACTTTTCCTGTGGACAATGATACTGCAAAAGAGGGTGCATATATGCAAGCAATAAGATTTTATAATCGTCAACAAGATCGGATTCGTGCGTATAATAAATTACATACTAGATAAGAAAATGATAAAAGGCAGAACGAATGGTAATTAAGCAATTTATAGATAATATTTTTCATAACCCACCAATAAATGTCGAAGCGCCACGTGAATTTCGTAT
>JAFZXC010000008.1 GCA_017616975.1 Alphaproteobacteria bacterium
ATAATCCCGCAGATGATAAAGATACATGGTGGAATAAAATTGTCGCAGTTGCAGAAAAGACTGGAATTAAAAATGGTGATGTGGCAATGAATCTGCGTGTCGCATTGGCGGGACGTATAAACACACCAGATTTGTATTCAATCATGCAAGTTATGGGTGGGGACATGGTGAAAGAAAGGATAAAAAATGCAATTTAAACCGAATTTCGATTTGTATCGTGAATGGAAAGATTCAGAACAATCTAAATGTTTCGCAAGTAATTCTGCATATATTGCAGTTTTCAAACGTGATAATAAAACACTGGTTTATATGTGTGATGACCATACAAAAAACATATCTTTTAATATGGTTGACATGTGTTTTGCCGATGATTTTGGAATAAAACCAGATGTTTTTTTGTCAGAAATGGAAAATGCTGACTATGATCGAAAATTTAATTGGCATGGATACGAAGATAACACACTTGCTTATGCTGTGGGCGTCGCTGCAAAACAAAACGTTCCAGTTGTGTTTGCAGATTTATCAAAGTCGCAATATGTTGATGTTATAAATCGTGGGTTCCCAGATAATCAAATTACAGAAGACGATCTGTGCAAGGTTTTTGGGTCTGGGGGACCAAACAGTAATGGAAACATTTACCAACAGATGTCTGCATATGTTGATAAATTTGGTCGTGATATATTTATGTTGGAAAATATAGCGGCAGCATTAAACAAATATGATACAGTGTTTTGTATATTTGGACGGGGGCATTTTGAATCACAACGTTTGGTGTTGGAAGATATGATGGGTAAACCAGAATATATAACAAAAATAAAAAATATGCGTGGTGATTTTTCAAACGTAAAAATAAACCCCATCAAACTTTGTGATTTCAAGACAAAATAGGGGGGGGATAAATAAAATGACGAAATCAAAACCAATGATTCGAAAAAGACTGAAAGAAGTTAAATGTGATTCGCATGCATGTCGTGTATTAAAGGCCTTACGGGCAACGGGACTTTTTCGTTGGGAACGCCCAAGCACGCATGGCGAAGAGGCGTTGAACGTTTTAACCCACGGTATTGGAATTGGTCTTGCAATTGCCGGACTTGTGTTGCTTGTTGTTTATGCAGCAATTGCAGGTGATGCATGGGCGGTAGTTTCTTGTGCGATATTTGGTGCAACAATGATTGCGTTATATTTGGGTTCAACAATGTGTCATGCACTGATTGGCAGACGGGGCGAATGTTTTTTCGAAGTTTGGGATAATATCGCCATCTATGCCTTGATTGCCGGCACATACACGCCGTTTATGTTGGTGAATTGCCGCGGGCCAGTGGGTTGGACAGTGTTTGGTTTTCTTTGGGCTATTACATTATATGGTGCGTTTGTAAAAATTCGTAATCCGCATCAACAACCCAAAAGTACGGTCGCATTATATCTTGCTATGGGGTGGACATTGTTGTTAATTTTGCCATATATGTTGACGCATATTTCACCACGTGGTTTGTGGTTTATTCTGGCCGGTGGATTGTCATATTCGTTCGGGGTTATATTCTATGTATGGCGCCGATTAAAATTCAGTCATGCTGTGTGGCATCTGTTTTGTATCGCAGGTTCGGTGTGTTTCTTTTTTGCGGTACTGTACGGATCAATTATTGACTATCCGTTTATCGCAGGCTAGGTTTATGCATACGCAATGTTAATACCGCCTTTTTGGCGGTGTTTTTATTCTTTTTTTGAGGGGTGGTTTATGATAAAATATATCCATGATATAGTAGGTAGGGGGACGACTGTGAGGTTTCTTGTCACGATTATTGCTGTGATGTCGATTTTTTCTGTTCGGGCAGAGGTTTTAGACATTGATATCGCATTAAACAATACCAAATCTGCATGTGGTGGTATTTCATCTAAATTAGCACCGTTAAAAACGATGGCCGGAATAAACACTGGGATTACCGGTGTTGGTACGGCGGTAAACGTTGGTGCAACGGTTGTCGGCTTGACCAAGGCAGAGAAAGATGAAGAAATAGAAGATTTGCTGGCAAGACTTGAAGAATCTGTGGAACAAAACGAAAAAGACCATCCATCATCAGCGGAAGCTGATGCTTTCAAGAAAGAAGTCGAAGCCGCATTGGCTAATGCAAAAACACCCAGCGAATATCAGTCACAAATAGACAAGTTAGAACAAGAATCAAAAAATCTTGGGAATATACGAACGGGATTAATGGCAGGGGGAACTGTGACGAATGTTGCGGGTGCGGTTATTGCTGGTAAAAACAAGGTTGATGAAGATTTGGCAACAATGATAGAAAACTGTAAAAAGTCTGTCAAAGATTTGCGTGACAGTATAATGCAGGCACGCTTGTCACGTCGTGATATTGGTAATGCTGAAAATATAATTGCAATATGTGCTGAATACGACACTGTCGATTTGTCCAAAATTGATAATCGTGCAACTGGCGCAATGTGGTCGAGCATCGTTGGCGCAACGACAGGGGCTTTTGGAACGGCTGCTTCGGTGGCGGCAAATACAGACAAGGTGCGTGACGACAACAGTGATATCGGTAAAACCAAAGAAAAGAATTTAAATACGGCATCAAATGTTTTGGCTGGAACGTCTGCGGTGGCTTCTGAGGCGGCGACCGTATTTAATGCGACACAAATAAGTGCAATTAAAAAAGTGTCATCTGTGGCGGATAACTGCGAAAGGGAGTTGGCAAAATGATGAAAAGAATAATGTTTTCGGTGTTCGCTTTATTCGCAATGCCAGCTTTTGCCAATATATATCCAACGGCAAATGCAGTGCGCGATGTTGTTTCTCAATTGGTAGATGCTGGGCAACGCACGGCAGTAGTAGAGGCAATCGTTCAAAAGACGGAATCTGGTCATGGTGCCGGAATAAGTGCAAATGACGTTATGGATGTGTGTGGCATTGCCGGGTGGAATGTTGCCACAGATGTTGGTAAAGCCAAGTGCCAGGTTTTTGCAAATATGATTGTTGAAAAGTCAACGGTCGATTTCAAACATGTGTGTAAAAGTGGCGGTGGCGTATGTTTTGATAACGAATTTAAATCAATTAACGTAAATGGTCGTGATGCGTGGGCGTTGGCACGAAAATTAGTTCATCACAAAGATGCAAGTGCCGGGGAAGAAAAAGATATTATTTGTGCATGGGAAGAAAAAAATTGGGATGCACATGGAAACGATGATTTTATCCCGTGTGTGTCGCAAAAAAATAATCAGTATTACGAAGTGCATTTTGATGATGCCAAAGAAAGTTTTGATAAGACACGTCGTAATAGTGTTGTGTCAGCGGTGTGTTATGGATTGCACGGTGTTCGATATAGCCAGCAATCATGTGTACAGGTAAATTCGGGAACTGGAACAGTTTGCAGCCCGGCAAGTTGTAATACCAAAGATGAAAAAACATGTACAGATATAAACAGTGATTTAAACGATTTCAGTATGGCGGCAAATTTTGTAAATGATTTAAGCGGCGGGTCGTGTCATGTATCAATAGATGTTATTTCCAAAAAAGAAGATTTGAAAAATCCGTTCGAAGCCCAGGGGGTGAATAATTTCGCATTTTGTCGTGATATTCAAGTGATGGGAAATGCATCATTGGTTGCGTCTGTTGAGGCATATGTTAAAACAAAATTAAACAACGTCACAAGTTTCAGTTGTAACCAAGGCGATATCAAATACACGGGTGGCGGATGTGTATCCAAAAGAAACAAAACAGACGATGTTTTAAAATGTTTTGTTAATGGCGAAGAAGTTGATTTTGTTTTTGATGATTTAGCCGAAGCATGGGAAAAGTATTCTAATGGCGGGTACCAGGGGATTTCATGTGTCGCATCTGATGGTTCGTTCGATGGCAAACGTTGTATGGGACTTAACGAGCAAGGGTGCAATCTTGTCAAGCAACAAAACGCAACCACGTGTCCAGAATGCCAAGAAATTAAATGGGATGCCGATAAAAATCTTTGTGTTTTGCCAGATTCCGTCAAGGCAGCAAATTTACAAAAAGGAATAGAAGTCGGCGGAACTATTGTCACTGTGGTGGCGGCTGCGGCACTTACGGTGTTTACTGGGGGGGCGGCGGCACCTGGGGCGCTTGCGCTGGTGGCGTCGATTGGTTCTGGGTTAACTATTGCCGGTGGAACCGCAGTGATTGCATCAAAAGTTGGAACAACATATTTAGTGTATACAGAAGAATTTGCATCAAAAATGAATGCTTGTATGACTGGCGATGATGTGTCGTGTGCGACAGATTTGTTGAAAGAAAATCTGCAACAAATGGTCAATTACGAAAAGGATTTAAGCGATGCAGAAAAACAGACAATCGACGAATCGTTTGCAAAATTGTTTGCAAGAGTCAGCGAAAAAGTCCCAGCCGAAGATGAATTCTGGGATTGGCTGAAAGACGAAGATGTGTGGACTTGCGATGAACGTGGAAATTGCCAAATCAAAGAGATGAAACAGGGTTGGCAAAAATTAAGAACCGGTGGCGATATTGCTATGATTGCGGGCGGTTTATTAAAGGCGTTTGCAACGGTTGGTTCTTCTATGATTGAAACGAAAAACGTTCTGAAAAATGTTCACAACGGTACCACCAGAGAGGTTCGTATCGTTGGCAATATGAATAATAATTCTGTGATGCTGAAAGATGTGGCGTCAACAAGTGGTGCAAATTCTATATTAACGCCGAACAGTTTTGTTAGTGGGGTGACGTTTAATGGACAAGCTTTTGCAACCAATTCTCAATTAGCAAAATACTTGGTTCAAAATGGATACAAGGTTGGCGATACTTTGCGTCTTGTTAGTGGTGCTGGGACGTCCGTTGTTACGTTGACTGTGTTAAATGCCAGCAACGTTGTGTTTAATCCTTTGGGGTTGGCGGCGACCGCATATGGTACGGCAGATTTGGCAACAAGTGGTACAGGAACACCATTTATAGTGCAACGACCAAATGGGCAAAATGTGTCGGGCGATCAACCTGGGGCGACACAAACAATTGGTAATACCGGAAACGGTGGCAGCAATGATATGGGTGTGCAAAGTATCGATGAAATAATACAGTTAGTCACAGATTCTGGGGTTGGTGATAATGTCTCGGGCGGGGCAGGTGCAGCAGCGCCAGAAATGATAAACATTAATCAACAAAGCGTGGCGTCGACAACGTCGGGTAATGCGGCATCGCAATCAAACCAAAAAAGCGGAGTGTCGGGTTTGTCTGCGGCAGCAATTGGGGCCGGTGTTGCAGGACTTGGGGTTGGCGCCGCATTGTTGTTGTCTGGGGATAAAGGCAACAAGTCGGTCGAAATCAATATACCAAATGCTAACCTTGATTTGTTTTTGGGTATCAAATCACGTGCTGGTGAAACAATTGGACGTGTTAACAATGCACCGATTGAATTGGTGCCGATTGAGGCAACAGGTGGTATCGTGGAAAACATCGTTAATATAGATGGCCATGCGGTTGTTGTTGCAAAGCATAACAAAAACACAATACCGTTTATGGTCGAAATGGTAAATGGTGTGGCGCAATGGACTCCGTTTACGGGGGTTAATGTAAATACAGATGCATTAACTAAATATACGTCCAAGACGGATATTTTGCGTACGAAGCAAATCGCAGAAAAATTGACCGAAGTTTTGCCACCAATGCAGATGTTGTATTTTTCACAACCAAATGCAATTGGAGTTCAATTTACGACCCCTAGCGACAAGGGCTATAAGACGATAAACAATAATGATTTGCGACAATTATAGAAAATTTTAATAAAAAACCGCCAAAATGGCGGTTTTTTTCTTTACTTAAGCAAAAAAAGTGAATATAATCTGGGTGTTATGTTTAAAAAATTATTTGTTTTTATAACAACTACAACAACCCCTGCGGGGGTGTAATTTCTAATTGTGCTTTTATTTGCACGTGCTATAATCAAAAAACAAAAAATTAAACAAATACACATATAAAAGAAGGTAATTATTATGTCTTATCCAATTGAAACGGTTCGTCATTCGCTGGCTCATGTTATGGCGGCAGCTGTGCAAAAATTATATCCTGACGTTAAATTTGCTGGGGGGCCTGCAATTGAAAACGGGTTCTATTATGATTTTGATACCGAACACAGATTTAGCGAGGAAGATTTTGCAAAAATCGAAAAGGAAATGCGCGAACTGATTAAATCAAATGGTCGTTTTGAACAACGTTTTGTAAGTCTGGACGAAGCAAAAGGTTTGTTTAAATTCCAACCATATAAAATGGAATGGTTGAACGAATATGATGCGGCGGGTGAACAATTGTCGGTTTATACTTTCCGTGACTTTACAGATTTGTGTCGTGGACCACACGTTGAATCAAGTAAAGATTTGCCACGTGATGGATTTAAAATAAGAACAGTTGCGGGCGCATACTGGAAGGGCGACGCAAAAAATAAAATGTTGCAACGTATTTATGTTGACGCATTTGCATCCAAAGAAGAATTAGATCAATTTCTTAAAATGCAGGAAGAAGCCGCTGCACGTGATAATCGTAAACTTGGCAAAGATATGGACTTGTTCCATTTCGAACCAGAGTATGCACCGGGTGCAGTATTTTGGCATAATAATGGATATCGCATTTATCGCAAATTGATCGAATACTTGCGGTCACGTCAGGAACGGGCAGGTTATTTGGAAATTTCAACGCCATCCATTATGGACAGATGTTTGTGGGAACGTTCGGGACACTGGGCAAAATATGGTGCGCATAATTATTCTGGTAAAACACAAGATGGTAAAACTTTCTGTGTAAAGCCGATGTCTTGTCCAGGTGGAATGTTGGTATTCGGTCAAGGTATTAAATCTTATAAAGATTTGCCATTATATTTGGCTGAATTTGGAAAGGTTTGTCGTTATGAAGCGGCAGGTGGTTTGTCTGGGTTGATGCGTGTTCGTGAGTTTACACAGGACGATGCTCATATTTTCTGTACCGAAGAACAATTAGAAGAAGAAGTCGTAAAAATTTTGAAATTTATTAAAGATATTTACGGCAAGTTTGGTTTTGATAAAATATCAATGAAATTGGCAACTCGTCCAAATTCGGAATTCCGTATCGGTTCAGACGAAGTGTGGGATAAAGCCGAAGGTGCATTAAAACACGCACTGGATGCAAACGGCATTGAATACGAAATTGCCGAAGGCGATGCAGCATTTTATGGTCCAAAAATAGATAATTATTTGAAAGATTCTATGGGGCGTATATGGCAGTGCGGAACGGTGCAATTGGATATGAATTTGCCAGAACGATTTGATTTGTCTTATGTTGGTGAAGATGGTGAAAAACACCGTCCAATTATGTTACATCGTGCATTGTTAGGGTCAATTGAACGCTTTATGGGCGTATTGCTTGAATCCACCGGTGGTAATTTACCATTGTGGTTGTCGCCAGAACCAGTTGTAGTGACACCAATTTCAGAAAAACAAGCCGAATATGCAAACGAAGTTGTAGCACAATTGCGTGCAGCTGGTGTTTACACTCGTGCTGATTTGCGTGATGAAAAAGTGAATTACAAGATTCGTGAATTATCATTAGCAAAAACGCCAATTATCGCAGTCGTTGGTGATAAAGAAATGGCAGATAAAACGGTAACATTGCGTCGTTTCGGATCTTCTGATCAGGCAACAATCGCATTAAGTGAATTTATTGCACAAATGAAAGACGCAATTAAGATGCCGTTATAATAAAAGGTATATGGGCGAATTTTCGCCCATATACAAAAGAAAGATAAGGAATCTAAAATATGAAAAAAGTGATATCTATTGTTTTATTGGGTGTGATTGCGATTTCTGTGATGGGGTGTGCACGCAGTTGCGAAACGGAACCAATTGTCGAAGAAAATCATAAATTAATTGTTCCACCACATTTTGGGCAAATGCCAGAATAATTATTATTCATGTCGATTACATTTTGTAAATGCCTAAAATTATGATATAATAATGACATTAACAAATGGGGGGAATGTCACATGGATAACGAAGAAAACAATTTGGATTTATTAGATCTGGATGATGATACGCCGGTTGAAACATTGCCGGAAACAACACCGTTTGCTGCGCCACGTCCACGCAAGCCGTGGCTTTTGATGGGACTGGGGCTGGTGATTGTTATTTTGGCGGTATATATTATTATCCGCACAATAGGCAGTGATTCTTCACGGTCTGTCGAAATAAATCTTGATGCACCAGAGGTTGTGACCCCCGATTCGATTGCCAGACCAAATGACACATTAAACGTTCCACCAAAACCAGTGCCCGTTGAACCCGTAGCGGTAAAGCCTGGACCGGCACCTGTACCTGGGGCGGCACCAGAACCCAAACCGGCACCAATGCCTGTGGTGGAAAATAATGGCGTCCCAGTGCGTGTCGTCGCAGACAGAAAAGATGTCACGTTTAATCCAGATAAACCTGTGGTTGAACAACCAAAGCCTGTGGTAAAACCGGCTGTGCAGCCGGCACCAAAACCTGTGGCTAAACCGGCGGCTCAACCAGAACAGAAACCGTCTGTGAACAAGGCAGCGGCCGCACCACGTGGTTCATGGTATGTTCAATTTGGTTCTTATGGAACACGGGCAGCAGCAGAAAGTGCAGAACGCCAAATGCGTGCCGGACATAAAAGTTTGTTCGAAGGTCACCAATTCGTGATTTTGGCGGCCCAGTTGCCAAATGGTAAAACTACATACAGATTGCGTGTAGCTTTCAGCACGTCAAATGATGCAAATGGTTTTTGCCAAAATGCAAAATCCGATGGACTTGATTGCTATGTTGCAAAATAGTGTTCAGTAAAAGGAGATAAAAATGTTCGGTAGATTTGGTTGGATGGAAATTCTTGTTATTGTTGTGTTGATTGCGATTCTGTTTGGACACAACAAAATACCTGGCATGATGAAAAATCTGGCCGATGGGTTGAATGTTTTTAAGAAAGAAATGAAAACAGAAGAAAAACCCCAGGTTGAACCAGTTAAAAAAGCGGAACCAAAAAAACCGGCGACAAAGAAAAAAGCCCCGGTAAAAAAGCCCGCCGGAAAAAAGAAATAAAAAACCGCCCGTTCGGGCGGTTTTTTTATTTTCTTTGTTCGTATTCTTCTTGTTCTTCGACGGTCATCGTTGCCAATGGTCGGGCAAGCATTCGTTGAATACCAATTTCTTCACCAGATACAACACTGTATCCATATGTGCCTTCGTCCATACGTGCCAATGCGGCATCAATCTTTTTTAACAGGTTGTTATCACGTTGGCTCATACGCAAGTTCATCGTGACTTCTTGTTCGAATTGTGCGCTATCTGATTCGTCACCAACGCCATCGCTGTTGGCTTTTTCGGCCATACGCACAGAATTCAGCACGGAACCATTGCTGCTTTGCAATTCTTGCTTTTGATTCAACAACAGGTGATAGAAATATGCCAACTGTTCTGGACACATATATGGTTCAGATTTTTTTGGAACATATTTCGGTGGTAATTCTATTTTTTTGAAATCTTTCTTTGCCATTTTACGATGCCTTTAATTCGTTTATCCATTGAATAACGGTTTCTTCATCCATTAAACCGGTTCTTGCTTCGATCAATTCGCCACCTTTGAACGCCAATATGCTTGGGATGCTGCGAATTCCGTATTTGGCCGGTGTTTGTCTGTTGACGTCGTCAATTTCAAATTTAACAAAATCTACGTCGGGTATCTTGTCTGATACGGCTTCAAAAATTGGACCGAACATGCGGCACGGACCGCACCAAGTCGCCCAAAAATCAACCAATGTTATGCCATCACTAATCATACTTGAAAAGTTTGCATCATTTGCGTGTTTTAATGCCATCTTTTTTTCTCCTTGGTTGTTGATATTCGCCCAAAGTGTATTATAATCGTCAAAAAAAGCAAGAGAAAACATAAATGAATAAAATCATATACTTAGATGCGGCGGCCAGTGCATTAAAACCCGATGTCGTGATTAATGCAGAACGGGACTTTTTATTAAATTCGTATGCTAACACGGGGCGGGGGGTGTGTGCGCGTGCGGCGGCGGCGGACGAAATGCTGGCAAATGCACGTGCGACGGTTGCTGATTTTATTTGTGCCAAGCCGAACCAGGTTATATTTACGTCTGGGACAACCGATGCGATGAATCGTATTGTTAATATCGTACGGGGAACACGTGATGTAAAAACAATTGCGGTGTCGGATATTGATCATCACAGTGCACGTATGCCATGGGAAAACACTGTTCGTGGGGGACATGCAGAACTGGTAAAAATACCGTTAACAGAAAATTATGATATTGATTTGGAACGGGTGCCAAGTGCAGACGTGATGGTTATAACGGCTATGTCTAATGTATTGGGTGTTCCACAAGATGTTAAAAAAATTATTCAAAATGCACGCAGTAAAAATCCAAACGTCATAACAATTGTTGATGCCGCACAGTATGTCGCACACGGTACAATTAATGTGGCGGAATGGGATTGTGATTTTTTGTGCTTTTCTGGACACAAAATCGGCAGTAATACTGGTATCGGTGTCATGTATATAAAATCACCAGATGGTTGGGCGCCAGATAAATTTGGTGGTGGCATGGTGCAAACAATATCTGGCGATACATGGAACATTGATACATCGCCAAATAAATTTGAGGCCGGGACGTTGCCGTTGACTCAAATTTGTGGGTTGCCGTTTGCAATTGATGCGTGGCGCAATTGGTATGGGGGGGCGGATATTCTGTCTTATATATATGATGGGTTATCAAAAATTCCACATATAAAATTACTTACACGCCAAGATGCAAAAATTATTTCGTTCGTTGTTGATGACATGCACGTATTAGATTTTGGGTCGTTGGTTGGTGCGGCGGGCGTTTGTCTGCGTGTCGGTAATATGTGTGCTTCGTGGATACATGATTTAATGGGAATTCCGGGGTCGATACGTATATCTGTGGGGCCATGGAATACAATGACAGATGCAGAACAAGTTGTCGATATTATACGGGGGATTGTTAAATAGATGTCCGTTTCACGTAATGATATTATCGATGCATTGAAAAAAATTTATGATCCAGAAATTCCGGTGAACATCTGGGATTTGGGTTTGGTGTATGATATCGATATTGGCGATAAAGAAACAGTTATAAAAATGACTTTCACAAGTCCCACGTGTCCCATGATGGAAGAAATTCTTGCCCAGGTTAAAGACGGTGTTGCATCTGTGGCTGGGGAAATGCCGGTGCGTGTAGAATTGGTATGGGATCCGCCATGGAATTTGTCTATGATGTCGGATGCGGCACGGCTGGAATTAGATTTGACGGACCAAGGTTGGTAATCAAAATGACATATGAAGACATTAAAAGTTTATTGTCGGCAATTGACGATCCCGTTATGAAACTAGAGACCGTCATGGATTTGGGCACACATATTGCATCTGTGCCAGATGATGCAGTTTGCACCGAGATAACCGGGTGTGCATCACGTGTCGAAATATGCCGGTCTGGGAATCGTTTTTATGGACGTGCCGATTCGGCGATTGTGCGCGGAATTGTTGCAATAATGATTTCTTTGGTTGACGGCAAATCGCCAGATGAAATTCGCCAGATGAATTTAATGGGGCTGTTTCGGGCGCTGGACATAAACATTGGGGCGGGGCGGTTGAACGGTGTAAATTCAATGATTCGCTTTTTACAGAATTTATGATAAACTTATATAGTCATAAGAACAGGGAAGTATTCTTACTTTTTTATGAAAATAAAGAAAGATAATTAGAAAATTTGGTGTGTGGGATATGAACGAAGACGAGAAAATGTTTCACATCGGTATATGTCTGCTTATTGCGGCGGTCGTTATGACGGTCGTGTTGCAGGTGTGTTACAGAACACAAAATCGTGTGCTTAAACGTGTTCATACAGAGATTTTGGCAACTAATCGTCAAATCGCAATTGATGAAACGAAATTCGCAGAACTGGTTTTACCGACGTCGTTGCGGGATCGGGTGACGACAAATATGCCACGTGCCGAAACAATCGGGTTTCATAAAAATATAACAATCGACGAATTACCGGACAGAAAATAATGTTTGAAGTCGGCCATGATATTTTGCAACACAAATTAAAAGACGTGTATATTCCACGTGAAAATTCGGGCCGCTTGTTTTTTATTTTTTGTTCGTTTTATCTTTTGTTTGGATTATGTATTGTGCGCACATTGTATTTAGGTGCGTGCGGAAACGATGTTCGCAGATTTGCAGATGATTCTGGGGTTGTTTCACGTGCAGATATTGTGGACAGAAATGGCAAAGACATATTAGCCAAGGATATTATGTCTGGGCATATTATTGTGCGACCGCATGCGATACAGTCCAAAGACAAAGATGCGGCGGCGGAACTTATTCACAAGATTTTGCCGTATAAATATACATTGCAAAATGCGATTGCGCTGGTTGATTCTGGGCGGCGATTTGTGTATCTGGAAAAAAATGCAAGTGATGAACATCGCAAGTTGGTTAAAGATTCCAAGATATATGGTTTTGATATTGAACCTGTGCAGATGCGCAAATATCCAAAGCGAAGATTGTTTTCACATGTTGTAGGGTTTGTTGGTGCAAACAATCATGGGCTTGAAGGTGCCGAACGCACATTTGATGAATATCTTGTTCAAAATGTTGATCCGTTGCGGCTGTCGGTTGATTCTCGAGTGCAGACGGTTTTCTATGAACAATTGTCTATTGCAATGGATAAATATAATGCCAAGGGTGCGATGGGGTTGCTTATGAATTCTCGGACTGGGGAAATGGTCGCCATGGTGTCGTTGCCCGATTTCGATCCAGAAAACAAAGGGGCAGATCCGGTTGCAAATCGTATGTTTAAACCGATGCGTGCACTGTATGAAATGGGATCGATATTTAAAGTGTTTAATACGGCGTTGGCATATGAAAATGGTATCAATAACAAAGAATACTTTGTCGCAAAGCCGTATAAGGTTCTTGATGCTCGTGGGCGTACTGCGGCAACAATTGGTGATGTGCGTTCGTTTAAACCGCCACGTCCAAAACTTAATGCGGATGAAATTATGTTGCATTCTTGCAACAGTGGCAGTGCACAAATTGCGCTTGATTTGCCGGATGGCGCCCAAAAAGAATTTATGCATCGTTTGCATCTTGATGAAAAATTGAATTTGGAATTTGGAACCACAGAAAAATCTTTGATGCCAATCAAATGGGGTCCGGTGGAACGTGCAACGGTTGCCTTTGGACATGGTATATCGGTGACGCCAATGCATTTATTGTTGGCGGTGAATGCAATGACAAATGGCGGTATATATGTTTATCCAACATTGCAGAAAAGATCGTTGGGGGCGGTTAATGGCGAACGTGTGTTGGATCCAGAAATATCCAGCAAACTGCGTGAGATTATGTTCCGTATCACCGAAGAAACCAGTGGTCAAAAAGCACGAATCAAGGGTATTGAAATCGGTGGTAAAACGGCAACGGCGGAAAAGCGTGACGCAAATGGTAAAATTGACAAGTTGCGTAATTTGACCGCTTTTGCCGGGGTGTTCCCGATAAATTCACCACAATATGTTTTGTTGGTTATATTAGATGAACCAAAGGCTGTGGCGGCATCTTCTGGGGTGCGTACTGCGGCGTATAATGCCGTGCCGACGGCCGGAAAAATTATTGACGGAATACTGCCTTTGCTTTTTGAATAATTTTAGATTATAATACTCTTGATAATAAAAAAAGAGTATATAGTGAAAAAGATAGTTGAAAAATCCATGCTTGGTCGGGCATGGGTTATCGATGCGTATGAAAATTCGGCGAATGATACATATGCAACCGACCATTTGATTGAAAAAATTCTTGAACGACGTGGGATTGTAGATTCTGCAGATATACAAGAATTTTTAAATCCCAGTGTTAAATATATGCCGGATCCATCGTGTTTGGCTGATATGGATGTTGCTGTGCGTATTATCGCAGATGCAATTCTGGCGCACGACAAAATTGCAATATACGGCGATTACGATGTTGATGGAATAACCGCAACTGCGATAATGGTTAAATATCTGCGTACATTGGGATGTGATATTATATGGCATTTGCCGACACGTGATGGCGAAGGGTACGGATTGAACATTTCTGCAATTAATGAAATTGTGGCAAGTGGCGCAAAACTTATGATAACTGTTGATTGTGGAATAAGTGGCGTTAGTGAAGTTCAACATGCCAAAGAGAGTGGTATGCGGGTTGTTGTGACCGACCATCATTCCCCAGATGATGTGTTGCCGAACGCTGATGCTGTGGTTAACCCTAAACGCAGTGATGATACGTCCGGGGTTCAATATATGGCGGGGGTCGGGGTTGCATTTATGACCCTGGTCGCATTGCGTCGTGAATTAAAGTTGCGTGATATACCCGATGATATGCGTGAAAAAATTGAAAGTACGGATTTGCGTAATTATCTTGATTTGGTTGCGTTGGGGACAATTTGTGACACGATGCCGTTGATTAAACAAAACCGTGCATTTGTGACGGCGGGTCTTAAAATTCTGGACAAACGTCAAAATTTGGGACTGCGGGTATTGATGGATGTTGCAGGTGTAAAACACGCATCGGTATATGCGGCAGGTTTTGTTTTGGGACCACGCCTTAATGCGGCGGGACGGCTTGATTCTGCGGCACCTGCATTGGAATTATTGTTAACAGATAATCCATTGATTGCGGCTGATTTGGCAAATCGTTTGCACGAAATGAATCAAGAACGCATAGATATTCAAAATACGATTATGTTGCGTGCAACAGAATTGGCAGACGAATGTTGTGCGTCTGGTCGGCACAGTTTGTTCGTGTGTGGCGATAATTGGCATGGTGGCGTAATGGGAATCATCGCTGGTCGTTTAAAAGACAGGTATAATTTACCATCTTGTGTTGCGACAAAATGTGATGGTGTTATAAACGGGTCGGGACGTTCTATTGCATGTGTTGATTTGGGGGCGATTATACACCAGGCACTGGCGGCGGGCATTTTAACCGAAGGTGGTGGTCATGCGGCGGCCGCTGGATTTTCTTTGCCGGCGGATAAAGAAGCAGAATTTTGCGCATTTCTTGAAAAATCGGTTCAAGATCAACTTGATGGGAAATCGCCAATCGGCGAAATTCTGGTTGATGCAGAATTAGATGCGTCGGGTGCAACGATGGACTTGATTGACAAGATGTCTGTGTTGGAACCGTTTGGCCAGGGAAATCCAGAACCAACATTTGTTTTACATGGTGGACAATTACGCTTTGCAACGCCAATGGGTAAGGGGGCGCATCTGCGTGGGGCGATTTCAACAAGCAGGGGCAACCAATTGTCTTTTGTTGGGTTTAATTTGATGGGAACCCCGGTTGGTGATTTTTTACTGGACGATGCAAATACAAACACTAAAATAACAGTATTGGGCAAATTAAAGAAAAACGAATATAACGGTCGGGTGACACCTCAGTTTTTCTTAGAAGATATTGCACTGGGATAAATGAAAAACAAAATAAAGATTTTTGATGATAAATTGCGCAATGCCTCAAGCGTTGCGATTATGGCACATAAAAATCCAGACGGTGATGCATTGTGTTCGGTGTTGGCATTGGGACGTTTAATTGAAAAAAATTATGGCGTGAAATGCACATGCATATATGATGGAAATGCACCGGACTATCTTGATAATATCCCATTACGTAAATTTGCACATTGTTGGTCCAAGTTGGATTTAATGGAACCTGTGGATGTTGCCGTGTTGGTTGACTATGGCGCCGAACATCAAATCGGTGGGCCGTTGAAAATTGTCCAAGATGCCAAGTTTGTCGTTGAAATCGATCATCATATAAACGAAAACCCAATCGCAGATTTGTGTTTTGATGATGAAAATGCTGATGCGGCGGCGGTTGTTTTGTATCGCCTTATGCGGGATGCAAAATGGGACGATGATGCAGACGTTCGTGATTTGTTGTCTTGTGCAATTTTAACAGACACAGGTCGGTTCAAATTTGTGAAAAATGCCGAAACGTTGTCCATTATGGCAAATCTTGTTAATGATGGGGTTTCTGTGCGTCATCTTGTCGAGATTATGAACAATAAACCACGCAAGGCTGTTTTGGTCGAAGCCAAGGCTACTGGGAATGCCGAATTTTTCTATCATAACAGATTGGCGGTGGCAACCATAGATCGTCATGATTATCGTGATATGGATGGCCGTGGTGAACTGGTTTTAAATTTGCTTGGACAGATTAAGGGTGTCGAATATGTTGTTCTGTTAAAACAACAAAAAGAAGACCAAATTGGAATTTCTATACGTAGTCGTGGCGCAGCCATTGATGCAATTGCTGCCTCGTTTGGCGGTGGCGGTCATACCCAGGCGGCTGGGGCAGTGGTGCGTGGCGATACCTTGGAAAATGTTCATGATAAAATAGTTAAAGCGTTTAAGGGAATGTAGAACATGAAAAAGTTATTAATTGCAATTGTCGGGATATTTGTTTGTGGCACATCAGGCGCAGTGGTTGATTATGCTGTTGTTGTCCGTGCAGAAAAATATCTTAATTCTATTACGGGACTTGCCGGGGACTTTGTTCAAACTGCGGGCAATCGTGTAGACGTTGGAACATTTGCAATGCTGCGTCCGGGACGTGTACGTTTAGACTATAACAATATGCCGGTCCAGTTGATTGCAGATGGCAAAGATTTATATTTCTTTGATAAGTCATTAGATCAAATTACGACTGTGCCGTTAACCAGTACGCCAGCCGGAATTTTAATTCGTAAAAAAATAGATTTAAAAAATGCAGATATAAATGTTGTCGAAACTGATACGGATGGCGATACATTTTCTTTGAAAATGAATTTGCGCGGTCAAGAAGGTTTAGGGCACATGACGGTAGTATTTGATGCAAAACCGGTA
>JAFZXC010000009.1 GCA_017616975.1 Alphaproteobacteria bacterium
AAAAACGGCGCATAAACAGAACCCGCTTTCAGTCCAGCAAAACCACTTATTGTGCGTGCAGAAGCCGCTTTTAAATTAAGATTCTCGGCAACATTTAATGACTTGGATACCGTTGCACGATCTGCAATTATACGACCAGACGTTGAAAAGCCATTATTATTAAGTTTGTTTGCATAGATATTGCGAAAACCAATAATATCATCTGTTACACGCAACGTATTGATTGATACATTGTTTCCGGTCATGTTTGCGCCATTAGAAAAATAGATAGAATTCGCCGCCAAATCATCTGTTGTCACAAATGTTGCTGTCACATCTCTACCACGAAACGCAGATGCTTCTATGCCACCAATATCATAGATGTTGTATCCGCCCATATTTAAATCACGCATCATCACATTCAAATCATCTTCACCTGATGTGCCACGATGCAGATATTTTGTATTGTCTTCGCCCGCCACATCACGTGTTATACGATATATTAAATCGCCGGTATTAAATTCTGGCGCACTTACCGCCCATGTTCGACCATATGCAACACCATCAGCGCCCACAACGGCGGCATCATCACCAATATGATGTGCAATGTTTGATGTCCGCAAATTTGTAGACCCGGTGTTAAATGATAAATATACGTCCGTCACCGATGCACCGTTTATCACATATTTGTCTATGAACCCGGCACTAATCCCTTCGGCGACCATGTCCATGTCTTCTTGGCTCATTTTTATCTGGGCAACATCTGGCCACGTATCTTGATTCAAACGAATAAAATTCAAAACCACCGGGCGCAGATCTGTGATATTACGTGCAATAGCCATATCACGAATATCGTTGTTTGTTTCAATAATTTGCGAATATACAAATGGCGCAGCAATAGCAACAATTGCCATCGACATCAGCACCTCTAAAATACTGGCGCCACGATTTACATTGTCAAAAATCTTTGTTTTAATCACAGTCACTTTTGCCCGCCAATAAACATTGTTTTATATCTATTCTTTTTTCCAAGCGTTGCCAATAAACATACTGACAGATTATGTATTGCGCCAAAGAACGTTGATTATATACACCGTCCAGCGATGATATAATTGAACGACAAGCAACCGTCTTGGCATCTGGTGCAGATGGCGACGCCAATATCTTAAAACCCGAATTATCAATTGTTGCGACATATGCATCTGGCAACACCGATGTCCCTGCGGGACGAATGTCTAAAACGACCGCCCCCGTTCCCCCACGCGACAATGCGTCCGACGTTTGATCACGCAACGTTATATTTGATGTGTGTATTATTGATGCATCGATACCACTGTTTGTGTTATATTCCAACGTATCTGAATTTATGTAAACATCCTGGCCACGTGATGCGTTTATAAAAGAATCTATTTCCAGTCTTTCGACCGTAAAATTAATTTTGTTTGCGATAACATTTCCACGAATGTTCCATTTTTCTGGACCAACAAAACCCGTTCTTTCTGCCGCCATTGCAAAATCATATACGCCCGCAGATTTCAAAGTAATGTTTCCTGTGTCACCATATCGTGACACCGTCTTGGTCGAAGCATTATCCACAACCATTGTTCCACGTGTCAAAGAAAGCGAACTTTCCCCAGTCTTAGATTGAAAGATTGTCTTGTCTGCAACCATTGTTGTAATTTTATTACGCACAGTCCGCCCCGATTCAACGCCGTTGATGGTAAGCGTGCCAATTTCTGCGCCACTGAAATCACCACGTCTTGCGATTGCACGTCCAATGTTTGATATTGAATTTTCACCCATGTCTAAATCAACCAAGAAAGCACTTGTGTCTATATCTGGATCATTACGACGAACAACATCAGAATAAATTGTTTCTAACGGCACACCAATTTGTATCGAACCATCGCCAACATCTGCGGCATAGAAGCCAATACGACGCACCAATTCGCCACGTTCCAAAGCATTTAAGTCACCACCTGTCAATTCGACATATGCGGAAACTTCTTCGGCTGTTTTATCAATAATCAACGCAATATCTTGCCCCAATGCCGTCTTTGCAACAAACCCCAATGGCAACCCATACGGTTCCAAAATGTCGGCGAAAGAATTTCCGGCAATTACCGTCCTATTGTATGGCAAATTAGATGCGTTTTCACGAATAAAAATACGTGCAACGGTTGTCGCATTATCAACCTTTTGCGTTGTTGCATACATACGTGCGTCGTTTTCACGTCCCAAAAGTTTAATTGCAAAAAACGGGATAAACATAAACAACAGCGTCAATGCCAGCAAAGCTTGCAGCAAAAAATTTCCACGGTTGTTTTGCAAGATGCACCCCCTCCTACACGCTAAGCGTAGCAATACAAAAAAAAGATTGCAATCAGTTTTAAGATACTTTATCATTACAACTGTTTAGAACGTAGGAACGATAATTTTTATATTGTTTCCTGCAAAAAATGTTTTCCATACAAAAGAAAGAAACATGCAAAACAAAAAAAATCAAACGTCTAATGTTGGGCAAATGATACAGCGCTGTCATAAATGGCGCCAAAAAAGAAAACAATTAATCGACCAAGCGCGTCAAACAAATGACGAAGTCGAACGTGAACGTCTGCTCCAGGCGGCTGAACACTATGGACGTATTGTGAATGCCGAACAAGATAAAATCGATTCTTCACGTGGAAATACGGGCGAAAAACTTCCCGAAGTTCCTGAAATCACTGAATCCAGTGACGAAGAAGAAATACCATTACCCGACTTTATCGAAAATTTAAAATAATTCGTTTTCATAGATACATTTGTTGTTGAAATTTGACTTCCTTTTGCTATTCTGGTCCCAAAAGGAAGTTTTCACATGGACAGCAACTATACCGTTTTAGCAAGAAAATATCGCAGTCAAGATTTCGCATCCCTTATTGGTCAAGATGTTTTGGTTAAAACGTTAACGACCGCAATTAACACCGGGCGCATCGCACACGCATATATATTTACCGGCATTCGTGGAACCGGAAAAACAAGTACTGCACGTATTCTGGCCAAGGCTTTGAATTGTTTATCAACCGACGGCCCAACTGCGACACCATGTGGTGTATGTGAAAACTGTCGTGCAATTGCGGCGGGTCAACATATTGACGTCATGGAAATCGACGCTGCATCACACACTGGCGTTGACAACATGCGTGAAATTCTTGATGCGGTCCAATACCGTCCAACCAACGGACGCTATAAAATATATATTATCGACGAAGTCCACATGTTATCCATAAGTGCTTTTAATGCGCTGCTTAAAACACTGGAAGAACCACCAGCACATGTTGTGTTTATCTTGGCAACAACCGACATACGCAAGGTTCCGGTGACTATATTGTCACGTTGCCAGCGTTTTGATTTGGTTCGTGTTCCGGTTGAAACATTGAAAAAGCATTTTGCAAAAATTGCCGAAAACGAAAAGATTGAATTAACCGATGCCGCAAACGAATTACTGGCTCGTGCTGCCGATGGTTCTGTTCGTGACGGACTGTCGTTGCTTGACCAGGCGATTGCCCAAACAGGCGGCCATGTTGACGAAGCGTCTGTTTTAAACATGCTTAAACGTGCGGATCGTGGTGTCGTTATGGGTTTAATGGAAACGATATTGTCGGGCGACACTGCTTTGGCATTGGAACGTGTCGATGAAATTTATAACAATGGCGCAGACTTGTCCATGCTGTTAACAGACATGATGGAATGGACACATTGGGCAACACGTATGCACCCGGCATTACATGCGGGCGATTGTGCATCGGCACCATACACGGCGGATCAACGCACCAAAATTCGCAACATAAACGCAAACATAACATTGAACACGCTTTCACGTTTATGGCAGGTTATGGTAGCATCTGTCCCAGAAATGCAGGCGACCGGAAATCAAAAACAATGTTTTGACATGTTAGTTGTTCGCATGATGCATATTGCAGAAATGCCATCCGTTGCAGAAATTTTGAAAAAGCAACCGACCGCCGCCAAACCACAACCTGTGCCGCAATCTGCACCGAAAAAGGTCGCAATTGCATCGGCAACAGATTTGGCGTCCGCATTACAGGCAGATAAAGAGATTCTTTTATATTCGTATTACACAACAAATATCGAAGTGTTGGATTTTGAAAACGGAAAAATTGTGTATTTCGATCGTGGAAACGACACAGATTTTGCAAAGAAATTAACATCTTGGCTGAATGCTAAAACCGGACAAATATGGACATTACAGCAAGACGATTCTTCAAAACACGCACAAACTGTGACCGAAAAGAAAAACGAAGAATTGGCTGCGGACCCAATGATTGCAGATGCGATGAATTTATTTGAAGATGCGGAAATTGTGAATTCTACAAAATAATTTATGGGGGGAAAATATGAGACAAGAATACGGACGTTCTTTGATTGAAATTTTGGGGGTATTGGCAATTGGCGCAATCATGACGGGCGCATCAATTGCAATGTATCGCCAGATTCGTGCAACCCAAATACGCACAATCGCAAATGCCGAAATAGAACAGATTATTAAAAATGCAAAAATTCTTACTGGGGCGCACGGCACATACGAAGGATTGTCTGTTGATTATCTTGTTAAATCGGGCGCAATAAAAAATGCTGCGGCACCATTGGGTGGCGACGATTGGTCTGTGACCCCCAGTTTTGATGGTTCATATTTTTCCATTAATTTAACCAATTTGTCATCCGGCGAATGCGAGTATTTCGAAATTAAACAACCAACATGGGCGAATTCTGTTTTAATAAACGGGGTCGAAGTTGATGGAACATCTCACTGTTTTTCAACAAAGACAAATTTAATTTCTTTCATAGTTAAATAAATTGAAAAAAATAAAACGTTTATTTTTTATGTTCTTGTGTTTTGGTATTGCGGCATGTGCATCGTATCACAGCCCCGACAGAAGCACGTGGGGAACATATCTGCGTGGCGCAAGTTTTGACGACATGAACGAAACAACCCGCACTGCGAAACGCCCTGTGTATCTTGGGGCGGGCGGCAAAACCATTGCCCAGATTCAGCATTCAAACACCTTGGAATATGGTGACAAGGCGACAAACGATACAACAATGGCTGTGTCATACATGTCGAACCTTGAATTTGCATTGTATGACGCATTGCGCAAACCTGGAATTTCGGTTCAACGTGCCGGCACAGATGTTGTTGTGATTCTTGTTCGTGACGCCATCATGGAATTAAGTGTTGCCGATATATCGTCTGATGGCGCAGACACATTAAAAACAATTGCCAAGATATTAAATGAATATGATGCTACATTTCTGGAAATTGCCGGATATACCGATGCGACACGAGACATACACGGTGCAAGCGCATTGTCGACCGACATGGCTATGCGAACGGCGGTATTTATGGCACAACACGATATTTTGCCCCAGCGCATGTTCATTGTTGGCCGTGGGTCTGCCCGACCAATTGCCGCCCAAGACGACATTGGCCGATTAACAAATCGTCGTGTTGAAATTCGTATTTCTCCTGCACGCTAGGCGGAATAACTTTCCCTTTTATTTTTAAATTTTTATTGCTATACTGGGCACATAACAAAAACAAAGGATGGAAATCATGATAAAAAACAAAACAAATTCTACACCTAAGAATTACAAAAAGATGGGTATTGTTGCTGCAATTGTTATTGCTGTGGCGGCATTGGGTATTGCGGTTGTGGCGGCTGTTCGTGGCCCAAGCGAAGTATCCGTAAACAGTGCATTGGAATCTGTATCAACAGACGCTGCAAACGGTGCCAATTTGCGTATTGCAGTTGTTCGTATGGATGCGATTCAAAACGATGCGACAGCATTACAAAATCTGCGCAAGCAACGTGAATCATACGAAACAAAATTGCGTGACGAATTGACACGTGAACAAAAGAAACTTGAAAAAGAAAAAGCAGACATTGAAAAATCTCAAGACGTTTTGTCACGTGATGCATTACAACGTCGTGTTGTTGACTATCAAAACCGTGTGACCAAATTGCAACGTGATTTGACCGAACGTGCACAAAGCATCGAAACATCATATCAAAAGGCTTTAAGCGATGTCCAAGCAAAACATCTGGATCCAATCATCGAAGGCATCATTGCTAAAAAGAATTTGTCATTGGTAATAGATGGCCGTTTTGCACGTATGGGTGCAGACGTTAAAAACTTGGATATCACAGACGAAGTTGTATCTGCTTTGAACAAAAAAGTATCTAACGTCAAAATGGCAAAACCAATGGGTTTCTAAGAATTGACGAAAAAATAAAAAAGGTGCCACAAATGTGGCACTTTTTTGTTTATGTAATAAATACTTTTATTTTGATATTTCATTGTCTATAATTGGGGCATGTTGAAAATAATAAGATCTTTATTCGCACCGGCTGGGGTTACGACAACGGCTGGTCAGTTGGCCGAAAAATTCGGTTTGGAGCTTCGTGGTGACGCAAACACGGTTGTTCGTGGTGTTGCACCAATTGCAGATGCAAAGCCTTCGCAATTGGCGTTTTATTCCACCGAACAAAACAGTGCGGCATTCAAGATATTGCCAATATCGGTGTTGGAAAACACTCGTGCATCGGTGATTCTTGTCCAGCCCGAAATGGCGGACCACGCACCACGTGGCGCAACGTTATTAATCACAGATACCCCACGTGGATACATCGTAAAAATACTTGGGGAAATATATCGGGAAAAACCACGTTTTGGCATCAGCCGTGACGCCCATATTGATCGTGGTGTATTTTTCCGCAATCGGCGCAGTACTTATGTTGGGCAATTTGCAACTATTGAACGTGGGGCGGTAATTGAACCAGATGTGAAAATATACCCATATGCATTTATTGGACGCAATGTTACAATTGGTCGTGGAACAATCGTTCAAACTGGCGCACACATAGAAAACGCAACTGTGGGTTGTGATTGTGTGATAAATGCTGGTGCCGTAATTGGCAAAGACGGTTTTGGTTATACTCGGCAAGATGGCCACAACGTATTTATTCCGCATGTTGGTCGTGTTGTATTGGGGAATCGTGTATCTGTTGGTGCAAACACATGTATTGATCGTGGTGTTATGACCGACACAACGGTTGGCGACGGAACCAAAATTGACAATCTGTGCCAGATTGCGCATGGCGTTGTGATTGGCGCTGAATGCTTTTTGGCATCTGGCGTTGGATTGGCTGGTGGAACGGTTGTTGGTGATCGTGCATTACTTGGCGGACATGTTGGCGTTGCAAATGGAATACATATTGGCAACGATGCCGAAGTTGGCGCACAATCTGGTGTATTTCGCAACATCCCAGACGGCGATCGACAAATGGGCTTTCCAGCGGTATCAGGTCTTGAATTTTGGCGTCAGTATGCATGGTTAAAAAATAACTATAAAAAGTCAGGGAAGAAAAATGATTGACGCAAAGGGTATCGAAGCCGCAATTCCACACCGTGGAAACATGCGATTAATCGATGAAATTCGTGAAGTCACCGACACAAGTGCCGTTGGTATAAAATATGTCCGTGATGATGAATTTTGGTGTGCGGGGCATTTTCCCGGCAGACCAATTATGCCCGGTGTTTTACAAATCGAAGCGCTTGCTCAAACCGCATGTTTTTTGGCATTAAAACAATTGCACTTGGACAATGGCAAAACGTTGGGATATTTCACGACGATGGAACGCATCAAGTTTTCACACATGGTTGTTCCGGGTGACGTATTGGAATTGCATGTAGAATTAATCATGCACAAAATGCGCCTTTATAAATTCCACGGTGTTGCGATGGTTCGTGGCGAAAAAGTGGCCGAAGCCACGTTTACCGCACTTATGGAAGATCCCCAGAAATAAAAAAACTGGACAGATGGGAAAAAATACTTTAACATTTGCCCAGCATAACGATATGGACGTTTAGCTCAGTTGGCTAGAGCATCTGCTTTACACGCAGAGGGTCAGGGGTTCGAGTCCCTTAACGTCCACCAAAAATTAAACCCGCCAAATTGGCGGGTGTTTATTTTATTGCTTTTGCACTTGAAAAAACCTAACATACCTAACCGAATAAAAGGAGAAAAAATGAAAAAAGCATTACCATTACTTATGGCGGGGGCATTGTTAGCAGGTTGCACAACAACAAACCCATATACTGGTGAACAACAAACATCTAAATTGGTTTGGGGAACTGCAATTGGTACTGCGGCGGGTGCCGCAACCGGCGCATTAGTATCAAAAGACAAAGGAAAAGGCGCATTGATTGGTGCCGCCGCAGGCGCAGCGGTTGGTGGTGGTGTTGGCTATTATCTGGACACACAAGAGGCTGAATTACGTGCCGAACTTGAATCAACCGGCGTTCGTGTCGTTCGTGAAGATGACAACATCCGCCTTGTTATGCCAGGCAACATCACATTCAAAACAGATTCCGCAGACATAAATTCTGGATTCTATGCAACATTGAATTCTGTTGCCAAGGTATTAAAGAAATACAGTGCATCAACCGTAATGGTTATGGGTTATACCGACAGCACAGGCAGCGTTGATTACAATCAAACATTGTCGCAAAATCGCGCACAATCGGTTGCGTCATACTTGATTGGCCAGGGTGTAAAGTCATCACGTTTCGAAGTAATGGGCATGGGCATATCAAACCCAATTGCATCAAACGCAACAGCGGCGGGCCGTCAACAAAACCGTCGTGTTGAAATCAAAATTATTCCAAACAAGTAAGTGATTAGTGGTTAGTGTTAGTGGTTAGTAAAACACCGCCCATACAGGCGGTGGTTTATCTCGTTTTCTTTTTCACAGAATTTAATATCCCAGACAAGAAAGAGTTATAAGCCTTATTGGATTGGCTTATGCGCACTTGTTCCGAAAGATTGTACAATTCCATAATCTTATCAAGACTGAACATCATTTGTTGACCACCAACATAAAGATATTTTTGATCCTCTTTGTACATATATTTGCCACCTGCGGTATATCCAATATATGTGTGATTACGAAACTCAAATGCCAATGTGCCATTCACAAAAATCTTACGTTTATTAAAGATGGTGTCTTTTATACGAACACCATCCAACTTCAATATTTCTTCCAGTTGTTCTAATGTTTGTGTCTCAAACGATTGCTTAGCCATGCCGTATCCTTTTTTATCTTTGTTTTTCGCAGTTACTGCATATCTTACAATACTTGTCATACAGTTCTTGCATTACGGAACTATACCTTGATGGAAACTCTACTATTACTGCACAATTACGTTGCAGTTGTTCTGCAAAAACTTTATCGGGATTTTCAACACCTTGGAAAAGTTTATCTTCTACCAATGCGTTGTACACAGGGCATTCTGTTAATGATTTCGTGCACATAGTAGCGGGTGTTGTCCCAATCGTATGATGTTTAAACCCAGGTTCCTGGAATTTGAATTTCAAAAATTTTTTCACCATAATTGTATCCTTTTTTATCTTACATGTTGATGTTGTTTTGCATAAAATATCGTGTCTTTATTTATTACAAATGTCGTGTCGGGCTTTACCGGTGTATTATCTGGCTGGGGCGAACCTTTGCCCGATTTACCACATTCCACCAATGCAACAAGGCCGACGATTAAACCGGACCATAATGCCAATCCCCCAACATACATAACCCGATTTACCAGGTCATGAAATGGGTCGTTCCGGTCAAGTTTCTCAAAAAACTCCCGCATTTTACCCCACTTTATCTTATCTGTTTTTTTTCGTTTATCTCTGACAACAATTTTTGTCTGAAACGTTCTGCACGATTTACGCCACGACCAAACAAGCCACGCAAAAATACATATCCAACCACAGTATTAGAATATTTATCATCACCGTTTTTGGATTTTTCGTCCCATTTGACCGTACTAAGATTATTCCGTTTAGGAATTTTAAATGCAGGGTTCAATACATATGTAACATTAAAATCGTATGCCACGCCCATATTTTTTCTGAACTCAAAAAAATCGCGTCCAATATTATCTTCGTCTATGGTCAGGTCATTTTTCTGCAAAAACTGCCGATATTCAGATAAATTGCGTGGCAAAGGATCGTCGTGCCACAATGCCAAATCACCAGCATAACGCACATCAAAATACCATGAACTTATACGACCTCTTACATAATTTGGTTTTATTTCTGATACTTCAATTGGTTTAACTTGTGTCTTTTTCATGCGTATCTCCTTTATTATCTTTGTCTTTTCAACCAACTTTCTGCGTTGATGATATATTGTTTTGCACGGGCAACATCAAATTTGTCGTCTGTTTTCAATTTGCCTTCGGCATCTATCCACATGCTGTGATTTGCCGGCACAACCGATGATATTTTATCCAAATTGTCTGCGACATTTTCTGGCGACATACCACCTGAATAGCCCTGGGCCCTGTCTTTAAACACCGGTTCCGCCCAATATGTTGGTTCAAGCCCGCGCCCACCAGACGCATCATAAAGCACCGAAAAACGTGCATGCGCATCATATAATTTTTTAACGGCATATTCGGTATTATCGTTATACTGGACAATAAAATCGTGATCAGATTCACAATCAAAAAGTTTTTTCAACGCACGAACATTTATTTTTTCGGCAACATTTTCCGACATATTTAATTGCCAACGTTTAATCACCGGCCAACCCAAAGATTTGCGTTCATAGAAAAAGCGTCTTAATTCCATGGGGATTTCCCCAGTTTTACAAATCTCGGCACACCACTCACGATTTACATGTACCGCCAAATCAATGTCTATCAAATCGGACACCACATAGTCCAACAATTCATTAAACCATTGATTGCGTGGCATACCCGGGGACGCCTTGGAAGGATGCATTTGAACTGCAATTTCAACACGTGGCGAAATTTGCCCCAAACTTACAATATCATGAATATCATTAAATTCGCGTGGGTCAGAACATGTAATATGTTTAAGTTGCATTTTAACCTTGCCTTTTGTGTTTTAAACGCAACTGTCCACATGCTGAACCGATGTCGGTCCCCCTCTCTCGCCGTATGCGTGTATGAATACCGTTTTTAATCAGTATGTCTTGGAATCGATGAACAGCATTGCCCGAAATCGATGCAAAATCACGTTCATCAACCGTATTCCACGGAATCAAGTTTACCATACAATTTTTACCATGCAACAACTTTGACAGCATTGTTGCGTATTCTGGGGTTGCATTATAAAGCTCTGTTTCACCGTCCGCATTTTTCCGCCCCAGCAATATATATTCAATCATTAACTGACGATTATGCAGATTTGTAAATTCATCCGCCGCCGATAACACTTCACTTATCTTATATTTATTGTTTATCGGCATAATAGTCGAACGTAATTCGTCTGTTGGTGCGTGTAATGATATTGCAAGATTGATTGGGCGCCCCCATTCTATCAGTCGTTTAATTCCCGGCACAATGCCACATGTTGAAACCGTAATATGCCGCCAGCCAATTCCCATATCACTGTTTGCACGTTCAATAAAACCAATCACGTTTTCAGTATTCTGTAATGGTTCACCCGTTCCCATAATTACAATATGCGAAACATCGTTATTGTTTGCATCACCATTTGGACGAATTGACTTTTCTTGTGTATTATTGCGAAGCGTCCATTGGGCAACTAAAACCTGGGAAAGCATCTCGTTCACGGTTAAATTACGTTTTAGCCCCAACAATGTGCTTGCACAAAACTTGCATCCCATGGCACAACCTGCCTGGGAACTGACACAGACACTGTTGCCATAACTGGTCCGCATTAAAACACATTCAATCTGTTCACAATCGCCCAGTTCCAACAGAAACTTTGTTGTTTGTCCATCGCTTGACTCTAACTTGGTAGTAATATGCACCGGCAAAGTTTGCGCAACATCATCAAGTTGCTTGCGTAATTTTTCCGGAACATTTTTCATCGATTCAAAATCAGGCGCCCCACGCAACAGCCATTCACGAATTTGTTTTGCACGAAAACGTGGCTGACCCAAATCAACCACAAATTTTTCAAGTTCTGTATCCGTAAAATCAAACAATACCGGTTTCATAATTTATATCTGTCATCGTTAATAACAACCACCGCCTTGCGCCGCAATTGTTTTAATTGCTGGTCGGCAATAAACATCGCCTGTTTAAACATTGTGTTTTGTTTTATAACGTCGTCCAATTTGCCATATTCAGCCGTCTTTTTCGTACTGCATACCAATAACACAGACGAATCTTTGACCGACGACCACGTAAGCAATGGCAACCCAACAACCCGTTCACGAATATCATTCGACAATTCGTATTGTGCCGCAGTAAACTTTTGTGGTGCGCCACCTAAATCTTCGGCAATCTTGATTGCATCATCACAATTTTTAGGCTTACGCAATTTTTCTGCAACATCTGTTGGAATATCAACAAGACGCACAATCGTCATTTCAATCGGCAACCCTTGTTCCCGGGCCAAATCGTTTTTCATACTTTCGATGTCTTCTTTGCTGACATCTACTGTTGGTAAAATTGTCCGTGCAATAATGACCTGCCATGCGATATCTGCACGAATTGCAGACAACGCCATTTCACGTTCCAGCCCCGACAAATCGTTCATATTCATGCGCTTTAATTCTTTGACTGCATCTTCGTCGCTTGGTTTAACCCCGAAATTCGACGAATAGTTTAATTTAACAGAATCATCTATGATGTTTTGCAACGCAACACGACGATTGTCTGTGGATGTCTTTCCCTGGCGCGACATAAGTTTTGTGCGTGCTGTAATATCAGCATCTGTGATTGGCGTTCCGTTCACAGACGCAACAACACTTGCACCAAAAGCCGGCATTAAAAACATTACGAATAACAATGCACATTTTATTGATTTCATTTTTTCTTATCCTTGCCTTTGTTTATTAATAATGCTGTCCATCAACACTTATACCAAATCGAAACTGGATTGTCGTATTACCCTCATAATCTTCACGCACCGCATTATCACGTTGATAACCAATTGAAAAATAATAACACGGATGATTATAAAACAACGTCGCATTATGTTTTAAGAACTTATCTTCACTCCAATTATATATCCCATTTGCCTGTAATGACCAACGATCTGTTATTTTAAAACCAACACCCGCCATTGATTCATTAGTATTGTTTTCTTCGGACCCAATGTTAGACAATTGTTTTGCCCAAATATGTCCAAAAGACAAATATGTTTCCGCACCACCAAGTCTTGCAGACGTTTCCGCATGTCGCAAATCAAAAGTATCACGATCAAAACGCACACGCCCAGAAACATCAAGCCAACTGGAATTATTGAACCCGATACGCCCGACATAGTCCGAACCACCATCATGAAAACCGCTGTTGATGTCGGTTTTGGCACGCTTTTCAAAATCATATGATTGGCCAAAGAACGCTTCTATTTGACGACCATCGTTATTAAATGCAGCCCAGCGCAATCCATAATCTGCGAACGTTCCGTTTTCCCACAAATCATACCCGGCGAAACGATTGTCTGAAAACAACACAGTATCTGATAAAAAAGCACCCGCAGAATCGTTATATCTTGCAAATTGTTCATTATCAACACGACGACGCATCGTAAGTCGTGCACGCGGCTCTAACGTTTGTGACCAAGATGACGACGGCCGAACCAATGGCAATCCCCATTCCAAATATCCACTGGGTAAAAAACGAGTTTTCATGCCAGAAAATTCGTTATTGTCCGCCATAATCGTATTACTAAAATTATACACATCATATCTTGCATCGATTGACGCAGTTATTCTGTTTCCGCCCCACAAAGTCCATGGACTTGTTATACGGGCATCACCAACAAAACGCTGGGACATTGTTCCATCACTTACAATACCCAAAACGTCTGTGCCAACTGTCGCATACGTTTCATAAAAGAACGGCTGGGTTTGATAAACGCCACGAACGTTTGGCAAAATGTTTCCCCCCGGCACCGTTCCACGCCAATTATCATCACGCAATTCTTGGAAGGTATGCGTATCCGCAATAACATAGCCCGATTTAGCAAACAATTCTGTTTTAACCCCAGAATCAAGATATGGCTGACCATTAAAGAAACCATATTTCTGTAAATATGTTTTATCAGATGTTCGTGCTATATATATTGATGCACGTGCATGTTCGCCCAGATCAACCTTGTCATCATTAAATACATGCCAACGGTTTTCCCCCGCCTTGTTATGTGTATATGAACCACGGGTTCTAAATTCTGCATGCGACAAATTTAACCGATGTTCTAATTGGAACAATGGGTTTTCTTCGGTCAAATAAGACAATGTTGCCGTTGCATCATGATAATCAGAAAATGCGATATACACCGGAATGTTTATCTGGGTCCCCATTTTATTTGTCGAACCAAAACTTGGGATTAACAAACCACTTTTTCGTTTAACACCAGGATCTGGCATTGTGTAATAAGGCAACCACAAAACCGGCAAATCATACGCCTTGAATACCATGTTATAAAACGCCAGCATACGATCGTCCATGTCATGTGTTATCTTGGACGCCCATATAGCCCACGCATTTCCAAAATCATCACAGCCATCACACGCGGTAAACTCTGCATGTTTTGCGATAGTATCGGCACCATCACGGGTTATTTCATCTGATTCAATATAGACGTGTTGCCCCAACCATATCTTTACATCTTGGCCTGACATTTCATCACCACGACCCGACAAGTAAGAATCAACCAGTGTCATACGTTGACCACTGGCATTTGTTATTTCTGTTTTGCCCGATGTTTTAATTGCGCCACTTTTAACATCATATTCTATCTTGTCCGATTTAATTGTTTTGGGCGTGTCTGTATCAACCGTTATTGCGAATAACGGTCCAGACAAAAACACCATACAAAATGCGACCAGTTTTTTCATTTATTTCTTGTACAAAATACCCATGATGATTCCCAACAACATTATTTGAACAACGAATAAAACAACAAAATCGGTAATGCTGTCCATCATGTTTGAAGCAGACATAAACGCCGCCATCACAACCGCCATTGCGACAACCGCCATCACAGGTGCAAAACTTGCACGACGACGCAGCAACGAAGAGCGCAACAAAATCGCCAAACACAAAGCCGCCAAAATAAGATTCATTATTGGGTCTAACAACCGTGTTGCTAATTCTGTTAATACGGCACGATGACGTTTTGCCGTTGGCGAATCGAACACATCCCGCACTAATTCCCATGTTGAAACGCTGCGCACACGATACGATGAACTGGACGTTTTTTCTTTGACGTTTAAATCCATATCAAACGTATCAAATGTTCCCGACACGGTTGCATCACCATTACCCTGGATAGAACCATTTGTCATAACAATGGACAATCCACGCAACGTCGCAACCAATTTACCCTTTTCTGCGAATATAGTTTTTTGTGATCTGGCATCACGCATATCCGACAACATCACGTGCGATAAATCATATCCGGACACCTTGTCTACATAAACAACCAACCCAGACGATAATTCCGTAAACGCCGTTTCTTTTAATTTAAGATGCGCTAAACCATATCGCAAATTCCATTGCATGTTGTAAAATTCTGTCTGGGACGCCGGCACAATAAATATATTCACCAACAAATGTAAAACCGTCAAAATCGCCGCCAAACGCAATGCCGGATGGGCAATTTGAGCCGGCGACAAACCAGACGCCGCCATAACACTAACTTCGTTATCAGCAATCAATTTATTATACACAAAGATAATCGCAATAAACGTCACAAACGGAACAATAATCGACACAATAAACGGTATCATAAGCGCCGTCAGGCCCATAAAACTTCCCACGTTTACACCATAATTCAACAGGAACTTCATCATGGACATTATTTGGACCATCCACGCCAAACCCGTTAAAACCGCCAATAACATTAAAAAAACCATTACCAATTGGCGTGAAAAATATCTGTTTATTATCGTCATAGGACTAAGTATAGCCCCCAAAAACATTGGTGTCAATTATATCAGTTTTTTCTTGCATAATTACGATTCGTGTTTATAATGTGCTTGTTCTTAAAATAAAAGTTTTAGGGGCGGGGTTGAAAAACCCCGCTCTTTCAGTAAAAGACACATACCGAAGGAGATACGAAAATGTCTTTTGAATCTATGCCTCGTCAAGATTTGTTATTGGCCATCGATTCCTTGGCCCAGGAAAAACAGATTGACCGTGAAATTGTTATTGAATCATTAGAAGCGGCTATTGCAAAAATCGCCAAACACAAATATGGCGAAGAATTTGATATTGTCGCCAGCATCGATCGTAAAAATGGTGCAATTCATGTAAAACGTCTGTTTACCGTCATTGAATCCCCGGAAAGCGCTGGCGAAGATTATAACCCAAGCACGATGTTAACCGTTGCAGCGGCAAAAAAATACGCTAAAAACCCATCGGTGGGTGACGTGGTCGAAGATCCATTACCAGAACCAGAATTTGGCCGTATGGCATTCCAAACCGCAAAACAGATTATGACGGCACGTGTTCGTGATGCTGAAAAGGGTCGTCAATACGAAGAATTCAAAGACAACATTGGCGACATTGTATCTGGTGTTGTAAAACGTATCGAATTTGGAAATGTGTTTGTTGATATTAATGGCAAAGCCGAAGGTTATATCAAAGGAACCGAACTTATTCCTGGCGAACGTTTGGCGGTTGGCGATCGTGTTCGTGCATTGATTATGGATGTTGCACGTTCAAATTCTGGTCCACAAATCTTTTTGACACGTACACACCCATTGTTCATGGAAAAGTTGTTCGTCCAAGAAGTTCCTGAAATTTACGAAGGCTTAATCAAAATTAAATCTGTATCTCGTGCACCGGGCTCGCACGCCAAGATTGCCGTTGAAACATCAGACCCATCTATTGATGCTGTTGGTATGACTGTTGGTATCAAGGGAACACGTATTCAACCGGTTATAAACGAATGCCATGGTGAAAAGATTGACGTTATTTTGTATTCCGAAGACCCTGCCGTGTTCATTGTTAACGCTATGCAGCCTGCCAAGGTTGCCAAAATTATCGTTGACGAAGATACGCACACCGCAGCGGTTGTCGTGAACGAAGATCAACAATCATTGGCAATTGGTCGTCGTGGTCAAAACGTCCGTCTTGCATCACAATTAACTGGTTGGAACATTGATGTTATGAACGAAACCGAAGAAGCAGAACGTCGTGCACGTGAATTCAAAGAAAAGACAGAATTGTTTATATCTGCATTGGATGTTGATGAAATGATTGCACACCTGCTTATTACCGAAGGTTTCCGCACAGTCGAAGAAGTTGCTTTTGTAGACAGCAGCGAATTAACATCAATCGAAGGGTTCACCCCAGAATTAGCCGCTGAATTACAGAAACGTGCAAAAGATTACTTAACCAAACTTGAACAAGATTATATCGACAATGGTCACAAGTTAGGAATGAGTGATGATTTGTTAAAATTTGATTTCATCAAACGTCCAATCATTATGAAATTGGGTGAAAACGGAATCAAATCTGTGGCTGATTTGGCTGATTTGTCATCTGATGAATTGGTTGAAATTTTGGGTGAAGACACAATGAGCGAACGTCTGGCGGGTCGTGTTATTATGAAAGCACGTGAAATCGCATACGGCATAACCCAGGACGAAGAATAAAACACTGGAAATAAAACCGGAGGTTTTTAATGGCAACACTGACACTTGGAAAATCTGTAACATTGGATGCGGTTCACAGCAAAAAGGGTGATTCTGTTTTTGTTGAACGCCGCCGCCGTATTGTTGCCCCCGGCAGCAAAGAACTGCGTGAAGAACCAACTGCACCAGTCCAGTCGCACAATGCTGCCGACGAAAAATTGCGTGCCGTTTTAGAGGCTGCACGTGCACGTGAAGAAGAACGCAAGGCCAGAGAGGCCGCCGAAGAAGCCGCACGTGCCGCACGTGAAGCAGAAATCGCACGTGAAGCAGATGAATACGAACAGGTAAAATCTCAACTTGCTGCACGTGAAAATGCAATTAATGATGCGCAAGATATTGACGACAAACCTGTTGTGCAAAATTCCAAGAAACAGTCACAAAATCCAAACGGATCTCGTAACCACAATTCGCGTGACATAGACGAAGATCGCCCACAAAAAACGAACTTTAAAAAAGATTTCAAAAAAGCGGGCAAAATATCTATTCATGACATTGTTATTGGTGGCGATGACGACGATGACGAAATTGGTATTCGTGGCGCAAACCGCCGCAGATCCGAAGCATCATTAAAACGCTTTCGTGAAAAAGCACGTGCTATATTTAACGCACCACAAAAAGTTGCCCACGAAGTCACAATTGGCGAAACAATTACTGTCAAAGACTTAGCTGCCGCTATGGCTGAAAAGGTTGGCAACGTCATTAAAAAATTGATGGAAATGGGTATGATGGCATCGGTCAATCAATCGATTGATGCCGATACGGCCGAGCTTATTGCAGGTGAATTTGGCGCAACAGTTAAACGTGTTGTCGTTAAACCATATGCCGAACAACTGGAAAGACAGCCCGACCCAACAAAATTACAACCACGTCCACCTGTGGTGACGGTTGTTGGTCACGTTGATCACGGTAAAACATCGCTTTTGGACGCTTTTCGTAACGCCAATGTTGCGGCCGGCGAAGCGGGCGGTATCACACAACATGTTTCTGCGTATGAGGTTAAATCTAAATCTGGTGCGATGATTACATTTTTGGACACACCGGGCCATGAAACATTTACTGCGATGCGTGCACGTGGTGCGCAAATGGCAGACATTGTGATTTTGGTTGTTGCTGCGAACGATTCTATTATGCCTCAAACAATCGAAGCGATTAACCATATTCGTGCTGCAAACGTTCCGTTTATCGTCGCAATTAATAAAATAGATTTACCCGAAGCAAACCCTGGGCGTGTAAAAACAGACTTGTTGCAACAGGAAGTCCAAGTTGAAGAAATGGGTGGCGACGTTCAATGTGTTGAAGTGTCTGCTAAAAACAAAATTGGTCTGGACAAATTAGAAGAAGCCATTTTATTACAGGCCGGTTTAATGGAATTAAAAGCCGATCCAGAAATGCCTGCAATTGCCCACGTAGTCGAAGCAAAAATGGAACGTGGATTGGGTGCGGTCGCAACCGTATTGGTTCGCCAAGGAACATTAAAAATTGGTGATGTTTTTGTTGTTGGTGAAACATTTGGTCGTGTTCGTGGTTTAATCAATTCGACTGGGGAACGTGTTAAATCTGCACGTCCGGGTCAACCAGTCATCGTTTTGGGATTGGATGCTGTACCCGCCGCAGGCGATGAATTACACGCCATGGAAACCGAAGCACAAACACGTGAAGTTGCTGCATATCGTGCACAACAATCTCGGGATAAGGCGAACGCCGTTAAACGCACATCATTGCAAGAACTGTTTGCAAAACGGGACAACGACAAAAAACTTATATTGCCAATCATATTGCGTGCAGACGTCCAAGGCAGTGTCGAAGCAATTAACGACATGTTAAAAGATATCAACACAGACAAAGTTGGTGTCGAAGTGTTGTCATCTGGGGTTGGTCAAATTACCGAAGGCGATATAAGACTTGCTACGGCATCTAATGCTGTCATCATTGCATTTAATGTTCGTGCTGATGCTGCGGTTCGTGATATGGCCCGCAACAACGGTGTTGACATTCGTTATCACAGCGTTGTGTATCGTATTACTGACGAAATTAAAGATATCTTGTCTGGTAAACTGGCACCTGAAAAACGTGAAAACTTTATCGGTTATGCCGATGTCATCGCATTGTTCACCGTTGGCAAAGGAATTCGTGTTGCAGGTTGCCGTATGTCCGAAGGAACAATCAAGAAAGATGCATTTGTTCGCTTGCTTCGTGACAACGTCGTTATTTACGATGGCAAAATTGGACAATTGCGTCGTGAAAAGAACGAAGTCAAAGAAGTGTCTGGCGGCGTCGAATTCGGTATGAGTTTTGAAAAATATAATGACCTGAAAGAAGGCGACCGTGTTGAATGCTATGAAGTTCAAGAAGTAAAAACACAGTTATAGTGGTTAGTGGCTAGTAAAAAAAACACCGGCGTTTGCCGGTGTTTTTTATAATTATTCACTAACAAATTCTTTTAATTCGCCGGTTGTTGGATCAAATATACGTGGCTTGCCGACATATCCCATAATTGCATGATGCGATGGCACCAAAAATTCTGGCAATGGTGAAGATTCGCCCATTAACACCTTTGCATGCAACGCCTTTTCAATCGGTGTCTTGTTCAAAAAGTGTCTTTCTTGGGTTGCTTCTATTGGGCGATTATAATAGCCCTGGAATATAACTAACTGTTTCCCAGTTTCTAATTTCATAATGTCCATTTCGGTGTATAACGGCGATTCTTTTTTGTCTTCTACTTCTTTGCCGTCTGGTCCTTTGACTTTTTCTATTTTAATCTTTTTGCCCATCATTTCCGAAAACTTGCGTGCTGTTTCAATATCATTTTGACGCATAACGATTTTGGCTGCGGTTGTTGAAATAATAGTTGCCGCCGCATCTGCACCGTATTTTTCTTGAATCTGGTGAATATCCTGGCCGATAATCAGGTATGAAATTTGCTGTCCACGCCCAAGGTCGGGTCCCTGGATTACCGCCTGTAATTTCTGCATTTTTGGCATTTCGTCCAACACGAACAGCGCCGGGAACGGCCCCATTTCTTTGCCGTCTCGCACGCTTTTTGGTGGATTAGCAAGCAGATAACTGGACATCAATTCAATAAATATCGCAGTAATTGGATTTAATGCTTCGGCATCAACCATGTTAATAGACAAATATACCGTCACTGGCTTCATTTTGCCATCACGTGGATCAACCATTCCACGCAAATCACTGAAATGAAAATCAGAATGACTTGTACGATTGCGCACCGCAGCATTACGGAAAATCGCCAAACCTTCAAGCATTGTTGATATGATTGAGCCACGTTCTTTTTCCGGGGTATTCGCTAATTGTGTTAATTCCAACACCGCACGATGCGAATATGCGTAACGACGTGCTTCGTCCACAGCGTTCAAGAACAAATCTTTCATTGGATCCGCCATCATAACCATTTGGTCACCGGCACGACGACGTTCTTCCATTTCTTCTGCAATTGCAATTTGTGAAGAATTTAACCAATCAAGAATCATTGATAATGACGCTTCCTTGCCACGCCATGCATCTGGGATATGTTCCCATGTCCCAACATGAACATAATTAGATTCGTTTAATTCGCCCTTTTGCACCATTGCCGCCGCCGCAAAAGCATTTGGATCATTAATCATCGACAGATAGTAATCAGACAACACTGCCGCATCATCGTCGTTAAATTCGCCTGATTTTATGCGTGCATAGAAATAATCATCTGCCTTGGCCCGTTCTACTTTGGACACGATATAGTGCACCAAACCCGCCAATCCGGCACGGCCCGTATTGCCCCAGTGTGGATCTTCGACCGTATCTTTGACCAATGTTTTACAAATCGAGTCGATATACAAATCACGTTGTTCTGGATTAAATGGCACGTGTTCAGGCGACAACGGATTCCAAGATGGATAATAAATACCACGTGCAGGATCGTCTTGACCCGCCCAATTCATAATGAACACCGGACCAATTGTTGCACGATATGCAGATGTTTGTTGCTTCAATTCAGGCTTTGGGTCATTAATGATCATCGAAACATTATCACATTCCAATATCGTTGGAACAACGACACCTGCGGTTTTACCGGTTCCCGGAGGCGCCAAACATAATGCAGACAAACATTCGTTCATACGCAATGGCTTTTTATCGAAATAACCTAAAACCATCATAAAGCCACCGAACAAGCCCATTGCTTCGATATCCTTTTGGGTTGCCTTGCGTGAAGACTTTTCGTCCAATTTATCTTTGTCATTGGGGTTAAATTCTTTGACCAGTTCGCTGTCCGCCATCATGTAATATGCGATTATTGGAAGCAGTGGCGCAATACATGCCATATCCGTATACATCACACAGCGCACAATCCACGATGGAATTTCTGCAATCACAGACATTCCAAATGTCGACAGAGCATTGTGCAGATAAATTTTAGACCACACAGCCGATGCCGGCGACCAACCATAACGCCAAATGTGTTCCAGAATAAAAGACAGACCAAACGCAAGCGCACAAACAATCCAAATCGACACAACCCAGCGCAATTCCCAAAACAAACGCGCCATTGGGATACGTTCGTGTTCCTTGTAAGACGCCGAATTAAATATATTCAGCCCCTTGCCTTTGCCACCTGCGGATAAAATCTTGAACTGTGCTACCATTGTGTTATGATTATACCAGAAAAAAAGCATTTAATAAATCATAAACATGAAAAATATACCAAGAATTTTTGTCGGCGACAATGCAAAGACCGGTATGATAATACCGCTGTCGCATGAAACTTCGCACTATTTAACCCATGTAATGCGCACCAAAACGGCAATCGTATTTGGTGGTGGACATGAATTCAACGCCACGATTGACAATTCGGGCAAAAACATTTTGGTCGGCGACGATACGAAACACAATGATCCCACTGGCGATATCACACTGTATTTTGCACCAATAAAACGGACAGACGATTTGATAAACATGGCAACCCAAATGGGCGTTTTAAAACTTGTCCCGGTGATAACAGAACATACAACGGCATCGCATATAAACTGGGAACGAATGAAAAAAATTGCGATTGAGGCCGCAGAACAATCCAATCGCAACAGCGTGCCCCAAATTACCGAGCCAATAAAATTTCAAGACTTGGATTTATCGAACATCGCATTTGCTGATGAACGTGCGGCATACGGCAAAGATTTACCCAAAACAACCAAAGTTAAATCTGTTTTGGTCGGTCCCGAAGGTGGCTTTTCAACCAAAGAATTTGCTGCACTGGATAATGCCAATGCAATTGGTATATCGTTGGGACAAACAATTTTACGTGCAGAACTGGCCGCAGCAATCGCAATATCAAAAATAACACAATGAAACAACGTATCGCAAAATTTATCGCAGATTCTGGGGTCGCATCACGACGTGCGGCCGAAGATATGATTGTATCGGGTGCGGTTATTGTTAATGGCAAAAAAATTGATACACCTGTATTTTTTGTTGATGATACCGATGTTGTTATGGTTAATGGAAAACGTATTAACGGAAAAAACAAAACAAAACTTTATACATTTCATAAACCTATAAACACCATGACAACCCGCAACGACCCCGACGGGCGCAAGACGATATACGATTTTATTCCACATGAACTTTCTGGATTAAAATATATTGGACGATTGGACTATAAAACAACTGGTTTATTATTGTTGACTAATGACGGTGAACTGGCACGAAAAATGACATTACCATCGTCAAAAATTCCACGCACATATATCGCAACCGTATATGGTGATTTATCAAAATTGGATTCTGCACGTCGTGGCATAACTGTTCGTGGGACCAAGTATGCCCCAATGAAAATTGATGTCTTAGACGATAAAAATTTGCGCATAACTGTCACCGAAGGAAAAAAGAACGAAATCCGTATTGTATTGGCGGCTGTTGGTGCACCTGTAAAAAAATTACATCGCATATCTTTTGGTCCAATCAAGTTAGAAAATTTGCCGGTTGGAAAAATTCGCATTGAATCACAGAAAACAATTGACGAGATAACAAAATCTTTCTAAGATTCACATATCAGGAAGGGAGATATTTATGAAAAAACAAACCTCTGTCAAAAAGACTAAAAAGCAGACAACCACGAAAACCGTTGCGTTGCACGCCACGCCAAAACAAAAAACATATAATCCGTGGTCAATGTCTATATACTTTTATTGGTTTATTATTTTGTTTTTCATTGCGGCGACGTTCTATATTCTTGGACGCAGCCATGGTGTTTTAAATCATCGCACACCATTGAATAACAATGTGACTGTCACTGAAGAAGCACTGATGGGTGCAACCGATTATTATGAAAGTGGCAAAACAAAATTGTTAACTGGCGATGTCGATGGCGCAATCGTTGATTTGGATACGGCGATTGATTCTGGGGCTGCTACGGCCGATATGTATATCTTGCGTGGTGAAGCATACATGCAATCTGCGAACTATCGTGGTGCTTTGGATGACTTTAATACCGCAATTGAAATGAATCCGCAAAGTTCTGTTGCATATTATGACCGTGCCTTGTTGAACACACGTCTTGAAGATTACGAAGCTGCATTAAACGATATTAATAACGCATTGGCGGCACGTGCAACAAATGACAACGACGTTTTGCAACTGCGTGATTTGTATGCTAAACGTGGTCAATTGAATTTGTGGTTAAAGAATTGGGATGGCGCAATTGCAGACTATACCAATTCACTTGCACGTCCAGATGGCATCGTAAGTCCAACCGTATATGCAGAACGTGCCGAAGCATACACTGCAACCGGGGATTACGCTTCTGCTATTAGCGATTATTCAACGGCTGTTCGTATTATTGCAGAACAAATCCAAGGGTTATCTACGGGTTATGAACGTGAACAGATGTCTGCAAATGCGATGTCGTATTTCGAAAAATCTGCGGCATTGAATTTCCAAATTGGAAACATTGATGCGGCAAGAAACGATTTAGAATCTGCAAACACAATCGCAATGGCATTAAACGATACAGAAAGTGTTGATCGTATTAATGCACTTCTTGCAGATATTCAATAATCGTAAAACCATATAAAAAACGCCGGCGCTTGCCGGTGTTTTTTTTATTATTAAAACGTTATGCGTAAACCTGCCGATACAAACGGCGCCCCCGGCACCCAACCCACAGACATCCAACCGTCAACATATTCACTGTATTTATACCGAAAAGAAGAAACAACCGTATGTTGCTGGTAATCATCAACATCATGCCAAATACCCGTATCAGAAAACAGATAAGACAAAGACACAGTATATTTCAACAAATCATAACTGACCCCGGTGCCAACAATAATTCCATCTGAAATCGCCCCAACTGGATTTTCATCATAAATCACACGTCCAGACAAACCGAACACCAAACTGTTATACTGTAAATTCATCGCTGCTGAAAATTGTGCACGCCAATCAGCCGTCACTTTTGGCGAATATGGCGATTGAGAAAAACCGTCCGGTCGTGACATAAACGATGCCCCAAAAGCATATGCAGCCTTGGTCTTACCATGTGGACGACGAATTTTAATTGCGCCATCAACCGTGAAATCATAATCTTTTCCAAATGCCGCCCCAGACACACCATATTGCACACCATCATACACAGCACTTACAAGATTTATGCGAACATCAGAATCACCCGTATCAAGAATTGTATCTGCAATAATTGCGCCATCTGGTTTTATTTTTTTATAAACAAGCGGATTATCGTTCATGCGCAACCCGCCAACATCTGGCAGGCCCAATCCCATTTTTTCAGCGACCGAATCTGTTAATCCAAATTCGATTCGCCCGACATCTTGGATTTGCCACAATGCAAATAAATCGTTTACATAACTATCTTCGTCGATTGTTTGTTGATTCAAAGAATAAACAAAACCCAAACGATGTGTATCATCGGCATCGTATGTTAATTGTCCACGCAGCGACCAATCGCCCAAAACAGACGAATTTTTTAATGTGAAATCTTGTTCAATCATGCCGACATTACCATACCCAGACACACGTGCCGTAATACCATCATGAACATATTCTATTGGTTCTGCATGTGCCGACATAATCGCAGATATTGTCGCAACAAAAGCAATTAAACTGGTGCGCATATATTATCCTTGGGTTTCTTGTAATATCGCATCACGCAAGCGTGCAAATGCCCGTTCTTCTATTTGTCGCACACGTTCCCGTGAAATCCCGTATTTTTGTGCAAGAGCTTCCAGAGTCAATGCCGGCTCTGTCAATCTGCGAGCCTTTAATATCTCGCGGTCACGTTCGGGTAATTCAGCCAAATGCTTTTTCAACAAATCATAACCCAACCTGCGCATTTCCATGTTTTCCACGGTATTTGCAATGTTTTCACGGGTATCTGCCATATTAGACAAAACATCTGTCGATTCTTCGTCATTTCGCATTGGCGCATTCAACGATACATCGCGTGCGGAAATTCGTGTTGCCATACGTTTTACATCGTTTTCTGGCACATCAAGGTATTCTGCAACCTGGCGTGTTTGTTCGTCCGACATATTGTTGTCCATTATCCCCAGCGCACGTTTAGCCCGTGCCAAATTAAAGAATACACGCTTTTGATTTGCAGAAGTTCCAATTTTTACAATCGACCAATTATCTAAAATCGTCTCGTAAATCTCGGCCTTGATCCAAAACATCGCATATGTAGAAAAACGAAAACCTTTTTCGGGGTCAAATTTTTGCAACGCCTGCATCAGCCCCATATTACCACTGGCAATCAATTCGCCCATCGGCACGCCATAGTTTTTAAAATCATATGCCACCGATACAACAAGGCGCAAATGGCTTGCCACCAATTTTTCTGCGGCGATATTGTCGTGGTTTTTCACCCACTGGTTTGCATATTCATATTCTTCTTCGGCCGTCAAAATCGGGATTTTCTGGATTGTCTGGATGTATTGATTAAGGCTGTTTTCATCGCTGACACCCCGGGCGGCGACGATGCTCGTATTGGTGGTTGCCGGTAAAGCGTTCTTGATTTGCTTTTTCATAACTTTTATAGTATAGCAATAAAATAAGATTTATCAAGGGCACCATTAACGACAGGAGAAATTTCATGGCTACCATCTTGCAACGGAACAAAAATTTGAAACCAAAAGAAAAAAAGACACGTGAAGAATACGCCCAAGACGCCCTTTATCGTGAAGTCTGGGAAGAAGTCAACAACGACAAAACAACGGCTTTTATCAAAAAATACTATCGTCAAATGGTGTCGGCCGCATTGATTATCATGATTTTGGTCACTGGCACCCAAATTGGTATTCGTGAATATCACGCCCGCCAAGTGGCACGTGCCATCAATTATGAAACTGCAATTGAAAACCTTGATGCGAACGCATTGGCCGCAATTGGCAAAAACACATCTGGTGCGACTGCGGACTTGGCATTGTTTCAATCGTATTTGTTGAACAAGGATATTAAAAACCTTGAAGAACTGGCAAACAATGGCGACACACGTGATTTTCGTGATTTGGCCCGCTTGCACATAATTGGTATTCGTGGCGATGAAATGAGCGGCGCAGACGTTGAAAAATACTTATCATCGCTGGACACAAAATCATCTCCGTTTTATTACACAGCATGCCTGACCATTGCACAAAAGTATTTGGCGGAAAACAATCCCGATGCGGCGTCAAAATGGCTTGATAAAATCATAAAAGACAAAGATGCACCGGCATCAATTGTTGGCACCGCAGAAATGTTAAAATAAAGACATACTTATGCGTAAAAACATCGGTCTTTTCGGTTTAATCTGTATTGTTGCACTTGGCGCATGCGAAAAGCACGACCCGATTTTGCCGGGTGTGCGCACATCTATATTTGATACATCAACGATAAAACCAACAAATGATGCAATAACAAATCTGCCGGACGTGGCATTTAACGCCCCAGATGTAAATTGCCCATATACCCAAGATTCGTCTAATACTATTTGGAACGGTGGACGCAAAATCTTTACTGGTTTTCCAACAACAAATTCGGTCAAACATGATGCCGTGCCGGTATGCAGTGGTAAATTTATATATGCAGGATTAACAACCGGTGAATTAATCAAAATAAACGTTTCAACACGTCAAATTGTCTGGATTGCAGATATTTATCGCCCAAGCAATATGATGGGCGGGGCATCCGTTTTGGATATTGTTGCGCCGATCGTTGTCAAAGGCACAGATGTATATGTCGGCGGTCTGGGTGATGCTTTTTGCAAAATAAATGCGAATACTGGTGCAAAAAAATGGTGTACCGAGATTGCTACCGCCCAACCGTTTATTATTGCCGACAGTGTAATTTATGTTGTTGCAACAAATGACAACCTGTATGCATTACGTGATACCGACGGGGCGTCTTATTGGAACACAGCAATCAAAAAACAGAAAGCCCCCAAATACGAAAACGGAATTATAACCGTTGGCCGTGAAAAATTTGACGGTAAAACGGGCGAAAAGCTTTAATCACTATTCATATTTCAAACTGTCAATTGGGTTCAATTTTGCAGCCTTGAATGCAGGCACAACGCCCGACGCAAGACCAACAACCACAGCAACCGTCAACGATAACAATACCGGCCACAGCGAAAACGGCACACGATAGTGCAATATCAACCGCCCAACCCCTTGGGATAAACCAATCCCGATAACAAGACCAATCATCGAACCAATAAACGATATCAAAACAGACTCTGCCAAAAATTGAATTATAATTTGTTTTTCACGTGCGCCAATCGCCTTGCGTATACCTATTTCCCGTGTTCGTTCTGCAACCGACACCAACATCATGTTCATAATGCCAATTGCACCCACCAATAACGACACTGCCGCAATCGCAATAAGCAACAATTTCATATAACCTGTGACGGTTGTCATTGCTTCCATTATCTGTTTCATATCCATTATTTGAAAATCATTTTCATCGTCTTTTTTAAGCCGATGCCGCAAACGTAAAATAGATGTTAATTGTTCAACAAAAACAGTGCTATCTGCATCGGGGTAAAGTTTTATAACTATCATTTGGACTGCATTTGGAAAACGGCTTCCTTGGACACGTTTTTTAAGCGTAGTGATTGGAATTAAAACCATATCATCCATTGACCCCATCGCCGAATCACCCTTGGCTTTGGTGACACCTATAACTGTCAGCGGTATATTTTGAACACGAATAATCTGCCCAACGGGATTCGCCGGCATTTCCAATTTATTGACTAACT
>JAFZXC010000010.1 GCA_017616975.1 Alphaproteobacteria bacterium
CAAACCAGGCAAACTTTTGATAAGGTTCGTGTCGGTTGGTCCCAAACCGTCAATCATATTGTCATACTTTGTTAACAATTCTTCTGTATTCAATTTGTAACCAAAGCCTTGGCGTAATTCCGTTCTTTTTTGGTCAAGCCATTTTTTGAAATCTTCACGTCTGTCCAAAACGGCAATGTTAGCCGCCAAATCACGACGTAAACGATCCGCCATTTGTGCCCCCAAATCATCAAGAGGGTCATTTGGAACCGCAATCAATTTGTTGACGATACGTTCGTCTTCTTTGGACAAGCTGTTGTTAGCAAATTCTGTTTCAATAAACGAAGAATAATCTGGTTCTTCCAGAAATGTTGCTGTATCATCTTTTTTTGTACCAAGTTTCATGGTTCATCCTTTTTTATACAAAATTTATTTACGGACATTTTAGACTACAAAAAATCATTTGCAAGAAATAATTGCATTATTGTAGAATTACATATCATGCAAAAGGTATTTTTGGCTTTTATTATTGCGTTAGCGGGATGTGCGGGTGGCATAAAATACGATGATATGACGATTTTAACCCCGACAGAGCCCGATTTGTACGCCGTTGCAACAATTCAAAAGACATCCAGTTCGTCTGCCCCGGTTCATATTTATATCGAAGGCGATGGACGTGCGTTTAATAATCGTGGACGGGCAACATACAATCCAACCCCACATTCATATTTTATGCGTGATATGGCGGCGGCAGACACATCACCAAACGTCGCATACGTCGCACGGCCGTGCCAATTCGTTATGGACGATAAATGCAGCGCAAGCGATTGGACCGATGGACGTTTTTCAAAACAAATGGTTGATTCTATGGCATACGCCATCAAGACTATCGCCCAAAATCGCCCCGTGGTATTGATTGGATATTCGGGTGGTGCGATGATTTCCGGTTTAATCATACAAAATCATCATGATATTGACGTCAAACAATGGATAACTATTGCTGGTGTATTGAATCATGCCGATTGGACAGACTTTTTTGGCGACGCACCGCTCAAACGTTCTCTTAACCTGAACACATTGCCGCACATTTCACAGATTCATTATGTTGCAGAAAACGATAAAATCGTCCCACCCCAGCTTTCATACAAGTGGACCGCCGGCAACAACGTTATAACAATTCCAGATGCCGGACACAGTTCGATTCCAGTAATCAAGTTGGAATTTAAAGACTGAATACCAATGTGCGAATTTTGCCAGACAAATCTTTATCCGCACGGACAAATTTCCAACCAAACGCATTAAACACATTTTTCACCGCACGTGACATACCCGCACCTATTTCAAGATAAATGCGTCCACCAGATTTTAACAAAAAGTATGCCGAACGTGCAATTTGTTCATATGCACGCAACCCATTGTTTTCCGCATACAATGCGATTTCTGGGTCAAATTGCGCAGCCGAATTCACACGTTTGTCACCACGTGCAACATATGGTGGATTTGAAACAATTACATCGAATTTTTCGCCATAAACGTTTGGGTGTTCAAAGGTTCCCCGTTCTATGCGGACAGAACTGCACACGGTCATGTTTTTTACGTTCTTTTTTGCCACACGTAATGCAGCACGTGAAACATCAACACCAACGCCACTTGCGTGTGACATATTACAAATCAATGATATTAAAATGCATCCAGTTCCGGTTCCCAAATCCAGTATTTGCACGTCTTGTTTATCTTTCCAGTCACGTAACACCGATTCCACCAACGTTTCGGTATCGGGGCGTGGATCCAATGTATGTCTGTTTGTGTAAAACGGCAAGCCATAAAACCACTTTTCATGAATAATTTTCGCCACTGGCACCCCATGACGCAATTGGCGTGCTGCCCGCATCACTGACAAACGGGACATACGATCGTATCTGTTGACAATGATACGTGCCGCATGCGGCCCCCCGGCATTACTTAAAATTTCGAGTGCTTGATTTATTTCCATAAAAACAGTATAATTGACGCCATGAAAAAAGTAAAATATATTTTGAATCCAACGTTTCTGTCTAAATTAATGATGGCGTTGGCAATCGTTTTAACATTTGTTGCAATCATGGTCGTTGTCACACATCGTGGCGGCACAATTATTTCTCAACACGAACCTGCCGAATGCAAAACGGTGGTGGTGGTTGCATCGGGTGATACATTGGGCAAAATCCTTATGGCCCAGGGATTAAACAATAACGATGTGAACACAATTGCCGACATATTGAAAAAGGACGCAGGCATATCAACACTTCGTGCAGGCAGCGATAAAATTGAATTTGTTCGTGCCGATGAAGAATCACCGGTGTCTAAAATTGTTCTTGTGCCGTCTCCGTGGAAACAGGTGGAATTGACATGTGCCGAAAACGGTGGCTGGAATTGCAATACGGTTGATATTGAACGTGATACCCGTGCCATATATAAATCGGGCGAAATTCAAAATGGGGACAGTTTTTATCTGGCGGGGATTCGTGCAGGCATCCCAGCGGGTGTTTTGATTGACGTTTATGATTTGTTGGCATTTGAAATGGACTTTGAACGTGATATTCGTGCGGGTCAACACTTTTCGGTTTTATACGAAGAAAACTTTTCTGGGGGCGAAAAGATTGATAACGGGCGTGTCTTAGCCGTTCAATTTGAAGCCCTGCGTGGCAACGTTAAAATGTATCGTTTCAAAAAAAGTGATGGCACATCGGGATACTATGATGAGAACGGCAATGGTGCAATAAAATCGCTGAAACGCACACCAATCAATAATGCCAAAGTGACAAGCAGTTTTTCAACAAAACGTAAACACCCTGTTTTGGGATTTACCCGTGCACACAAAGGTGTCGATTTCCGTGCTTCCACAGGCACACCGATTCCTGCTGCGGGTGCCGGACGTGTGGTTGCACGTGGATTTAATCGTGGACATGGCAACTATATCAAAATTCGCCACAACGGTTCATATGAAACGCTTTATGCCCATATGTCTAAATTCGCCAAAGGGGTCGTTGTTGGAACCGCCGTACGCCAGGGACAAACCATTGGATACGTTGGATCAACCGGACTTTCCACCGGCCCACATTTACATTACGAAGTTATCAAAAACGGAACACACGTAAATCCGTTAACGGTAAAATTACCCGCAATAAGCAATCTGGGGGATAAAGACAAGGCAAAATTCTTGGAATATCGCAAAGTTCTGGATAACGGCATGGAAACGTTGTCCCGTAATCCAAACCTGTTTATCCAGATGTAATTATTTGCTTTTTGTTTTTGCCGGTTTTGGCGTTTTGGCTTTATTCTTTTTAACCGGCTTTTTGCCCGAAATAATTTCACGGATTTCGTCGCCAGTTAATGTTTCACGTTTCAGCAATTCGTTTGCTAATTTTTCAACCACAGCCCTGTTCCCAGACAAAATCTTGACCGCATCACGATGTGCATCGTCCATCCATTTGCGGATTTCATCGTCAACAATTTCAGCCGTTTTTTGTGATGCGTTTTCTAACGCAGAACGACCTGCAAATGTATTTGATTGATTAATTGCGACCATGCCAATTTTATTTGACAGTCCAGCCGTTGTAATTGAATAACGAGCCAACCGTGTTGCACCGGCGATATCGCTTTCTGCCCCGGTGGTAATTTTATTTGCACCAAAGAACACTTCTTCGGCTGCACGACCCGCCAACGACACGGATAATTGAGCACGCACTTCTGCCAATGTCATAGAAACCTTGTCATCAATGGGCAAATGTTGGACCATGCCCAGCGCACGACCACGTGGAACAATTGTCGCCTTGTGTATTGGATCGGTAATATCGGCATAATACTGGCTTACAAACGCATGCCCTGCTTCGTGATATGCAGTCAGTTTTTTATCTGTATCACGGATTTTACGAATCTTGCGTGGGCCCATCATGATTTTATCACGAGCTTCGTCAATATCACTCGCAGTGATTTCCGTATGTCCCATACGAACCGCATGCAAAGCCGCTTCGTTCAACAGATTTTCCAAATCTGCACCTGAAAATCCGGTTGTGCCACGTGCGACATCCATCAAATCAACCCCCGGCGCAATCTTTACACGATTTGCATACAGGTTTAAAATCTCGTTTCGGCCGGATAAATCTGGCAATTCGATATAAACCTGGCGATCAAAACGACCGGGGCGTAGCAATGCCGGATCTAACATATCAACACGATTTGTTGCACCCAAAACAATTACCCCCGTGTTATTTGCAAAACCATCCATTTCAATCAGCAACTGGTTTAATGTTTGTTCACGATCTTGGTCATTATGAATTTGCATACTGCGCTTTTGCCCGATTGCATCAATTTCATCAATGAACAAAATACATGGCGCATTACGCTTTGCCATTTCAAACATTTCTTTGATTTTTGCAACCCCCAGACCCACAATAATGCCAGAGAAATCACTGCCTGATGCGGCAAAGAACGGAACGTTCGCTTCGCCCGCAATTGCACGTGCCAGCAATGTTTTTCCCGTTCCCGGTTCCCCCGACAGCAAAACACCACGTGGCACCCGGGCGCCAACCGCACGGAATTTTTCTTTATCACGCAGATAATCAACAATTTCCATCAATTCTTGTTTTTCGGCATCAATTCCAGCAACGTCTTTGAACGTTGTCTTTTTAGAATTACCCGTCATTATTCTTGTTGGGTTCTGGCTTGCGATGCTGCGTGTGACGCCACCACGCATACCACGCATCAAAATCCAAAAGAAAACAATCCACAGAACAATCGGGAACCACATCCCAACACGTTCCATAAACGATTTTGATGAATCAATAGAAATGCTTGCGCCACTTGCCGCAATTTTAGATAACAATTCTGGGTCATATGTAATCGTTGCGGTATATTTCGTGCCGTCTTTTAATGTACCTGTTGCATCGTTTCCACGAATTTCCATGGTTTTAATATCATTTGCACGACGCAAAACATCCGAAAAAGACAATTCCACCGGACGTGTCACTGTTGGTATGTTTTCTGGGGTTGTACGAAACACCGGACCATCGCCCCAAAAGGAAATTATTCCCAAAGCACCAATAATCAATAACGGTATAACCAAAAACCACGCCGATTTATCACGTGGCATTTTATTTCTTAACTTTCCCATTTTTCCCATGTCGAATCCTAAATGTTGTTTTAGCACCTTCGCGAACAATCAAAATGCGTTCACCAAGACGCCGCAGTGTACAATGTCCCAGCGTAAACTTGCAATCACCATGCAACTTTTCAATTGCCAACGACAGCGAATTTAAACGTGGTTGATAATTGTCCCCCCCGATTTTTTGAATCAGTGTTCCAATGAACTTTAATCTAATATCGGCCGCCAGGTCAAACAGAAAAGAATCACGGAACATCGCAAAACCATTTCCCATGACATCTTCGACCAGTTTATCTATATCTGTTTCGATTGTATGACGCACACGGTTTAAATTTTCGATCGCTAATAAAATACGCCCATCGCTGATGCCCAGCATATCGTTCAACACATGACGCTTTTGGCGAATACGAACACGAGTATAACGTTCGTCGCAATTCATTTCGTCTGTAAAGTATTTGATATTGTGTGTATCACAATAGTTTTTTAATTCGCCCCTGGACACCTTTAACAACGGACGCACAATTTTAATTCCATCACGTTCTGCAACACTTTGCATCGCAGAAAGCCCAAAAACACCACTGCCCCGTCCAAGATTCATTAGAAACGTTTCAATTTGGTCGTCTGCCTGGTGCGCCGTGACCAGATATTCAATGCCGTTTTCATGACAAAAATCGGTCATCATTTTATAACGGGCCGCCCGAGCAGCCGCTTCAAGTCCCGACACAGGCTTATTCCCCGTCCAATTAAACACGTGACATGGAACATTTAATTTTTTGCAGGTATCTTGGACATATGTGGCTTCGGTCTGGGCGGCATCACGCAAACCATGATTCACATGCAAACACACTATATCAGCACCAATTTCAACCAACCAATACAGTAAACACATAGAATCAACGCCGCCACTTACCGCCACAGCCATTTTCTTCCCATAGAAATCTCGCATAAAATCGATAAACTTTTGATTCATAACAACGCCATTTTATGATATAATTTAGAAAAATAAAGGGAAAAAGAAATGAAGCACAAGATTAAAACCGTTGCGGTATATTGTGGGCACGAATTCGGGCTGAATCCGGCATTTGTTCGTGATGCAGGATTAATGGGCGAATTGATTGCCAAAAACGGTATGAATCTTGTATTTGGTGGTGGTGACGTTGGATTGATGGGAACGGTGGCCAGTGCGGCAATAAACAATGGCGGTCATGTGATTGGCATATCAACCGAACACGTTATCGCACACCAAGAACCCGCACATGAAAAAATTGATGTGAAAATTGTTCGGGGGGTTAATGAACGCAAACAAAAAATGTTTGAATTGTCCGATGCATTTATCATTATGCCGGGCGGAATCGGCACATTGAACGAAGCGACCGATATTTTAACAATGCAACAAATTGGTGAAACGACCAAGCCGATATTCTTCCTGAACACTTCTAATTTTTGGGAACCGTTGTATGCACTATTATTAGAAATGAAACGCCAAACATTCCTTGAAAATTGGAATGACTATATCGCAGACATGGGCGAAACACCCCAAGAAATTATTAACAAGATATTGAATTATTAAAAAAACCGCCGTTATGGCGGTTTTATTTTTCAACCTCAATCACCTTGTCGTGTGATGTTTCACCACGCACGATTGTGATGGTGGATTTTGGCACATCAAAGTGTTTTGCCAGCATCTTTATCACCGCCACATTTGCTTCGCCGTCGGTTGGTGCCGCATTTGTATAAACACGCAGCACGTCACCATCGGCAACAATTTTTTGAACTTTGGCACGTGGAATAACGTGAACTTTTACAATCATTTAGCAAAATCCGCAAATTCTTTGATTTTATCGCCTGCAATTATGTGCAAGTGAAAATGTGGAACCGTTTGATACATAAATGGCCCAGTTCCCGTATTTGCAAACATATTGCATGAATCAACGCCCAACTTGTCCGCTGTTTTATTCAAACAATCGAAAAAGCCTAATTTTTCATCATCGGACGCATTTGCGGCAAAGTCCAAAATGTTTTCATATTCCCCACGTGGAATAACCAGTGCATGCACCGTCGCCGCCGGATTAACGTCCATAAAAGACAAAGCGTATGCGTTTTCATAAACCTTGGTTGATGGTATTTCACCACGAATAATTTTTGCAAAAACGTTATTTTTATCGTACATATTTTATCCCCCTGGTATGTAAACCAATCTACTATTAATCATAAAAAAAATCAAGCGCCCGATGGCGCCGTAAAAACTACTTTTTTCTTTGACCGACCACCGCACAAACAGACTTGTAAAAATCCCGGTATTGCGCATATTCAGCACAGCTGTTAACGATAATTCGAACGACTTGTTTGTATTCAAAAAGGTTTGGCAGATATCCGGTTGAGACCGCACATTTAACGACATCGGTTGCAACATTATATTTTGCCAGTATTGTGTGAACCATTGCGATATTTTTGTCTGTGGGGTTCGGGACAAAATTTATGTATTTCAATGGTTTCGACAGCAAAAATTTGCCCCCAATTGTGTGATCATAAGACAAAGCATCGCACAATTTACGAAAGTCTTTTTTGGACACCCACTTGCCGTTCAAAACAAACATTTTTCCATTATTCATAGCAAAACTAGCATATATGCCAGCTCTGTTTTCGTCAATAGGAAGGATATCCGCAATAAATATGCACTTTTGCCACTTGAAAACACATATTTATGTACTATATTTTGCATAACATCAATCATAAGGGGGTTGAAAATATGTTTAAACCATTAAACGACTATGTTTTATTACAAAGAATCGAAGAAGAAAACAAAACTGCCGGTGGAATTATTATCCCAGACAACGCCCGTGAAAAACCATCACGTGGCACGGTTGTTGCGGTGGGTGACGGCGCAATGCAAAATGGCACTCGCATTCCAATGACTGTTTCTGTTGGCGACACGGTATTGTTCGCAAAATGGGCGGCAAGCGCAAACGAAGTTAAAATTGATGGTGCTGATTACGTTTTGATAAAAGAAACGGATATTTTGGGAATTTTGAAATAATATGGGGGAATAAGTTATGGCAAAAGATATTGTTTTTGATACAGACAAATTGTCAACTGGTGTTGACAAGTTAGCAAACGCTGTAAAAATCACTATGGGCCCCAAGGGTCGCACGGTTATTATTGAAAAATCGTATGGTGCACCGGTTGCAACAAAAGATGGTGTCACCGTAGCCAAGGCGGTTTCATTAAAAGACCCAATGGAAAACATTGGTGCACGTATGATCCAAGAAGTTGCAAAAAAAGCTGGCGATGATGCGGGCGACGGAACAACAACCGCAACCGTGTTGGCACAAAAAATTATTCACGAAGGTCGTCGTGTTATTGCCGCTGGGATGAATCCAATGGATGTCAAACGTGGAATCGACATGGCGGTTGATGCCGTTGTTGCCGACATTGAAAAACACGCACGCCCAGTCAAAGACAGTGGCGAAATTGCCCAGGTTGCAACAATTTCTGCAAATAACGACGCCGATATCGGTAAAAAAATCGCTGATGCGATGGAACGTGTCGGCAAAGAAGGTGTTATCACCGTCGAAGAAGCCAAAGGTCTTGAAACAGAAATCGACGTTGTCGAAGGTATGCAATTTGACCAGGGATTCATGTCACCATACTTTGTCACCAACAGCGAAAAGATGTTGGCAGAACTGGACAATGCCAAAATTTTGGTTTCCGAAAAGAAAATCACAGGACTCCAGGCATTATTGCCAATTTTGGAACCAATCGCACAATCGGGTCAACCATTGTTGATTATTGCCGAAGACGTCGAATCCGAAGCGTTGGCAACATTGGTGTTGAACCGTCTGCGTGGCGGATTAAAAGTTTGTGCCGTCAAAGCACCAGGCTTTGGCGATCGCCGCAAAGAAATGTTGCGTGATATTGCGACCGTTACCGGTGCAACAGTTATCTCTGATGACATGGGTATGACGTTCGAAAACATAACAATGGATGTGCTGGGGGCGGCGAAAAAGGTCGTAGTCAGCAAAGATTCAACGCTGTTGGCTCATGGCGGCGGAACACCGGAACGCATTGCCGCACGTGCAGACGAAATTCGTGTTGCTTTATCAAACAGCACCAGTGAATATGACCGTGAAAAACTGTCTGAAAGACTGGCTAAATTGGTTGGTGGCGTCGCCGTTATCAAAGTTGGTGGCATGACCGAAGTCGAAGTCAAAGAAAAGAAAGACCGTGTTGATGACGCATTGGCTGCAACACGTGCAGCAGTTGCCGACGGTATTGTTGCGGGCGGTGGAATCGCATTGGTTCGTGCGGTATCTGCACTTGAAAAATTAAAAGGCGAAAACACCGATCAAAACGTTGGTATCGATATTGTCCGTCGTGCATTAACTGCACCAATCGCACAAATTGCCGATAACGCAGGCACATCTGGCGAAATCGTCGTTGGCAAGGTTATGGAAAGCAAAGACTATAACTTTGGATACAACGCCCAAACCGGCGAATATGTTGATATGATGGCGGCGGGTATTATTGACCCAGCCAAAGTCGTTAAAACCGCAATCATGGCTGCGGCATCAACGGCTGGCGTAATGTTGACTACGGGTGCCGTTATGGCTGAAATTCCCGAAGAAAAACCAGCCACACAAATGTCGGGTGGTATGCCGGGAATGATGTAAGTCAGTGATTAGTATTAATAGTTAATAAAAACCGCCCATCTGGGCGGTTTTGTTTAGTTCGTATCCGTTCCGTATCCCATTTGACCAGTACCGGCGGGGTAATACAATTTCTTGGTTACCGTATCCCACATAGCATTGGTCAGTGCCGTATATCCGCAAATGTTCGCACCTTGGGGTACGGGTTGATATTCGTGTATCAAACTGCCCGATGAATTGAAAACTTTTATATAATATAATTTCATACCACCACTGTCCGTTTGGTCAACCAATCCATCAGCAATCAAATTATTTTTAAATATTTTTAACGTATCAGACGATGTACATGATGAATATGTACGTGTAAAATAACTCTGTTTTACCCCATCAATATAATAATCTATACGTTTCTTTGTAGATGTTTGATCCGATGTTACAAATCTTAATAATTTCTTACTGTTTGCTTCGGTAAAGTTTGTAGCAGCCGCATTATTAGCGGAACCAAATCTGAATTGGGCACGACGTTTATGATCCAATGTCATATCATAAAAACATGACGAACTGTTCGTACCAAAAATACGTGCACTTAAACCGTTTACAATCTTAACCTGGACATCAAGATTTACTGATGTATCCGCCGTAACACCAGTATCAAAATACTGATTTCCATCGGACAACAAGTATGCGCCGGAATCGGTTTGTGTCCAATCGCAATTTGATGGCAATGTGATTGGTTCTTCGGGTTCTTCGGGCATAACCCATGTGCCACCACCGCCACTGCACGCACCATTACAAATTGAATATGGTGTTCCATTATGCATTACGTGTAATGCACCCGTTAACGTATCTGTGGTTGCTTCGGCGCAATATGTATTCGTGCCGTCATAGACTTTTAATTTATGAGTACTGGAACACGTTGTTTGCAGGTTTATTGTTGCACTGCCAATGTGCAAAGAATAGCCCCATGCCGTAAACGGCACAACCAAAGCGCACAAAAGAATTGTCGCTTTACGCAATACTGGGACCCCCTTTCTTTCTTATTTTGGACATAATACGTCCTATCATAATCTTAGGAAAAAGCTGTTTGATTATGCAAGGGAAAAAACGGTCGAATGATCTTAAATTACAGTTTTTCTATGTTGCTGTTCAACCATTGTATTCTTTCGTGTAATCGCATCATTAATCGGTCAATTTCGGCATCCACAGATTTATATGTACCATACACTTCGCCATCCAGATTAAAACTTTCTTGCAAGCCGGGGATATCTTTTAACTTATCCATCGCCGATTTCATTGTTTCTTCGATTGATGGTGCGACGGCGAAATACTTTGCCTTGTATTTATCCTTGACACTTTGATTGTTCATCAACAACGGGAAATATGTCGTATTAGTAAACCAAAACACAGAATGTGCATTTGGTTTCACCATAAATATACTGTCAAAATCCCACAATGGCCCAATTTTTAGTTTGCTGTTATCATTTTGTTTATAGAAAAACATATTGCTGCCGGTGGCGTCTTGGGTTCCCATCATGTCATGCGCCAATTCCCATGCGATAAAAGAATCCAAATCAACAAGGTTTTCAATTTTCGTAAAATCATGCCGAATTGCGTCATCAATCGTTTCAAATTGTGAAACTATTTTGGTATAAAGCGCATCACCCTGGGACAGAATCTTTGGATGTTTAAATATGAACCTCAGTTGCTGATTAAGCAAATCACTGGCAAAAAAAGCACTGTTTGACTTTCTGAAATGAACATCATATTCGATTAAATAGCCGTCTTGGTCCAACGCCACACGTTTTGGATGTGCGTTAATTGATTCGCACAAAATATACACCCCCATCCATTCGCCATTAAGTATAAGATTCACAAAACGCATCCGTGGTTGCCATTCCAACCCAACCGCTTTGCCCATTTGCAGTCCGAAATATGTTTCTGCGTGTGATTTGCCCATCAAATTCCATTTCGTATCCGCATATTCTTCACCCAGACCAAGTAAATCTATTTTTTTATCAAATGATAATTTGTATGAATCTTTTAACCGATTGACACATGAATTTCCACGAATTCTTATTTTTAATGGCGTTTCGTGATTTAAAGTCGCCTTTTTATATTCTTTATTCATGACATTCATTTTTAATGTCGGGTCATAACGTTCACATATTGGGGTTATGCCATCTTCTGTATCTATGTTCAGAAACATTAATTCCGGCAATTCGTCAAACTTTACAAACATACGTTTTAATGTCATATCTTGCATATCGCTATTATCGTCCATATAAGATAAAGTAAATGTATACAATTTACCGTGCCGTCCCGTATCAAATTGATACACCCCAGAACCATCAACGGTTGTTGTGGTTGATGGCCCATCTTTTTCGTGTATCGATAAATCAGCCCGTTCGGTATACGAATTCCATTCCAGCAAAATAGCACCGTCTTGTGTTTTTGCATTAAAATATGGGACAAATTCTGGGGAGGTTGAATTTTCTTGGGCCACAACGATTTCTTGTTCTGGGGTTCCAGATTTACCCGTATTACCAACATACAAAAATACCGCCGCCCCAATGGCTAAAACGCTAAAAAACAGAAACAATAATTTCTTTGTAATCTGCACCGAAAAATTCCCCCACATGCACACAACGATGATATTGCATTTGTAAAATTGGGTCAATACTTTTTCCACCACATATTTTCATGTGCGCAATCAAGCATTTGACTGAATCAATTTATCAAAATCACTTTCATCCCATACAGTAATGCCCAATTCGGTTGCTTTCTGCAATTTACTGCCCGCCTCTGTTCCAGCCAAAACAATGTCTGTTTTCGCCGACACCGAACCAGATACCGTCGCACCCATGCGTTCCAAAATTTCTTTTGCTTCATCACGTGTATATTTTGACAACGTTCCCGTTAAAACAATCTTTTTACCAGATACCGCCGTATCAGTTGCGATATTAGACGATGTTTCACGAATTGTTATCTGGTGCAACAATGCATCAATCACACGCACATTGTGTTCATCGGCAAAGAACGATACTATTTCATCCGCCATTACATCACCAATGCCATCAATCGTTTTTAATTTCCAAACAGGCGCATCACGCAGTGCGTCTACCGTTCCAAATGCACGTGCCAAAATTTTCGCCGTCACTTCACCAATTTCTGGTATTCCAATCGCATAAAGGAATCGATGCAAATCGACATTACGGGCGTTTTCGATTGATTTATCCAAGTTATCAACCGATTTATCGCCGAAACCATCCATGCGCCGTATTTCATTACCATGATTTGCAACAAGCGTAAATATATCTGCGGGCGTTTCAATCCAACCACAAGACGTAAACAGTTCCAGTTGTTTAGTCCCCAAGCCATCAATATCAAAACCCTTTCTGGACACAAAGTGTTCCAATTCGCCAAGACGCTGGGCTGGACACGCAAGCGTATTCACACACCGCCATGCAACCGCCCCAGATTCACGAACAACCGCCCCACCACAGACGGGACATGTGTCCGGAAACACATACACAGATGTGTTTTCGCCACGGCTTGCCACGCCGACAATTTGTGGAATAACATCGCCTGCACGTTGCACCGTGACCATATCGCCAACCCGCACCCCAAGACGCCCTATTTCATCGGCATTGTGTAATGTGGCACGTGATACAACCACCCCACCAATGTTTATCGGTTCCAATTCTGCGACTGGGGTCAATACGCCCGTTCGTCCAACCTGGACCGTGATGCCACGAAGCAAAGTTATTGCACGTTGCGCCGGGAATTTATATGCCACTTCCCACCGGGGACTGTTCGCACGAGCGCCCATTTTTTCCTGGGTTGCGACATCGTTCACTTTGATAACCAGCCCGTCAATATCAAATGGTATTTCGGCACGTTTCAGCATAATTTCATTATAAACCGCCTGGATTTCCGCCATGGTATGCGCATGATGTGCATATGCCCGTGTGGTTTTGAACCCCCACGATTCCAATTTATCAAAATATTCACTTTGTGTTTTCCATGTGCGTTGTGATAATTCGCCGTATGTATATCCAAATGCAGACAAACGCCGTGATGCCGTCACATTTGCATCCAGTTGACGCAGCGACCCCGCCGCCGCATTACGTGGATTAGCAAACAATTTATCGCCCCGCACAGCAGCCATTTCATTTAATGCGATAAAATCGTCACGCAACATATATACTTCGCCACGAACTTCAATCACGTCGGGATATTCGCCAGACAAACGCTTTGGAATATCGGGCACGGTTAACAAATTCGCCGTTATGTCTTCGCCGGCAACCCCACTGCCCCTGGTAAGCCCACGAACCAAGACACCGTTTTCATAGCGTGCCTCGTACGAGACACCGTCGACCTTTAATTCAATGAACAATTCTTGCGACGGCAATTTGTCGAACCAATCGGCAACCTCACCTTCATTAAACACATCGGCAATAGACAGCATCGGCACCGTATGCGCAAACGATTTAAATTTATCTGCAACCGCCGCCCCAACATGAGTTGATGCGCCATTTACCGCCAATGATGGATATAATGCCTCGATTTCCAGGGCACGTTTTTTTGCCGCATCATATGTTGCGTCATCGACCACTGGGGCATCATTTTGATGATACGCAATATCCCATGCGGCCAGTTTTTTCATCAATTCCGCATGTTCTGCAATAATAAATAAATCGGGTGTATTTGACATACCCCGATTATAGAAAATTGCAAATTCTAATACAAGAACGAAATTATTTAGATTTTCCCGTTTGACGTGCATTCAAAATTCGACGCATCAATTGACGATATGGTGCATCAAAACGACAAAATTCTTCGGTTCCCAACACAAGTGGTTTATTTGATTTCAATGCATCTAAATACTGTTTCGCATGATTATAAACCATTTTGTCTTTGTAACTGTTCCACGAACTGACAAACCGTTCTTCAAGATTTATGCTTGGCATTGCGATTACGAAACCATCAGCTGGTTTACCAAATTCACTGCGGAAATCGGCAAAATTAACAGTTTCGCTTTTATTGTCTGGAAAACGCACAGTAACACTGTATCCGGGGACACCGTGTTTCAACGGTGCACAAATCGTATTTTGACGACCCATCACAATCATTGTATTGATAACATCATAAATTGCACGTGCACAAACAAACTTTTGGGCTGCTTTATCACGTACATACGGAAATGTCATACAATAATCAAATTTATCAAATGCTTCGTGATAGGACAGCATAGATGGGCGTGATTTTAAACCACTAATAAAATTACACAATGTGATAAAATCTGGGTCTGGCTTGTCTTCCGGCCAAAACGGTCCCCAAAACAATTCGTCTATATCCATCCCCGGCACACGCAACGTAATCGTTTCACGCAAAACATCATCGTTTTTACATTCACGTGATACATAATTAATCATAAATGGACCAACCGGAGAATTGCGCACATCATATATACCATAATGCATTGGATTTTGTTTGGTGTTATCGACGTCTGTCCAATCGGCATACAATTTTTCGCCAGATAATTTTTGTAAAAAATCACGAACGTGTACGTTTTTCATAACCATTATCTTTTATAAAAGTGTTATTTTGCTTTTGTGGTATAACGGCTGACAACTACTTCTGACATCATATCAAGGATGTCTTTGCGTGTACGGTCAAATTCTGCGACCCCAGGTGTCATAGTATCATGGGCGATCATCCCTTTGACATAGTTTTCTGCCTGTTCGAAAACCTTGGTATTCATGTAATCGCCATAGTTATTAAAACGATCGGTTATCTTGACATTTGGCATTTCAATTTTATATGTTTCATGCCCATTATCTGATGAACGACGTTCAAAATTCATGCGTTCAACACCGTTTCCTGGGAAACTTACAGACACGCTGTACCCACATGGAATAGCGACATATCTTGTATTACGTGGGCCCATTGATATCATTTGATTAATAACGTCGAATATAATACAAGCGTTGCGGGATTTTTCTGTTGCATTTCTACTTGTATCGTGGCGCATCATTATGTTGTTAAATTTTTCAAACGCCATGTCAAATACCAAACCCGAAGGCTTTGTTTTTATGCGTTGCACCAATTTAAGCAAAGACGTGAATTCCGGATTTTCTGAATCCTCTTTTTTTGCCAAATTATATTCAAATACCAATTTAGAAAAATGAATACTGGGGATACGCAAATCTATATAACGAACAATCTTTCCAGAATTATGGGCTTCGTTAAATCTTATCATGAAATCGCCATATGACGAATTAGATATATCATATATGCCATATCTTTCACGATTAAGCCCACGTCCCGATTTTTCTGTAAAATCGGCATTCAGTTGCTCTTTTTCTAAAAAATCCACTATTTCAAGAACATTTGTGCCTTGCATAGCTAGCCCTTTTTATCATTTTGTCAAATTATTATACATAAAAATCATTTTGTCAACCAAAATAATATAAAAATAAAAACGCCCCATACAGGGCGTCTTTCGGGTTTTCCCCATCAAAGAATTAATCATCCAGGTTTTTTAACAGAATTTCTTTCAATTCGTTTGGAACCATGCCGGTCGAATTGTATCCACAATCAACGTGGTGCGTTTCGCCCGTGACCCCAGACGCCAGATCGCTGAACAAATAAAGTGCCGCCCCCGAAACGTCGTCCAGCGTCATATTACGACGCAACGGTGTCTGTTCGGCGTTCAGGCGCAACAACCCCTTCATTCCGCCAACACCGCTTGACGCCAATGTCAAAATTGGACCCGCAGATATGGCATTTACACGAATTTTATCGCCACCTAAATCAGCCGCCAAATACCGAACCGAGCTTTCCAGCGCAGATTTAGCCACGCCCATGACATTGTAATTTGGAACGGACTTTTCCCCGCCATAGTATGTAAGTGCGACCACCGAACCGCCATTTTTCATCAATTTGGACGCCCGACGTGTCAAATCGACCAACGAATATACGGAAATATCCATTGTATTCTTGAAATTTTCACGTGTTGTATCGGCATAACGCCCCGTTAATTCGTTTTTATCCGAAAACGCAATTGCATGCAAAACACCATCTAAATGCCCCCATTCGCTTTCAATTGCGGAAAACAAAGCGTCCATTTGTTCATCATTTTGGACATTGCATTCTTGCACAAACTTTGCACCAATTTTTTCCGCCAATGGACGAACCCGCTTTTCCAAATTTGGCATAGCGTACGGCATTGCAATTTCTGCGCCATTTTCATGCGCACGCTGGGCAATTGCCCACGCCATTGACATATCGTTTGCGACCCCAGTTATTAAAATCTTTTTGCCTTTTAACAGCATTTTTTATTCCTTTTTTATTACGATGTAATGGAATCTTAGCACCCAGCCCACCAATACGCAAGACAATAAAAAACACTTCCGTTATGGACAAATTCCTAGCCCCATGATATAATCAATTTATGCACAAAAAATATGACTCTAAGTCGGTCAAGCGTGGAATACACCTGCTGCGTGCGGGATGGTTTTTGCACAATTTTTTATTAGTCGTCCCTGTAATTGTTCTTATTTATACTCAAAAGGGTGTCTCGGTTGGTGATTTCTTTTTGATTCAGGGTATATTTCGTCTGGCGGCATTTTTATTTGAAATTCCGTCGGGATATCTGTCTGACTGTTTCAGCCGCAAACGTGTAATGATTGCCGGGTCATTATTTCACATAATGGGCTTTGTTACGATTGCTGTATCATATGGTTTTTGGACTATTGTTCTGGGCGAATCTTTGTTGGGAATTGCAAGTGCGTTATTTTCTGGCACGTTAGAGGCATACACATACGATTTAATGAAACGCAACAAAAGCCAAAAACACTTCTTGAAAGAATTTGGCAACATCACAACGTTCGCCAGTGCGGCAAGTTTTATTGCCGCTATTCTGGGTGGCATTTTATATGTTAAATTGGGCACCAATGGGTTGTTATGGCTTGAAGCATCGGTTGCAACAACAGGCATTTTTGCATTTCTATTTCTGCCCGAATTGGTTGAAGTTCGCCGTATCGTTAAACACAAAGATGCAATTACTGACGCAATATCAATAACTGTCACAACCATGAAAAATCAAAAATTGCGGAATCTTATTCTGTTTCCATCGCTATTTGGTGCATTTACAATCGTGTTATTATGGATATTACAGCCAGTAATGGAAACCGCCCATATTCCAATCAGCCTTTTCGGTTTTTATTTCGGTATAAACCAGTTATCTGTCCTATTCGGTGCAAAATATGCGTATAAAGTGTGCGAGAAATTCGGTGAAATTATGACGTCAATTATTACAATCGTCGTTTTGATAATGGGCATAGCAATGGGTATTGTTGCAATACACACCAACAATATGTTCGTTATTTATATTGCGTGCGGAATACTGGCGTTTTCATCATCAATACGCGTCTTGAACAACCTGCAATACAACACTCTTATTCACCACTGTATTCGTTCGGTTGAACGTGGCACTGTTTTATCAACACGTGCAATGACGGCCACATTGTGCGGGGCTGTATTTCTTGCAACAGCAAAATTCCTGATTGATTATGTCGGCATGACCGCAACACTGGTATGGTTGGGAATAATGATTACCGTATTATTATGGTCGTTAAGCCGGGCATCAAAATACATTAAAACGAAATAAATTATTTCAACTAATCATTTTCGTGCGATTCTTTTTGAATTGGAAAACCGGGGTGCAGTTTTGCAACATTTTTAATTCCCAGTTGAAACAACAACTTTTTCAACCACATACCCTTTTTCACATGGCTGTCGCATATAAATTTTCCACCAATTTCTTTTGGTGCACCGTTCAGCGATGTTAACTGATTTTGCGAACAATCAAAATATCCACCGACTTCTTTTGGTGCACCGTTCAGCGATGTTAACTGATTATACGAGCAATTAAAATTACCACCGACTTTTTCTGGTGCACCGTTCAGCGTTGTTAACTGATTATCCGAACAAAAAAAATCGCCACCGACTTCTTTTGGCGCACCGTTCAGCGATGTTAACTGATTATCCGAACAATAAAAATCGCCACCGACTTTTTCTGGTGCACCGTTCAGCGATGTTAACTGATTATTCGAACAATAAAAATTACCACCGACTTTTTCTGGTGCACCGTTCAGCGATGTTAACTGATTATGCAAACACTCAAAACTACCAGCGACTTCTTTTGGTGCACCGTTCAGCGATGTTAACTGATTATACGAACAATCAAAATCGCCACCGACTTTTTCTGGTGCACCGTTCAGCGATGTTAACTGATTACGCGAACAATCAAAATAGCCACCGACTTTTTCTGGTGCACCGTTCAGCGATGTTAACTGATTACCCGAACACTCAAAATCACCACCGACTTTCTGTGGTGCACCGGCAAGCGAAGTTAATTGATTATCAGAACAATAAAAATCATCCCGTATTTCCCACTCACTTAAATCTGGCAATTCTGATAATCCAAGATTTGACAAATTCAAATCGCCATCTACAACCAATTTCTTGGGTAAATCAAACAAATCATAGTCTTCACCATCTATACAGATAAAGCCAAAATGAATTTTATCATGCGTTATATTCAAGTGTTGTTTTTCAACAAATTCACGTGCCGCCAGTGCATATTGCTTTTTGGGCATTTTATTTGCCTTGCCCTTTAACTGAATAACCTTGTTATCACGAACCTCTAATGTTGCGTGGGGTTCGCCACGTGCATCACGAATTGAATATATTTTTATCGACCCTTCGGCAACACCATTATCATATGCACCCCGACCAACACAATGCCCCATATTATCAGATTCAAAATCTAATGCCCCTGGCGTGGTCAATTCATACACCAACATTCCGTTCGACAAAGTCATTACATGTTTGGTTCCAACCAGCGATTTCGCCAAGAACTCTTTATTTTTATTTCGTTTGGCCATTTCTTCGGCCATATTTTCGTGCCATTTCTTAGCAGCTTCTAACGCCTTATCAAAAGTGTCATATTCATTGGTTGTTTTCAGAAACGCATAATTTATTGTGGGCTTTTTGTCGGTTTCGCGTGCACGATTGATAATCTTGTCCACATATTGACCCGCCGCATCGTACAGAAAATCGCGAACCATCGTAATGTCATCACGCAATTTGTCTGACATCTTGGCGCCATGAAATTCGTACACATCTTCACCGGCATCAAACACGCGCGCCGTCCAACCTGGCAAATCGGCGCGGGTCTTATCTACCTTAACAAACGCCGGTTCGTTTGTTTGATTCAACAAATATTCACGCACGCGCAACTTTATGTATTGATTCAATATACCCTTTACAATTTCGTCACGGTGTTGTTCAACATAGTCCACACTTTCAAATTCACCATGCAAACTTTGCTGGTTTGGCACATGTCCGCCCTGGTACGTAATGTCGGTCAAATAGTTATTAAAATCTTTATCGTTCAGCAAATTAAACGCCATAATCCACCCTTTTTATCGCCATAATTGTATCATAAAAGCATGCTTTCACAAAAACAAAAATACTAACAAAATCAATATATTAAATACTTGACAATGAAGATCATCAATTCTTTGTGTGTTTAACACTGTTCTTGCGACGGGTCGTGTATCCGGTCGCATAAAACCAATCATCAATTATGGAAAGCGTAGTTTCAATATACCGTGCAATTTCTCGTGACGAATTGTGAAACTTGCATTCATTCAAAATCTGGTTTAATTCTTGGGCTATGAACGACAAAATCTGGGTATGTTGTGGGTCCAAAACCGATATTTTGTCGGACCTGTATAATATGTCTTCAAGATTATTTAACTGGTTTTTTATCGCACGCAGATAACGTGGATCCAAATTCAACTTTTTATAATTCAAATTTATATCCTGCATTGGCACTTCTATGCGCACCAGACCGATAACACTTTTCATCTGACCAAGGATTTTCAACAAACAATCGTCCAGCATGTTTATTATTTTGGTCTGTTGGTGCTTGTTCATACGACGTGTGACCAGATAATTCGAATAGTCATAAAATAAAAACACTAATGGTATCGCCAACAACGAAGCCGCAACATTGTTTGATAAATCTATCCAACTGGGGTCGTGCAAATAGTCTTGGGCAAAGTCAAAAACGAATATGCCACCCGCAATGGACAACACGTACGGTATCGATTTCAAAAGTAAATTGCCGATTTTCATATTCTATATTTTACACAAAATAGCCAACAAATACACAGGAACCAAATCAACAAAAAACGCATTCTGCCCCACCCGCCCACAACCGCACAAACACCATTACACCCCGCACTTTTGACACACAAAAATCTACCTAAGGTTGTTTTGATTGCCTATGTTCTGTTTATTTGATATTTTACCCTTATAAATCCAAGGTTCAAAAAACAAAGGAACAAGTCATGGCACCACAAGACGACAAGGCAAAAGCCCGTTCTGTTATAAAAGTTCTGGAAAAAATCATTAATGGCATTGACGTGCCACTGAACACAAAAATCGAGGCATGCCAGCACGCCATCGAAGTTTTATGTCATCCCGACACCCCGCCCCCAGAATCAAATTAGCAATCCATAAAGTGCATTTTTATGATACGTAGTTTACATGGGACCATTTCAATCCCAAAACGCAGAATCTCTGGGCAGATAATTGTTATTTGCAAACAATCAAAAATTCCTTGACTTGTGCGGAGTTTGGGTATAATATACGCCTTGCTATTCGGGCATAGTTCAGTCGGTAGAACAACGGACTGTTAACGGCGCCAAAGGGTTCCCTCCACATTACTCTCTATCTGAAAAAATGCGCTAAAATACGCTACAATTACAGACAAAAATTCATACTGTTTTACCCTTAAATTATATCTAACTCCGTCTTGTTATAAATAATCTGCTACACCCTGTCTACACCAGGCGGTCTACACCCC
>JAFZXC010000011.1 GCA_017616975.1 Alphaproteobacteria bacterium
CAAGATTTTTATATTTTGCCAACGCTTCATTTACGATTGAAACCGCCCCTTCGGATACATTATGCACAACAAATTCCAAGATATTTGCATCTCTGGACGAACGATGAATTACATCTGTATCGGCCAAAACGATCGTTGCACGGCGCAGCACCACATCACGTGTACCCGATGGCGTCACAAGTTTTACTTTTATTGTTCCAGAATTAAAACCATCCATAACAGATTCCAATTCATCGTCAGTCATGTTTGCAACCGCAACACCATTTATATGTGAAATTAAATCACCCGCACGAACATCCGCAGCGTCGGCTGGCGCACCTTTGAATACACTGTGCACACGAAAGTTTCCACGTTCGTCCCGAACACCATTTATACCAACACTGGTAAGTATGCGACCGTCTTCGGCAATTTCCGCTGTACGTGAAAACACATAACGCCCACGTTCATCAACGCCACGCATCAAAGCGTCTACAACCATCTTGTATGTTTCGCTTGTTGATGCCGCATGCAAATATGGATCTTGTTCACGCAGTTTCAAAACAAGTGCCGTTGTAATTTCACCAAAACCGTTCCAATCATGTGCACTTGGGCGTGGGAAATTACCAATAATCGTGTCGCCCCAAACCAACACAACCCGTTCATCTGTCGCAGCAATATGCGCATTCTTATTCAGGTTTTCCAAACCTTCGATTGCGACATTTATACTTTTGCCGCCCCATTTCACAGAATCAAGTTTTTCGTAAATTTCGGCAAATGTTTTTGACATTTCAAAAACATTTATACCGTCTTGAACGGGTTCATCTTCAAAAAACAACCCGTCACAAAATGCGGGGGAAGACCCCATCACCAATGCACCCAGTGCAAAAATTCCAAACCATTTTTGAACTTTCATCATCGCCATCCCCCCGTAATCCAGATTCTTTAATACTTTGTATCACGCAAGTTAAAATGATACAAAATAACGTTTGATATATAAATACTTGTAGCGGTTCCCATAACAATTGCGAACGTCATTGCAATTGCAAATTCCTTTAACATTTGACCACCAAATATATAAATACCAATAAGTGCAAGTATTGTTGAAACGCTTGTTCGTATTGTACGTGATAACATTTCATTAACAGACAAATCAATCAATTCGTCCATTGGCATCTTGTGATATTTTTTAATGTTTTCATCAATACGATCATAGTTCACAACCTTATCATTAATGGAATAACCAACACCCATCAAAATCACAGCAATCGCAGTTTGGTTAAATTCCAGTCCCATAACAGAAAAGAACCCAAACATTAATACAAAGTCTAATAACAGTGAAACAAAAGATCCCACCGCATAGCCACCACGATAACGAATCCAAATATAAACACTCATTAAAATGAACGAAACTAAAATAGCCCAAATACCACCACGGACCAATTCGCCACCAATTTTTGGTCCAACGATTTGCACCTGCGAGTATTTTACGCTGTCGCCAAGAATGTTTTTAATTTCACGAACACGTTCGTTTTGTATTATGTCTGTTGCCCCCTTTGGCAGACCAACACGAACCAAAATTGCACCACCATCAATTTCTTGTAATTCTGGTGAAAACTGTGCTAATTCGGCACGCATTTTATCTATGGTTGTCACTTCGGCATTAACCGGCGTCACCTCCATCGCAATACCACCCGCAAAGTCAATACCATAGTTTAATCCATGGAACAACAATGACAATATGGACAACACAACCAAAACCCCGGAAATCCAGTATGATAATTTACGATATTTCATAAAATGCAGTTTCATAATTTTCCCCTTTTGCATTTTTATTTTGTTTTCACATAACCAATTTTTCTATTTTTGCCACCCATGTACCAGTCAATCAACACCTTGGACAAAAGCATACATGTAAACAATGTTGTCATAACACCGATTGACAGTGTGACGGCAAACCCACGAATTGGACCGGCACCAAATTGGAACAGAATCAAAGCACAAATAAGGTTCGTTAATTCACCGTCCAACACAGCCTTGTTTGAACGATGGAACCCAAGATCCACTGCACGCAATGGCGGCGTCCCGGCACGCACTTCATCCCTTATACGTTCAAAAGGCAAGATGTTGGCGTCCACAGCCATACCCAACGTTAACACGATACCCGCAATCCCAGGCAGCGTTAACGTCGCACCAAACAATGCCGACACGCCAATAATCATAGCAAGGTTCACCAACAATACCGTATCTGCAATCAAACCAAACGCATGATATATCAAGAACATATATAACATAATGAACAACACGCCAACCGCCGAACCAATTTTACCCGATGCGATTGTGTCGGCACCCAAACCTGCACCCACAGTACGTTCTTCGATAACAGTTAATGGCGCAGGCAATGCCCCAGAGCGTAACAACACCGCCAAATCTTTTGCACCCTGAAGTGTAAATCCCCCAGAAATTTGACCACGTCCACCCGGTATTGGTTCACGGATGTTTGGTGCAGACAAAACCTTGCCGTCCAAAACAATTGCAAAACGTTCATTCACGTGTTCTGTTGTTAACTTTGCAAATTTACGTGCCCCAACCGCATCAAACACCGTCGTGACAACCGGCATATTGTTTTGATCAAAGTCTGCCTGGGAATCTTTCAAACTTTCGCCAGAAACTTCGACACGGGAATATACCGGAACAACTTGGCCTGGGATATCCATATACGGCAACAAATCTGTTCCGCTTGGCGCACGCCCAGAAGCAATTTGTTCCGGCGACACATTTTCATTTACCAAATGGAAAGTCATTTTTGCCGTCTGCCCAATAAGATCTTTGATGTGTTCTGGGTTATCAACACCAGGCAACTGAATCAAAATATATTTACCACCCTGGGATTGAATTGATGGCTCTTTGGTCCCCAGTGCATCAATACGGCGACGAACAATTTCGATACTACGTGCAAGAGCATCTTGAATCATTTCTTCTTTTTGTTTGTCCGAATATGACAATTTTACGGAATTACCACTGGATTCAATATCAACAGTGTTTCCCAACACATTGCGCAGACGTCCCTTGGCCTTGGACACATCGCCAGATTCACGAACATCAAATGAAACAACCCCGTCATTATTACGCAGATTTGCATAACGAATCACACCCTTGTTTCTGTCGATAAGACTGCTACGAACCTCATCATACAATTGGTTTGATTTTTCTTTGAACATTGTTGTGGTATCAACCTCTAACAACAACTGGGCCCCGCCCTTTAAATCCAAACCCAATGGAACAGGCTTGATCCATGATGGAAAATACGGCGACAAATTTGGCGCAATAGTCGGCACAGCCAACAACACACCAAACACCGCAACAAAAATAATTGCCAATTTTTTAAACATATCGACTACCCCTTTACCTTACTTTTCAACGTTTGCGACAGCATTTTTTGCAACTTCGACAACGACACCTTTGGCAATTTCGACATCAATTGTCGTTTCGCCAATTTTCTTGATTACCCCATAAATGCCAGCCGCCAAAACACGATCACCAACACGTAACGAATTCAACATTTTTTGATATTCTGCCATGCGCCGTTTCCCAGGCCGCACGATTAAAAAGTATATTATACCAAACACAACCGCACAGTAAATAATCATACCCCATGCATTTCCTGATTGGGTTGCGGCATTTACACCATCCGTCAAAGGTTCCATTATTTTTCTCCTTGTCTTTTATTTATGTGTCCAGAATAGTAAAAAATCCCACGACTGTAAAGCAAAAAACAGCCAGAAAACGCCCCTACCTAGATACGTTCAAACCAACCATCAATTTCGGCAATCGGGATGATTTTATACACGGGACGACCATGGTTGCATTCGCCCCCACGGGTCGTATTTTCAATATCACGAAGAAGTGCATTCATTTGCGTCAAATCAAGGACTTGGCCGGCACGAACACTGTGGTGACACGCATAATTTGCTAATTTCAAATGCAAACCCTCTTGCAATTTTGATGAATGACCATGGGCACGAACCTCATCTGCGACATCATGCAAAACAGCCGCCCAATCCATATCCCAATCTGCCGGCTTTTCAAAAATTGCGATTGCGTCATCGCCAAACGCATCAACATGCAATCCAGAATCTTTTAAATCATTGGCAATAGACATAATTGCCACAACATCTTCTGGACGCAACTTTACAACAATTGGTGTCAACAATGGTTGTGTCTTGATTTCATGTTTGCGCAACCGTTCATAAGTTATTCGCTCGTGTGCGGCATGTTGGTCAACAATTACCAAATTATCGTGCGACTGGGCCAAGATATATTTTTTACCAATTTGCCCGATTGCACGCCCCAGTGGCAAATCCACATCATTGTTGTCGTCATGATGTAAATCAACCTCAAACGGTTTAATGTTTGACGGTGTTTTTGAATTGAAAAATTTATCCGCCCAATTTGTATTTTTACGGTCTTCCACAGTATATGCAGAAATGGGCGGCATATTAAAATGCAAATTTTCTGTATGTGCATTATTTCCGGGCGTTGCACATGTTTGTGCAATACTTTCGTTCATTGTTGTTGCCAATGCATCACGCAATGATTTTATAATAAAACTGCGCACATGATTAGGCTCTAAAAAATGCACTTCGGTTTTTGCCGGCGACACATTTACATCGACCGCCGCCGCATCAATATCCAAATACAAAGCACAAAGCGGAAATTCACGAGCATGCATAACATCCATATATGCTGCACGTAATGCACCAACCAACACTTTGTCTTGAACCGGACGATTATTAACAAACAGATATTGGTCAACCGATGACGCACGTCGCAGTGTTGGCACCGATATAAAACCAGTAAGGTGCATATTTGATGATCCAGATTTGGCATCTATGGGCAACATATTGCCAATAACATCATCACCCATCACAGCCGCAATACGATCTTCGACATTTTGATTTTTGGGAAAGCGCCATTTGTTATTCAATGTAAACCCGACATCCATGCGGGCCATCGCCAAACGTTTTACCACATCAACAATCGACATCATTTCCGCACGATCGCTGCGCAAGAATTTTAATCGTGCTGGCGTTTTAGCAAACAAATTTTCAACACGAATACGTGTTCCACCCTGCCATGAAGACGGACGTATTTCATTGGACGAACAATCCATACACCAGCCGTTTTCATCCACGCCATTATATGTGTCTATGGCCATGTCCGAAACAGATGCGATCGACGGCAACGCTTCGCCACGAAAACCCATAAAAGAAATGTTTTGTAAATTATCGTCTGGTAATTTCGATGTTGCGTGCCGCATTATCGCACGTGCCAAATCATCACGTTCCATCCCAGAACCATTATCAATAACCGATATCAGTGTTCGGCCGCCATCAATGACATCTATGACAATCTGGTCGGCACCCGCATCAAGTGCGTTTTCCACCAATTCTTTGACAACCGATGCCGGCCGTTCAACCACCTCGCCGGCGGCAATCTGGTTTACCAAAAAATCAGGCAACACACGAACAGACATCTGTTATATTATTCTTTGAACTTTACTTCCAAGATTTCATATTCTTTTTCGCCACTGGGTAATTTAACCACGCACGTATCTCCAACACAGCGACCAATCATTGCCCGTCCCACTGGTGACGTGCATGAAATTACCATCTTGCCATCTGCTTCGATATCCGACAAGATACGGCATTGCATTTTGTTTCCATCTTCGTCTTCGGCAACAACACGGGCACCGAACACGACACGATCACCAGACAAACTGTCGACGTCGACAACTGTTGCATTTGCAATGATGTTTTCGACAAAGCCGATACGTTTATCAATCTGGCGCTGTTTTTCCCGTGCCGCACTGTAATCTGCGTTTTCTGACAAATCGCCCAAACTGCGTGCCCATTGAACAGTTTTAAGTATTTCTGGGCGTTGAACTTCCTTTAAATCTTTTAATTCTTTGACCAGTGCATCAAATCCCGCACGTGATATTGGATACTTTTCCATGATTCTTTCCTGTTTGTTTAACGTGGCAATTATAAGACAACATTTTAATTTTGCAATTACCAAATGAAAAGGCTATACTTTTATATAACATTATCCAGACCATGGGGCAAAAATGCTTAGATACAAAATTTTGTTTAAATTCCTGATGCGCCGTTTTTTCTATGGCGTTGGCCTTGTCACATTTGTTGTATCTGGGATAATTTTAGCCGTGACTTTTGTTGAACGGTTGCCTTCGAACCCAGATGCGATTGCTGCATTGATGGACGCATGGACACGTTTGATGGAATATGTGCCAATGTTTTTGCCTATGGCGATATTTATGGGAACATTGTTTGCCTCATATAATCTTACAAAATCAAGCGAAGGGATAATTATATCTGGGGCGGGCTTGTCTCCATATCAAAAATCGGTACCTTTCTTGATTGGTGCTGCGATGATTGGTATTTTTGCAACAACAATTATCAATCCATATTCGGTTCACCTGACCACCCAAGAAATTACAACAGACCATCTTAAATTGGTTGATGGGGCAATATGGTTGCGTGAAAATACAGACGATGGTTTTTTGACAATGCGTGCCAAAATGATTGGACGGGACGGTGAAAACCTGGTATTTGATGATGCAATTGTTTTTGTTCAAAACAGCGATTTTAAAATAACCGAACGCGTCAAGGCGGACAAAATAACATTGTCTGAATCTGGGATGGATACTAAACGGGCTGCGATATGGGATGGTTCGGATCACGAAGTAATCAAGCCATGGCATACTGATTCACAATTAACCCCCCGCACAGTATTAGACAGATATCTGCAACCAGACCAGATTTCTTTCTGGCAATTACCATCGTTTATCAAAAAAATGGAATCGGTTGGTGTTCCGGTTCGTGCGCATTGGGTTCAATTTTGGACATTGCTGTTTTTGCCACTGTCTATGATTGCGATGGCAACGCTTGGTATTGCGTTTTCACAAACACGTCAACGTCGTAATTTCAATTTTGGTTTCAAGTTCAGTATTGGTGTCGTGACATGTTTTGCATCATATTTTGTAATCAACATGTTCAACGCATTGGGTGCAACCGGTGCATTACCGGCCGTGCTGGCAATAATTGCGCCACCGCTTATCATCATTGCGGGGGCGGGAACTTTTGTTGCAAGTTTTGATACAATTTAATTTTATGGGGGTCATCATGCCATTACGCAGAAAGAATAATTCACGTATTCGCAAAATCGGCATAATACTTGCGATTGCGATAATTATAATCCTTATGATTATCTATTTTGAACCTGTTCAAAATATAACCGAAGTGGTTTTGGTATAACACATGAATTACATTGATATATTCTTAGAAGCATTATCTGCCGAAAAAGGCCGATCCGAAAAAACGCTTGCTGCGTATGCATCGGACCTGGCTCATGCTGACGAAACGATTCCAGGCGGTTTAATGCATGCTGATGAAAATGCAATTCAAAAATACCTTGCCGGCTTACCAGACAAGGCATCGTCTGTTGCACGACATGCCAGTGCATTGCGTGGTTTTTACAAATTCTTAATGATTGAAAAAATTATCACAAAAAATCCGGCATCAAATCTGGAATTACCGAAACGCAAACGGGCACTGCCTAAATTTTTGTCTGTCGAAGAAATAGAATTATTAATATCGTCGGCGGGCGACACACGAAACGCAATACGTCTGCGTGCAATGCTTGAATTGGTATACGCATCGGGATTACGTGTATCAGAACTGTGCGAATTACCAATGACCGCCAACCTGGGCGACAAATTGTTAATTCATGGCAAGGGGGCCAAAGAACGCATTGTGCCAATGCACCCGGGTGCTGCACATGCATTAAATAAATGGTTGGATGTGCGTGGCGACATTGATTCAAAATATGTTTTTCCATCAAATGGAAAATCGGGACACATTACACGTGATGGATTTTTCAAAATCTTGAAAAAATGCGCTGTGTTGGCTGGCATTGAACCCCACCGGGTCAGTCCCCACGTCTTGCGTCACTCTTTTGCGTCGCACTTGTTGGCTGGGGGTGCAAACCTGCGTGCGATTCAGGTTATGCTGGGGCACGAAGACATTTCAACAACACAAATCTATACACACGTTATGCCAGAAAAATTGGTTGAAACCGTTGAACAACATCATCCACTTGCGAACATTCGGGGGACAAAAAAATGATAAAGAAATGTGAACACAATGGATGTCAAAAAGCCGGCACATGCCGTTGCCCAAAATCACGTGATTTACGTGAATACTGGTACTTTTGTCCAGAGCATGCCGCCGAATATAATAAAAATTGGAATTACTATGCGGGCATGTCGGCGGACGAAATCGAAGAAGATTGGGAACGTCAAACTTTTGGTTCACCATTAAAAGATAAAACAACGGCGAATGCAGACGAAGCAGATTATGTAAAATTCTTGAACGATTTTATAATGGGACGCAGTGCATTTGATAAAATGCCACCGAAAACCACCCTGCCCGGTCCGGTAATGAGTGCATTAAAACTTTTTGATTTACCAATAAGTGCATCATGGCGTGATGTTGGTGTTCGTTACAGGACACTTGCAAAAAAACACCACCCGGATCGTTCGGGTTCAGCCGCAGAATTTGCGAAAATATCATCTGCATACGACACACTTAAAAAGTATTTTGGGAAAAAATAAAACCGCCCGTTTGGGCGGTTTTTTATCAATAACTATTCACGTGTATTTAAATACGCAATCGCATCCATTGCCGCCGCACACCCGGTCCCGACCGCCGTGGCAATTTGCATTTTTATATTACTGTGCACGTCGCCCGCAACAAATGTCCCTTCGGGCAATTTAGACGGTATAAGACGCCCCATTTCATCACGCACAACCCCTTCGTCAAGATAGTCTGTGTTCGCTTCGTGTCCAATGGCGACAAACAATCCGTCGGTTTCGATTTCCGTGCCATCTAATGTTGTCACAACGATTTTGTCACTGCCCGGGACAGCGGCCACTTTTTTAAGATCGGTGTTGAACAAACATTCGATATTTTTGCGTTCTGCGACACGATTGCGCAATACTTCTTCGGCGCGAAAGAACGAACCTTTGCGATAAACAATCTTGACCGACTTTGCCACGTCCGCCAAATACAACGCATCGTTCAATGCAGCGTTTCCGCCACCCATTACCATTACATCTTTGCCATAATAGAAAAAGCCGTCACATGTCGCACAATATGAAACGCCACGTCCCATTAACTCACGAGCCCCTTCGATTTCGAGTTTTCGTGGACTTGCCCCCGTTGCGAAAATAACCGTTTTACCAACGTATTTTTTACCATTGTCGCACGCAACATTAAAACCGCTTTCCACGTCACCATCAACCGATGTTGCCGAAGCAAAAACAATCTTGGCACCAAACGATTCCGCCTGTTTTTTCATAAATTCCGCCAAAGACAGACCGTCCCCGTTCCAGCCCGGATAATTTTCCAATTTTGCAATTGTGGACATTTGCCCACCCAGTGTTGGCCCGCCCAAAACGATTGTTTTTTTATTCGCACGTCCCGCATACAACGCCGCCGTCAAACCCGCAGGCCCAGATCCCAATATAATAACATCATACATTTCTATGTCCATGAAACTTCCTTTCTTTTGTTGCGCAAATCATACCACATTATATATTTAACGCAAACCATAATTTTTAGCCTACGAATATGTTGATTTTGGCACAAAATAATCATATAATCAGCCCAAGATAAAAACGGGGATAAATATGATTGATATTAAATATATTCGTGAAAATCCAGACGTTGTCAAAAACGCCTGTCGGGTCAAGGGGTTTACTGACAACATTGATGAAATACTTGCGCTTGATGCACGTGTTCGTGAATTGAAAACAATTACTCAAACGATGACGGCGGAAAAGAATAAAATAACGAAACAAATTCCAACCGCCACGGACAAGGCACCTTTGATTGCCCAGTCTAAAAAAATTGGTGATGAAATCACTGCGGACATGGATGAATTGGCAACCAAGGAAGCCGAATTAAACGAATTATTACATTGTGTTCCACAAATCCCAGATCCTTCTGCGCCAATCGGTCGTGATGATTCTGAAAATGTCGAAGTTCGACGTGTTGGAAAAATTCGTGAATTTGACTTTACCCCACGTCCACAATGGGACTTGCTGGAAATGAACGGCTGGTGGATGCCGGAAAAAATCGCCGGAATTTGCGGAACCCGTGTTTATGCTTTGGCCGGCGAAGCGGCAGAATTAGAATTGGCTGTCCAAACATACGTGATTCAAAAATTAATAAGCAAGGGTTTCAAATATATTGAATGTCCATCTATCACAAAACCACAAACCATATTTAATGCTGGTCATTTTATGGGGTCTGATTTGTCTGTTATGAACAACGATGTGTTTATGTTGACCGATACAGACAGATGTCTTGCTGGGACGGCTGAAATTGTTTTGAATTCTTTGCACAGTGACGAAGTGTTAAACGAAAAAGATTTACCAATTAAATATGCGGGCTTTTCGCCCTGTTTCAGAAAGGAAGCCGGTGCCGCCGGTCGTGATACACGTGGTATCGTTCGTGTGCACCAGTTTAACAAGGTTGAACAATATGTATTCTGCACCCCGGAACAAAGCGATGAAATGCATGAACATCTGTTGAACAACCTGTGTGAAGTCATGGAAGATTTGGAATTGCCATATCGTGTAATTGCAAACTGCACGGGCGACATGGGATTTAACAAGGTTAAAATGAACGATGTCGAAGCATGGATTCCATCAGAAAACACATATCGCGAATTGGGTTCTTGTTCATCGATTGGTCAATTCCAGGCACGCCGAACAAACACCCGCTATCGGGCAAGCGACGGCACATTAAAATTCTGTGCGACATTGAACAACACCGGTATCGCCTTGCCACGTGCATTGGTACCGGTAATTGAAAACCATCAAAACGCTGATGGCTCTGTAAACATACCAAAAAAATTACAACCATTAATGGGCGGCCGAACAAAAATCGGTGGAAAACATTAAAACAATATAAAACCGGCAAAACACTGCCGGTTTTTTTATTTCGTATTTTGATTCGCCAAATTAAACAACAAACGTCGTGGCGATACAATTTTGTATTGCGTGCGTCGAACCAATGTTGGCGCAGACAATACGAAATAGTCTTTTAAACTTTGTTCCAGCGCATCTGCATAACAACGACTTGTTGGGATTTTGTAATAGTGTCCCAAACACGTTAGCACGTTCATAATTGCGACATATAACACCATATCATGATGCCCGCTTTTGTCCCGCAAAGCAGACACGCCGACAAGATTTTCTTTGATAAAATTATTTTCTGTAAAATACTTTTGCGGGTCTTTGACAATATCTCCCAGACACAGCAAAGCATTATCGATATTTTTTTCTTCGCCTGTATCGCAATTCAATCGACATGCAGACAATCGTGTAATCACAGAATCAAAAAAACTTTTGACAACTGTGTTATAATTTACTTTGTACTTTTCTAACCCCTTCATAAAAAATCTCCTATCCCCAGGTTTTAAGAATAAACAAAAACCATGGGGCCAAGTCAAGATTTTTTATAAACGCATAAAATTATTTATCTGGAATTTTTTTGTATCACACGTTGTGCAGGCATAATGCTAAACAATGTTTTATACACCGGATCACGTGTTGCAACAACCCAATATCTTTTTAACGAGTTGTTCAAGCGTTGTTGTTTGAATGTATTTTCGGGCGCTTTGTAATATGCCGAAACGTTGCCCAAAACGACACGCACCACCAAACCAACACGACCATAATGACGTGTGTCTGCGGCATCGATAAGACGATTAAGGCTGTCGCCTAATTTGGTCCAATCTGTGTATTTGTTGCCCGTTTTAGCAAGTTCTTTTAAACAAAGCGTGACGTCTGCAAGGTTGCTCATTTCCTTTGGTGATTCAGATGAAAATTCCCCTAATACACCCTGGGCTGAATATAAAAACGTATTGATAGCCGAATCATAATTAACACTGTCTGTCATTAGCGTCCCCTTTGTCTAGGGTTCAACTATCGCACAAAAGAACAAAAGGTCAATAAAATTTATAAAAATTTGTTCTATCTTGTTGAAAATCGTGAAAAATGGTATAATCTATACCCGATTTATATAAAAAAGGCTTAAAAAAATGAAAATTCGCAATATAGCAATAATTGCGCACGTTGACCACGGCAAAACGACACTGGTTGACAACATGTTGAAACAAGCGGGAACTTTTCGTGAAAACGAACGGGTCGAAGATCGTGTCATGGACAGTGGCGACATTGAACGCGAACGTGGTATTACTATATCCGCAAAACCGACGTCTATTCAATGGGGTGAATACAAAATTAACATTGTTGACACGCCGGGACACGCTGACTTTGGTGGCGAAGTAGAACGTATTTTGTCCATGGTTGACGGGGTTGTATTGCTTGTTGATGCAGCAGAGGGCCCCCTGCCCCAGACCAAGTTCGTTTTGGGCAAAGCGTTAAAATTGGGCCTGCGTCCAATTGTTTGCATTAACAAGGTTGATCGTTCCGACGCCCGTCCAGACGAAGTTTTAACCGAAACATTTGATTTGTTTGACAAGCTTGGTGCTACGGACTCTCAACTTGACTTTCCATATTTGTATTCTGTTGGTCGTGACGGTTGGGCTGTGCGTGATTTGAACGATGAACACCGGGATTTAACACCACTGTTTCAATTGATTGTTGATCATGTGCCCGCCCCAGATTGCAACGGCGAACGCTGTCAAATCGATGCCCCATTTTCAATGTTGGCAACGACATTAGAGGCCGACCCCTATGTTGGACGCATTTTAACCGGCAAGGTTGAATCGGGCACCGTTCGTGTTGGCCAGTCTGTCAAAGCAATTAATATGAACGGCGAATTTATCGAAAACGCAAAAATCACAAAAATCATTGAACATCGTGGCGTTGAAAAAATATCACGTGAATCTGCATCGGCGGGCGACATTGTTGTACTTGCCGGCTTTTCCAAGGCAACCGTGGCAGACACACTTTGTGATCCATCGGTCACAACACCAATCCCGGCAATGCCAATTGATCCACCAACACTAACCATGACGTTCTTTGTTAACACATCGCCATTGGCTGGTAAATCTGGCAAGAAATTGACATCACGCATGATTGGCGAAAGATTATTCCGCGAAGCCGAAACAAACATCGCATTGCGTGTCACACAAAGTTCTAATAACGAAGCGTTCGAAGTTTCCGGACGTGGCGAATTACAATTGGGTATTTTAATTGAAACGATGCGCCGCGAAGGTTTTGAATTGTCGGTCAGCCGTCCACGTGTTGTTATGCAAACCGGACCAAACGGCGAAAAGTTAGAACCAATCGAAGAAGTCGTTATTGATGTTGATGACGAATTTTCGGGTATCGTTATCGAAAAGATGACCAAGCGCAAAGCGACAATCACAGAAATGAAGGCGTCTGGTGCGGGCAAAACACGTATTGTCTTTTCGGCACCATCACGTGGGTTAATTGGATATCTGTCTGAATTCCGGACCGACACACGTGGCACCGGTATTATGAATCGTGTATTTGATAAATACGACGAATATCGTGGACCAATTACGCAATATCGTCCGGGCGTTTTAGTTTCGATGGAGGCTGGTTCTGCTGCGACATATGCCCTACACAATTTGGAACCACGTGGAACATTGTTCATTGGGCCACAAACCGAAGTATATTCGGGAATGATAATCGGCGAACACTCCAAAGAAAATGATATCGAGGTTAACCCGGTAAAAGGGAAACAATTAACCAACGTGCGTTCGGTGACTGCGGATGAAAAGTTGTTCTTGGCACCGCCACGCAAAATGTCACTGGAAGAAGCCTTGTCTTATATCCAAGACGACGAATTGGTCGAAGTGACCCCAACAACAATTCGTCTGCGCAAGAAAGAATTGGACAGTGGCAAGCGCAAAAAAGCATATCGCTATGCCGAAACAGACGAATAAAGAACACCGCCCAATTGGGCGGTATTTTATTGCAACACTAATACAAAATAATTAAAATATGATTAAAAGGAGTGGTTTCATTATGGCATTACCAAACGTATCAAAATCACGAAAATTTATATCCGTGCTGCTTACCTGTTGGATTCCGTTCAAAGCACGCCGTCGTGCATACCGTGGCATTATTCAATTGGGTGTCTTGCGGTATTTCAAAACATTAAAAACAGACAAGCGGAAACATTTTAAATACGAACTTGCCATTGGTGCAATCACTAAAAACGAAGGTCCGTATATCAAAGAATGGATTGATTATCACATTTTAGTCGGCGTCAAAAAATTCTATATTTATGACAATGAATCAACCGACGATACCGCCAAGATATTAAAACCATATATTGATAAAGGCATCGTAGAATACGTCTTTTTCCCAGGCGACCGAATGCAAAACGCTGCATTTATTGACATTATAAATAAACACTGTGATGAAACACGTTGGTTGGCACCAATTGATCTAGACGAATTTCTTGTTCCTGTAAAACATAAAACACTGCCAGATTTTTTACACACATTACCCAATAATACCGGGTGCGTCATCGCAAGTTGGGTTTTATATGGTTCTTCGGGACATAAAACAAAACCAGACGGGCTTGTTATTGAGAATTACAAATATCGTCGTCAAAAGCCATCTGGGTGCAAATCAATTATAAATCCACGTCTTATTGTGCGGCAATATACTGCGCACGTGAACATTTTTGCCGGATACATTGTCGATTGTAATGGCAAAAAACTGGGACGCATCGACCAAACGAACAACCCACCATCAATCGAACTGTTACGCTGTAATCACTATAAGACGAAATCATACCAAGAATATGTTGAACGCTGTGAACGTGGCGGTGGATACTCGGGCAATTCCCGCAAGGCTGAAAAATTCGCAAGATGGGAATGGTATAACACCGACAACGTTTATGATGACATTATGGACAAATATATTGAACCACTTAAAAACTTTAAATTATGACAAAGCGTTTATTTTTATTTGCCGGTTATGATGCTGATGGAATCGCTGATGCCTCTTTGATTCTTTATGTGCGTGCATTATCAAAACTTGGCGACGTTGTTTTATACATGGATTCAAATTGCAATAAACAAGAATTTAAAAAATTAACACCGTACGTCTTGTATGCCGATGGCTTGCGCCATGGTGAATATGATTTTGGATCATATAAACGTGGATTTATATGGGCACGTGATAATTTGGATTTATCAAAATACGACTTTGTATATATTGTAAACGATTCTGTGTATGGCCCGCTGTTTCCGTTAAAAACATATCTGGAAAAAATGGAAGCATCACACACAGATGCTTTTGGATTGGTAAAAAACACAAAATCATCGCATCCGCATATTCAATCATGGTTTATCGGTATGCGCAAAAGCGTTTTCTTGGCCAAATGGTTTGATGAATTTATTTCTGGGGTAAGACCATTAAAGTCCAAAGGCGCAATCACCCACACATATGAACACGGATTTACCAAAAACGTTGTTGAACACGGCGGAACATGGACATGTTTATATACTGCGCACAATCGTGACATTTATAACCGGGTGAAATTTTATTGGCGCAAAAAAATGCCGTTCATGAAACGTGTTGCATTTACCCGTCATAACGGGACACTGGGGCCACAAATATCATATGTATTGAAACACACCCCCGCACCAATGCGTCGTGCAATTATAAAAAATGCAGAACGCATATATGGCACGCAATATGTGACACAAATACTTAATCAATCACGATTCATGGCGTTGGTTCGTGGAATAAAATATGGAATTAATAAAGCAATATCGGGAAAACTATGAAACAAAAAACTAAACGTATCGCCGCAATAACAATGGCACGTGATGACGAATTCTTTTTATCACGCTGGATTGCGTACTATGGAAAACAGTTTGGAACAGAAAACCTGTATATCATACTGGATGGCGTGGATCAAAAAATTCCAAAAAACGCCGGCAATGCACATATCACAAAATTGCCACATGTTGCCCTTGCCCGTGCGGCTGGCGACAAATATCGCATTGGTAAACTGTCCGCTTTGGCACATGAATTATTAAAAACATATGACATTGTAATTGGCTGTGACAGTGATGAATTCTTAATTGTTGATCCAAAAACAAGACAAACATTGGCAAACTATTTATCGTCATTAAAAATACATACAACCGTATCGGGACTGGGGTTGGACATTGGGCAACACATGAATACCGAAGCACCATTGGATATGGATGCGCCATTTTTGGAACAACGTGAATATGCATTAATATCTACACGATATACTAAACCGGTTGTAATTAATAAACCTGTTAACTGGGGCAGCGGATTTCACAGTATTAAAAATCATAATTTCCATATTGACCCGAATTTGTATCTTTTGCACTTTGGTGCGGTTGACATGAACATGTTGGTGACCAAGGCTAAAAAGCGTGGCGCCGATTGGGTTAACCATCTGAGCCGTCGTGGAAACGGAACAATAAACATTATCACAAAAACAAAACCACGGCCCGAAAAATTCATGCACACTGCCCGCATAATGCAACGCATGTTTCGCCCGATATATGCGTTTGATAAACCCGGCATGTTGTGCTTGAAACGGGTGGTAAAAATACCGACACGATTTAAAAAATCAGGAGTCTAAGATATGAACAAAAATGACAAGATAGATATCGTATATCTGTGGGTTGATTCAACCGACAAATCTTGGCGTGCCGAAAAAGATAAATGGTTTGAAAAAATAAACAAACAAAAACCATTACACAGCGATGCTGTCGGCGAAGAAAAATACAGAGACAATGGCGAACTATTGCATTCATTCCGCAGCGTTGCCGAATGTGTCCCATGGATTAACCATATATATCTAATAACCGGATTTAACCAGGCACCAAAATGGCTGAACACGAAACACCCAAAGATAACAATTGTTCCACACGAACAAATTTTACCTAAAAGTGCACTGCCAACATTTAATGCCGTAGCGATTGAAATGGGTATTCCAAATATACCAAATTTAAGCGATCACTTTTTACTGATGAACGATGACATGTTTTTTAATCACAAACTGTCGCCATCTTTTTTCTATGATTCACGTGGTCGTGCAAAATTCCGTTATTCAAAAAACGCATACGACCCAACAATTCCGTTTGATAATTGGCGTGAAAAACTTGATGTGTACACACAACAGCTAGCATTGTCTGCAAAATATATTGACGAAATGTTCGGTTTGAAAATGTATAACATGCGCCCATCACACGGTATTGACCCGTATATAAAATCGTCATGGATTGAATGTAAAAACCGTCCCGAATTAAAAAAGCAAATCAATGAACAAATTAAAAACAAATTCCGCACAAACAACGAAACTCAACGTTGGCTTATGAATATGTATGATTTTGCAACGGGGCGTGCTGTTTTCCAACATGCACGTGCTGCAAAATACGGACGTCATAAAATCTTGAACACAATATATAATCTTGTTCATATGAAAACAATACGCCAATCAAACGTTGTGTGCACAAATGTTGCCGTTGCAAAACCCGCATTAAAGCATGCACCAATGTTCTGTATAAACGATGCACCTGAAAACGATGAAAAAATCTTACGTGGCAATCGTGAATTTCTTGAACAGCGTTTTCCAAATAAATGCGAATTTGAAAAATAAAAAATGCCCGAACGGGCATTTTTTATTTATCCCTGTCCCCACGTGCAAATAGTATAAGGTTATATTTCATTTGGCACCAATCACACGTTGGACATTCTAATGCGCCAGACGTTGCCAGTTCACGCATACATTGACGTGCCGCTTCGATATCCGCAGGCGTTTCCATATAACGAACCTTGCGATATGCCCAGTTTACAAAATACCACATGAAATTATCGGTCCACATTTTAAACTGGTACGGTGTTGCGTGTTCACGATATTCTTTGTATGCAGAGATAATACCCGTACACAAACATTGCATAATGCGCAATTGTTTCGCCGCCAAAACAATTCCACCAAAATTCGGTATATAGAAATACAACGGCAATGGCATAATCGTCACACGTGGATTTTTCAACATCACACTGCTCCACCACGGAAAGTCTTCAAACAAAATCCCCTTGATAAACGGAATGTCCGCAATCAATTCACGACGATACATGTTTTTCCAAACCTGGCAATGTTTAATAAGCCACTTGCGATTTGAATTAAACATGTTGTGTGTCCGTTCGGTCGCATACCGAAAAACATCATCCGTGACAAGAGTCTTGACCCGATTTACTTTATATTTTTTATGCATACGCCATGGCACAACATTGTTTGTCTTAAGATGTAAAAAATGACGCACCATCAAAGAAGGACGATAAAGTCTGTCATATTGAAACGATACAATGTCCGAATTATCACGCATTGCCATCGCATATGCTAATTCCATTGTTTGTGGATGAATAAAATCATCGCTGTCCAGGTACATAATATATTTACCCGTTGTATGTGGAAAAGCCGCATTTCTGGCATCCGACAATCCGCCATTTGTTTTATTCACGATTTTGAAACGTTTATCACGTTCGGCATATTCAGCCAAAATTTTATCGCTGTTATCGGGACTGCCGTCGTTTACACAAATTGCCTCCCAATCAGAAAAAGTTTGATTCAAAACACTGTCCAAACAACGGCGCAGATATTTTTCAACATTATATACCGGTATTATTATAGATATTGCTGGCATATTACTCTCTCCCTGATTTTTATTTGTACATTTTGTTTATCATAACATCAGCAAACGAATCCGGAACCGGATTTTCTGTTCCACGATATGTCGTCTTTTGAAAGAACGAATTTGATGTTAATTTTTTAAACACATCTTTGTCAAACGGTTTATCTTGGTACGCCCACCATAATGCATGTGTTGGGTCCTGGTCAACGTGGGGCATTTTTTTGAAATACTTTTTTGCCCGTGGATCATTTTCGACCAACGTCCTGAATAACAACTGGTGCATAAAATAATCAAACGTATGATTTTCGTGCATCCAATAATCAAGAATCATCGCCCGCCACGCCGCCAACAAATATGCCCCCTTGCGCGCACGTATAAAACAGTTCTGCATAAAGGAATACGGACTGCCCCCGATGTTATAGTTTTTCCCAGCAAGATACACAAAAAAGTCTTCATCACTTATCCATTTGGGGATTGGCGCCGTCACAAAACCGGTCGCATCAAGCCAATAACCACCATACCGATAAAGTAATTCTACACGACAGATATCTGCAAAATGCGCATTACCAATTTTTCCATCACGATATTTTTGAACAATCACATCTGGCAAATCAATATAGTCAAATATGGAATCTGCATCCAATACAACCAATTCTTGTTTACAATGCTTACGCACACTTTTGAAACACGCCCGCACAAGTTTTGGCGCATGTGTTTCCCCCTGAAGCCAGATTGTAAAAATTTTATCATTTTTATCATTGTTGATAACCGGCGCTTCAATAACGGATGCCGCAGCCGGCAAATAGCGTTTAAAATAATTTGTTGCAACACGTGCCGTATAATCGGTACGAACACGACGACGGTGTGAACGTTCGCGCCATGGCCAATTCAGTATATGTCCACGAACAACAATCTTGGTTAATGCCCACACACGTGCAATTTTCATTTTTCTTCCTTTAATATTTTAAACTTCCATATCGCCATTTAATATTTTCATATTTCTTCCTTTTTTTTAGCCTTCCAAATCGTTTTTTACTATTTTCATTTTTTACTCCTAATTCAATATGAGACAGAAAATAATCTGCCCAACGAACCTTATTCAATAGCTTCCGCTGATTCATCATCCGATGGACCTGTTGTCATCTCTTCGGCGATTCCTGATGAACGTGCCATGATTTTATCTAACAATTCTTGCTGGGCCTCGGGATGATCTTTTAACCATTGACGAGCATTTGCTTCGCCTTGGCCTATTCTTTCATTATTGTAAGAATAGAAAGACCCGGCTTTTTCGATAAAGTCATATTTCACACCCATATCCAAAATTTCGCTTATCCGAGAAATACCTTCGCCATACATAATCTTGAAATCAACGGTGCGGAACGGCGGTGCAACTTTGTTTTTAACAACTTTCACCCTTGTTTCGTTTCCAACAACATTGTCTTTATCTTTGATTGCCCCTGTGCGACGAATATCCAAACGGACCGATGCATAGAACTTTAACGCATTTCCACCCGATGTTGTTTCTGGATTTCCAAACATAACACCAATTTTCATACGAATCTGGTTAATGAATATAAGCAATGTGTTTGTGCGTGATACCGACCCAGCCAGTTTTTTCAAACTTTGCGACATCAAGCGTGCCGTTGTTCCAACAAAAGAATCACCGATGTTGCCTTCTAATTCCGCTTTGGGGACCAATGCCGCCACAGAATCAATCACAACAACATCGACCGCCCCAGATTTGATAAGAGTGTCGGCAATTTCCAACGCCTGTTCACCAGAATCAGGTTGAGAAATAATCAATTCAGAGACATTAACACCCAACTTTTTCGCATAACTTGGGTCCAGCGCATTTTCCGCATCAATATATGCGCATGTGCCACCTTTCTTTTGTGCTTCGGCAACCGCATGCAATGCAAGTGTTGTTTTGCCCGAACTTTCTGGGCCATAAATTTCAACGATACGACCACGTGGATATCCACCAATCCCCAGGGCAATATCCAACCCCAAAGAACCCGATGAAATTGCTTCGATATTCTGTTGTGAACCATCGCCCATTTTCATGATGGCTTCTTTACCAAACTGTTTTTGAATTTGGGCCAATGCCGATTCTAATGCCGGATTTTTTGCGGGTGCAACGCCTTCTTTTAAAACTTCCTTTTTCGCCATAAAATTCCCCTTTGCTTTACACATAAATCATACAAAGAAAACTTAGCCCACGCAACAGATTTTATTTATGTGGCGTTATGATGATACCGACCGCCAAAGCCCCGATAACCGCCGTCACAAACCACACAGACGTTGTTGCACCAAAGAATGTAATACATGCCGCACCCAATGTTGGTGCAATAACATTTGGCAAATGCGCACTGGTCCGGAAAACCCCGTAAAATCGGGATCGTTTCCCAGGTTCCATATTATCAAAGAACAATAAATCATGGACAGGTTCCATCAAAGCACCCGAAATTTGCCACAAAACAAATATCGCAATTAATGGAAAGCCGGTCACAATTGTGGCAACTGCCGACAAAAACGCAAATGATGCAAAACCCAATATCAACCATATGTTTTTACCATAACGCCTTACTGCACGTCCCATAACCTCAGACAATATAAGATATGGGATAATGCCCAATGTTAAAACAAGCCCCAGTGTATCTTTGGAAAAGCCGGCTTCGATTACCACGATTGGCACATACAAATAACGCATTGCACGCAAAGAATAAAACCCAAAGTTTATAAGGTACGCCCGCAACATTCCCGGCATTTTGAAAAATGCCCGTGTATTTTTCCACAACGCTCGAAACGTACGACGTGGGTTCACCGGTTTAACTTCTTTATCTGGTTGAACAATATGAAACCATTTAAAAAACAGCCATGCCGCCACGTAAATTACAGAAGATGCCATAAATGCCGCCCGATTACCAAAATAACCCGCAATAGAAACCGCAATCATCGGCGCAAAAAACGCACCCAGATTCATCCACAAATGATACCGTGCATTAAGTCGTGCAATACCAACCTGTTTTACAAAATCTGCCATAAACAACGGTATCAACATTTGGCTTAATGTGATTGCGATTCCGGTTGTAAAATCAAGTGTAATAAATGTTTCTGGCTGGATAGAAAAACTCATCATCGCATATCCTGCCGCCAACATTAATAAAACGGCATAAAACACACGTGCTTTGGAAAAACGCCGGAAAATTTCGTTCGCAAAAAGCCCAACAAACATACAGAATGCGGAATACAATGCGACATACAAACCAACAATCGCACTGGAACGAAAAATTTCCAGAATAACCAACGAATATACAGCATTATAAATACCATCGGCAAATCCAGTAAAAAGGCCCAGATTTGCAAAAGAAAAACCACTGACGTGTCTGTTAAAAGAAATATACTTATCGCCCGCCATACTTTGCGCTCTCTCCACGTGCATATTATATCATAAAAGAAAACTGTCTGTTAATAATTTGTTATAACCTCAATCTTGTAAAGCAATCTTGTATTTTTTATCATTGCAAGCACAACAAAAATCTGGTCATTAATTGCGAAACTTTTACAGAATCACCACTATTGTTTACCCACATAAAGCACAATTTTGTATCTTTATATTGAATTGGCATAACAAGAAACACTAAAAACTAACATTTGTCCATTGTCGTGCGGTGGTCATTTTTACTCTAATATATCCATCGGACATCATTCTAAAAGCACAGTCTGCTGGACACATCTTGTCGCAATCACTATCACTGGAATAATTTGTTACAGGTATAGTATAAAACTCGTCTTCAAGTTCCTGATAGCTTGCGTTCACCATGTCCACATATGCAACAAGCCAACATACACAGGTCTTTCCACCTAAATCAGATTGTCCTGTTTGCCAACTTCCAGGACTAGCACTCGTTGAACTAGGAGCACACCTAGCCTGTCCAAAATATAGTAAATTTTCTTCATTCCATGTGGTAACCCAATCAGAACCTAAAAGAAAAGATGCATCTTCCTCAGTTCTTGTATCACAAGCCCCGTTTCCTGGTTGTGTCGAAGCCCCAGAAAAATATTTAATCACACAAGAATGACCATTACCATCAAACGCCGTGAAACGGGTTGTATCTTGTTGTGGCATCAAGCAATATAAACCTTTACCAAGGGGGTTATAGACCATTTCATACCCAGATTCACAACTTGAACATTCTCTGGCTTCACTATCATATATTCCGTGTTGTTTACACGCCCATACCTGTGGACTGTAACAATGTGCACCTGTATCGTTTATGCCACGCCCCATAACATTTGGCGAATTACAAATACACCCTGATGTATTGTTCCACACACTTTCATAACTACAACCACACTTATTCTCATTACTATTCCACGTACCATCAGTACTTGTACACAGCCATTCAACGTCAGACAAACACCCACCATTGTACGCATGTGGATAATCACTTGTACATTGACACGAACCGTTTATCCAGTCTTTACGTGGGGCAGCCGCCAAACAATCTTGTGCAGATTGGGCGTTTGCAATACATACCACGCCATCTGTTGCGCTATTCTTAACGAACCCTGCCATACATTGACATGAACGACCATCTGTGGTGGTCTCCATATACTTATCAGCCGAACATTCGCAGCCCGAATTTGACCATGAACCACCCGACTTTTCACAATTTGATGCATAAGATGTTTGAACGCCCGCATCAAGCCATCTGTATATATCCGACAAATCTTCTGTTTCAACCGTCACACGTTCTGTTTCACCAATCGTCACAGAACGACAACTGTTTATTACCGCCAAACATGCACGTATCGCCATATCCGATGGATTGTCCCCACTGGTCGTTCCACTGGTGTATCCATTAAAATTATTTTGGCTTAAACACTGGTACACACTGTTCAGGCAAGATTGTGCATATCCCATCAAGATTTCATCTTGGGCCTTTTTAATTTTTTGAAACGCACGTTCCAACCAATTTGAAATCACGATGTTTGCGCCCATGTACCCATCGCTGTCATACGTATATTTTTGACACTTGTTCAGCACCGCAACACACATTCCATAGTTGCGATTATTGTCATTATCATGATATCCCATTTTGGACTGCAACCATGTTGATATATCGCTTGCATTATTGCTTTGCGCACTGGACAAGCCCATTGTTGCATTTATATAGTCTGCGATTGGATACGATGTTGATGAATTTGGTGCATATATGTTTTTCCCGTCATAGTTCCAAGACGTATACAATCCCGCCGTTGCAGATGCCCCTGTTCCGTCATCGCCCCACATACCGCCCATCAGTCCCGGCATTGAACCTTCGACAACCTTGCCGTCAACAATGTATTTACCACTTGGGTCCACACAGTCTTCGTAATCCACACCACATACAAAATCATCCTGCATACACGAATCAAGTGCGCTGATACACCCACGTAAATCATATTGATTCTTTTGTTGTGCAACCGTCAATCGTGCCTTTTGTAATACCGTTTTGGCATTACGTATTGTTGATAACATTGCCGCATTTTCATCATTTAACTTACGTTCATATAACATACAATCTTTATCAATTTCGACATCATAACTGTTTATTATCACCGCCGTATCTATTCCATACGCCGCACAAGTGTTTAACACCGCCGCCTTGCACCGGGCCGCCCCACTTTTATACAACGCTTCACCACGCTGGTTGCCAATTGATTGTGTGTTTTGCGAGCCTGTTCCAAACAACGACGAAATATCAAAACCGTTGCTGTCTATATTAAAACTTAACAGATTAGACAAATCTAAACTTATTCCGCTGTCACTTGTCACGGCACTGGCAGAACCAGTTTTTACATCGACAAGCATATTTTTTATACGGCTTAAATCGTTCTTTAATTTTGTGCTGTCAGATGTGTTCTGCATCGTATCTTCGGCGATTGTCTGCGTGAACAGTGTTTCTATTTCTTTGGGGGTCAAACCAATATATTGTATTTTCTGGGCAACATCTTGCAGTTCTTCATTTGCCGCCTTTAATGCCTCTTCTGTTTTGGCATAGTTAGACACACCCTTGTTGCAACTGCACCGCCCCATATTTTCGTCTAATTTATTACAAAAGCCATCCATACATTCCGCATATTGCTTTTTGCATTTTTCCCGCAATGTGTCCAAAGATTCTATATTTGTTTTGATTGCGGTCACACTGTCCGCGTCTATCCGTTTTGTTGCGTTGTTCACAGATACAGAACCAACCCCAGATGACGATTGACCACCACTTGTTGTCACAGTTGTTGTCCCAGAACGTGCAACGACACCCCCAGTCGACGATTTCGCCATACGGTCCGTCACATTACGGGACGCATCGCCTGTGCGGGCAACCGTGCCACGTTGCACTGTATTTCGGGCCCCAGATGTGGTCTTTTCTTCTGTATTAACATTACGACTGCGTGATGCCGTACCACGAACACCGGCATTATCCCCAGATGTTAAATTTTGCGTACTTGTAAGTCTTGACGGGGTAACATCGCCATAGGCAAACAATGGCGACAAAACAAACGCAAAGAAAACGTATAATTTTCTCATTTCCCCCAATCTTTCATCATTGATGTAATTTTATCAAAAAAACCGAAAATGTGTCAAATAAAAACATCGCCCAAATGGGCGATGTTTTTGTTTATTTTGCTGGTTCTTTTTGTTCTTCTTTCTTTGCGTTTCGTTGTGCGTACAACTGGGCAAAGTCAACCGGCTGTAATACAAACGGGGCCAGACCCGATTCCGAAGTCAAACGAGTGACAAGGGCACGCACCGATGGGAACAACAATGTCGGCACATCAATCAACAATGTGCGCTTTTTGACTTCTTCGTCTTTTTCTTCTTCCATTTGAACTAATCCAGAATATGTTGATTCAATCAAGAATACTGTTTTATCGTTTGCTTCTAATTTTGAATGAACCTTGGTCACCAAATCAACCAAGAACAAATTGTTTTCTGAACCTTTGATTTGAATATCGATATTGATTTCCAATTTGGCCTGAGAATTTTCCTGTTTAAAGAACAATTCTGGAACATTTGGATTTTCAAAAGAAAAGTCCTTTAAGAACTGAGAAATGATATTAAATCTTGCCATTGCGATTGC
>JAFZXC010000012.1 GCA_017616975.1 Alphaproteobacteria bacterium
AAGAGTCGAAGCCTATGTCGTGCGTGTCATGTATAAAAATGGTCGTCGCAAGGAATTTACATTCCCCATAGATAATGATCATTGGCATCTTGTTACCCCGGAAAAAGCATATTGTCGGGCGTTGCGTTTTTATTCACGTCAATTTAATAAAATGTTAATATGCAATGAAAATACTAAATAAAAAAATTGCACAACATAAATCATCGGTTGCGTGGCTCCAGCGCCAGGCTGCCGATCCATATGTTGCACGGGCGCATCGAGATGGCTATCGGGCACGTGCTGCATACAAATTGATTGAAATGAACGAACGTTTCCATTTCCTGAAAAATGGCCAAACCGTTGTTGATTTGGGTGCGGCACCGGGTTCGTGGTCGCAATATGTTGCACGTGAATATCCACGTTCGAAAATCTTTGCAATGGATTTGTTGGAAATTCAACCAATACCAAATGTCAACTTTTACCAGGGCGACTTTACAACGGACGAAGCGTTGAATTGGTTAAAGTCCCAATTGGGATTGTCTGGGGACGATGTTGGGCATGGAACAGCGGACGTCGTGTTGTCGGATATGGCGCCGAATACGGTTGGGCATAAAAAAACAGACCATTTGCGTCAAATGGTTTTGTTGGAATATGCGTTTGATTTTGCGTTGCGCGCATTAAAACCGGGTGGGGCGCTTGTTGTGAAATCGTTTACGGGTGGCACAACGGGCGATTTGATTCGTGAAATAAAAAAACATTTCAAGACTGTGCACCATATTAAACCGCCTGCATCACGCAGCGACAGTGTCGAAATGTTCATTGTCGCATTGGGCTTTCACGAATAAATAAAACGGCGTTATTTACGCCGTTTTTTGTTTTATCTTATTTTGTCAAATCTTGCTTGCATCGCAGAGGTCCAAGCGCCACGTATTTGCAGATAACGCTTTGTATTTTCTATCTCGTTTTTGCTTTCATTGATTTTGTCTTGGCACTGCATGATCTTTTGCTGTTTTTTAATGATTGGCATATCAGCATTTTCATGAATGCGTTGAATTTGCGTATTCATCTTGTCAATGCAGTCAAAGCATTGTTCTACTAATTTATAGTGTTTATCATACTTTCCAGCAATAGATGGAAATGTGTTTGTTTGTTTGACATCATTCATGGCTCGCCCCCTTGGTTATGGTTAAAAGTCCAGTGTCTTTGTCCTCTTACACACTTATATTCTAACACATATAATCATTTTGTCAAATATATAATACCCCCCTGGTGCTTGTCGTTGTGTTGCAAATAAAAAATGCGCCGTTGGCGCATTTTTTGTTTAGAACGGAATATCGTCATCAATTTGTGCCGGTGTTATTTCTTCGGGCGCATTTGATGGTGTTGGTTGGGACGGGCCATAATCGCCACCCGCATTGTCTACAGATTTTGCCCCCGCCAAGATAATCATTTGTCCCGCATATGGGTTCAATACAACTTCGGTTGTGAATGTGTCGACACCTTGTTGATTTTGCCATTTGCGAGTGCGCAGTGCGCCTTCGAGATATAATTTTGTACCTTTTTGCAACATGCGTTCGGCAACATCAACCAAGCTGGGGTTAAATATCACAACACGGTGCCATTCGGTTTGTTCTTTCTGTTCACCGGTTGCACGATCGCGCCAACGGTCCGATGTCGCCAGTGAAAAACTGACCACTTTTTGTCCGCTTTGCATTGTGCGCACCTGGGGATCTTGCCCCACATTACCAACCAATATAACTTTATTTATGCTGCCTGCCATCATTACTTCCTTTCGGTTAGTTGTTATTTATATAATTTAATTCGACCAAAAAAAATCAATGAAATCAAGAAAAAAAGCAGGGGCTGTTTTGAAAACTTGACTTTTTTGTCAATTTATATTATAATAGCAGTATCTTTAAAACAAACGGTTGTGCATTCGCACAGAAAACCGATTTCCAAAAGGAACATATATGCATATTAATGAGTTAAAGGCAAAATCGCCTCAGCAGTTGCTGAAAATGGCGGAAGACATGGGCATTGAAAACCCGTCCCAGTTAAACGTGCAACAATTGCGTTTCGCAGTTATGCGTGTTTATGCGGCGGATAAAAAAATCACATTGATTGGTGATGGGGTTTTGGAACGTATGCAAGATGGGTTTGGTTTCTTGCGTGCCCCAGAATCAAATTATCTGGCTGGGCCGGACGATTTGTATGTATCGCCAAATCTTATTAAAAAGTACGGATTAAAAACCGGTGATTATGTCGAAGGGCAAATCCAGGCGCCACAAAATGAATCCGAACGCTATTTTGCACTGGAAACAATTGAACGTGTAAACGGTGGCGATCCTGAAAAATTGCGTCATCGTGTGTCTTTTGATGATATGACGCCGTTATATCCGGACGAAATGCTTAAAATGGAAGTGGAAGACGACAAAGACAAGGGACGCAATCTGTCGGCACGTGTTATCGATTTGATTTCTCCAACGGGTAAAGGGCAACGCTCACTTATTGTTGCGCCTCCACGTACGGGTAAAACTGTTATGTTGCAAAATATCGCACATTCAATTGCGACTAATTATCCTGATGTTAAATTGATTGTGTTGTTGATTGACGAACGTCCCGAAGAAGTGACCGATATGCAACGCAGTGTTCGGGGTGAGGTTATTTCATCAACATTTGATGAACCTGCAACACGTCATATCCAGGTCGCCGAAATGGTTATCGAAAAAGCAAAACGTTTGGTCGAAGCAGGGCAAGATGTTGTAATTTTGCTTGATTCTATTACTCGTCTGGGTCGTGCGTATAATACGTGTGTACCATCCAGTGGTAAGGTTTTAACCGGTGGTGTCGACGCATATGCGTTGCAACGTCCAAAACGCTTCTTTGGTGCCGCTCGTAATATCGAAGGTGGTGGTTCGCTTACCATTATTGCAACCGCATTGATTGATACAGGGTCCAAGATGGACGAAGTTGTTTTCGAAGAATTCAAAGGAACCGGAAACAGCGAAATTATTTTGGATCGCAAATTGTCTGATAAACGTGTGTACCCAGCAATTGATATTACTAAATCTGGCACGCGTAAGGAAGATTTGTTGGTTGGCAAAGATACATTATCAAAAATGTATGTTTTGCGTCGCATCATCAATCCAATGGGCACATTAGAAGCAATGGAATTCTTGCTTGATAAATTGCGTTTGACGAAAACAAACGACGATTTCTTTAATTCAATGAACCAGTAAGAAAAGAATATGATGCGCATTTATGTTGCGGCTGCGATTGCGGCCGCAATTTTTTTATCCTATATCGCCGGGGCGCATATGGGAAACGTTCGTTGCCAGATACATACCGGGGACACAGCAACGAAACAATTAGTTAACAATATACAACTTGCCGAGGATACAAATGAGATGGTTTTGCATACTGGCGTTGATGATGTGCGCCGCATCTTGCACGAAAAGTACTCGATTGCCGAATAATGTATGTGCACCAATTGCGTGCGATAAAATATATGGCCATACGCAAGATTGGCGGGTAATAAGTGATGATTTGGCACGAAATATATATCGTCATAATTTGATGTGTGAAAAATTGAATCGTTATTGATTTACGATAACGGATATCAATTGCTGGACAACATCACAAGATTGTTTGTCGCCGTTTGGCGCATATTCAACAAATTCAAAACTGGTCGCATCACGAAAATGTGTCACCATGTATTTAGCAGCTTCGACAGTTATGCCATTTTTTTCTGGGACTAACACGTCTGGGAAAAAAGTTGGATCAATACTGTCAAAGTCAAACGACAAGACAAACGGACGATTGGCTATTTTTTTACGAACCGTATCAACAGTGTCATAAACGGCATTCATATCGGTTAATTGATGGGCAAAGCGAACGAATATGTTTTGTTCGTTAACGAATTCAATTTCAGCAGGTTCAAAAGAACGAATACCAATAAAAAATACGTTTTCGGGTTTCAGTGATGGTTTATGTTGCACCAGTCCCATCCAACGATTATCACCATCGCCCAAAAGCCCACGCACATTGCACCCGTGTGGCGAGCCGGTCGCCTGGGCACGAGATGATTCGGGGTTGTGAATATCAAAGTGCGCATCGATATATACCAAGCATAAATCTTCGTTCGGCATACGGTCGGCCAAAGCAGCAAAATGTCCAAAGTTGACCGAATGGTCGCCACCAATCATAATGTGGCGGACATTGGGCGTGCCATCATAAATCATTTTCTGCACAGGTGCGTTTTCGCCGAATCGATCAATCATGCACGTTGCAATATCAACGTGTGGTGGCGTGACAAAATTCCATTCGGCATCTGGAAACATTTTTTGCACAGCCGACGGTGCCAACGCTGGTCCGCCATCTTGTGGAACTGCGCATGCACCATGTCCATATTCAATACCAAAAAATCTTGAAATCATTGATTATAACCCTGGATAATACTTTCTGCGGCGTTTTTTAACCGTTCAAGACCGTTTTGATACGCAGCGCAATCTTGGGCGATTGATGAACGATATGCGTCCCGCAGGTTTGACGCCATATAAAAGCATCCACGAATATGTTGTGCGCAATAATCGTGTGCCGTCACAAATGCATTTTGTCCACGAACCCGGCTTTCCATAGAAGCCCAATCTATATTTAACGCATCGTCAATGTTGGCCCACGAATTGTCGCCTGTATATTGTTTGATTGTATCTTCCCAGTATTGGGTAATATCTTCGCCGGAATCGTTGACGGTACCGTTTTGTCGTATCAGGTATATTTGGCCAATCAGTGTTTCGATTTGCGGTTGATATTCTGCATCAATCTGGGCCAGTTTCGCACTGCAATAGCAACGATTATAGGCGGTGTTTGGACGTTCACAATAATTGTTCATGCATTCTGTATAATCTGCAAGGCATTGCGCTGGGGTGACAACCGTTCCGGTATTCACTGTTGTTGTGCCGCTTTGTGTATTGCGACTGGCGCTGCGGGCAGGGTTTCCAGCAACCGCCCCAGCATTGTTTTGTGTTGTATTATAAGAACGTGGGCGTGCAACAACACGGCGTGCGGTAGTGCCGCCCGTTGCAACACGTGCAGTGTTCGTATTGGTTGATGTTGTTGGACGTGGCACAACACGACGTGGCGCAGACAATTGTTCGGTTCGAACGACAGTGTTTATAGGACTTGTCGAAGGCGATGTTGCATCATATGGTTTAAGTGTTGTGCGCATTTGATTATTCAAATACGGATACATGTAATTGTATGTATAACTGGATGCGGGGTTAACGTTTTGATTTTGTGCGGTTGCGATGCCATTACGACTTGCAACATTTGTAGCACCACGAACAGATGCGGCATCTGTGCGATTGGCAAACAACATGAATACAGCGACAAAGATGAAAAGTCCCCTTGGCATATAAATATATTAAAACTTTTCGGCGTATTCACACAAGTGGAAAATACAAGATAAACATTTGCATTTACAAAAAATGATGTTATAATAGGCGACATTCGGGGTGTAGCTCAGCCTGGTAGAGTACTTGGTTTGGGACCAAGGTGTCGGAGGTTCGAACCCTCTCACCCCGACCATAAAATTCAAATCGGCCTTGTGCCGATTTTAATTTTATGTTTGTGGATGCAGAAGGTCGATGCGTTGCAACAAAGTTGCCCAGGTTCGAAAACAAGTAGATTTCACAAGTGAAACGCAGTGAAATCGTTACGGTTTGCCCGCAGGCAGTTATGCCGAGGGAGCCCTCTCACCCCGACCACGAAATTCAAGCCGCCGTAATGGGCGGTTTTTTGTTGACGTAGGGGCGCATAACAGACTACAATAAATTCAACAGAAATATATTGTGTTCTGTGTGAGGGAAAAGGGACGTGTTCGAACATTTGCTGCGTTTTGTTGGTATGGCTGTAATCGGCGTGATGACCGTGAACGCATCTGCGTTTGGCGCATGTGCAGAAGATTATTATCCTGTGACATATTTTACAGAACCTTATTATTCGCCTGTTAATACTTGTGCTCCTTGTCACACGCGACCAAGCCAAACATATTATGTTGGCGATTATGCAAGATGTGGGCCGAACGGCTTGACGTGTCAAAGCCCAAATGAAATGCATTTGATTGAAGATGGTTGGAACAATGATGCAAATGCGTTTTATTACCATAATGTCTGCAGGTGTACTGCGGCAGATACGTATGTTGGTTATAATAATAAATGTTTTGATTGTCCAGATAATCGTTATAATGACTATACGTGTTCTAATGATGGTGCCGGCAACACCACATTTGAATGTAACAAAATTTATGAGTATAAGGTTGCATATACACAAAGTTCCAGTGGCGGAAATTATGGTAAATATACATGTGTTAGATGCCCAGAAATCCAGAACTGTAGCGATTTTGATGTTGGCGGATATCATGAAAGTTGCCTGTACAGCGGTACAGAACGCGGCATCTTAATATGGGAAGAACAGACAGAACCAGCAAAACGCTGTAATGGGACACGCAATGGAACATTGACAGATTGGTTTGAAAGTAACAGAAAAAAATGCGAATATACTATTACCGATATAAAACCAGAATCTGGATGTACGTGGTATAATAATACAGATGCCATCCCCAGCTATGAATCGTTGGTGTATGTTTCGGGTGGGTGTAATTACACATTTAAAAAGAACTATTCTTCGGCATCGGCGGGATATGGTGTGACGAACAATAATACGCAAAATGCAACATGTGGACCGTGCCCAGCGGGGACGTATTCCACGGAAAGTGACATAACATGTAAATCGCCACCGGAAAATGCAACGGTTAATGACACACGTGACGATTTCTTGTGCAACGTTGGATATTTCAGAAATGGTAACGCATGCACACCGTGCCCGGCGGACATGGAGTATGGTGGTAAAACACCAACAACGGCGGGAATTGGTGCACTAAGTGCAAGTGAGTGTTATATTTCAGGGGCAGATATTTCAGAAGAAAGCGATACAACGGGTTCGTTTCAACGAATCGGTATTTGTCCGTATGGGGGGGCGTTTAGTGGGTATTATACGTTATGCATAGAAACGCCAAATGGTGTTAACGACAGTTGCGAAAATGCAGTAAGAAATTATTGGTCTTCGTATGAGCATTTGACAAATAGTAGTAGTAATTATGGTGCATTGGACAACGCTGTTGAGATGACTATGCACAGTCAAAGTGTAATTCCAAATGGTGAAACATGTGAATCAAAGAATCGTGATTGGTTTCAATACGACGACAGTACTGTGGCGCTACACACAGACGATGTAAACAGAGCAGCGGCATGGTTGCAATATCTGACACCATGCACCCCGAAAGTCCTTACGGACGTATACTGGTAAAAATCACATTCATTTTAATGTTTCGGCGTATCCACGTGCCAATTCGTCACAGCGTTCGTTAAATTCTTCACCGGCGTGTCCCTTGACCCAAACCCAATGAATATCAACGGCAGATGCCAATTCGTCCAATTGCTGCCATAAATCTTGATTTTTAACCGGCTTTTTATCCGCCGTTCGCCAGTTGTGTTTTTTCCAATTTTTCATCCATGTTTGCATACCGTTTTTGACATACTGGCTGTCGGTGTGAATTTCAACAGACTTGTGCCGGTGCGCCGCCGTTAATGCACGAATAACCGCCATTAATTCCATACGATTGTTGGTTGTATCTTTTTCGCCGCCGCAACGTTCAGCAACGTTTTTGTCGTCGGTCGCAACAAACGCCCATCCACCGGGACCGGGGTTGCCTAAACAAGAACCATCTGTCCAAATTTTTAGCATTTTATATACCTCTGATTTATGATATAATACCATAAAATGAGATATGATGCCACGAATTTGAAATATATGTCGGGCACAGTGCGTGCAGACGCATTGCGTGCGGTTTTGTCTGCGCACAGTGGACATGTTGGTATCGTTCTTGGGGCGGCAGATATTGTGACGGCTGTGTTTGCAAATTTTATTCGTCGTGGCGTTGATAGGTTTGTTTTATCTGCGGGACATGGCTCGGCACTGTTGTATGCGGTGCTGAAATTGGCGGGATATGGCGTTGGCAATATCGAATCGTTTCGAAAAATTGGTGGTTTGCCTGGACATCCCGAATATGGAATTGATGGGGTTGATGCGACAACCGGACCATTGGGCCAGGGTGTTGCAAATGCGGTCGGGTTGGCGTTGGCTGAAAAAATTCGACACTCTGATGGACGTGTATTTTGTCTTTGCAGTGATGGCGATTTAAGCGAAGGTGTCGCAAATGAGGCGATTGCTTTTGCTGGGCGATATAAATTAGACAATTTGGTGTTATTGTGGGATGACAATGGAATAACCATTGATGGCGTTGCACAAACAGATATGGACGTTCCGTCACGTATGTGTGCGGCGGGCTGGAATGTTATGTCGGTTGACGGAATGGACGGTGAACGGGTCAGTCGTGCGATTGCCGGTGCAAAGCGTTCACATGTTCCCACGTTTATCCAATGTAAAACAACAATTGGTTTTGCGTCTTCTTTGGCGGGAACATCGGCGGCGCATGGGCTGGCGTTGAATGATGCAGAATTAGAACAATTAATTAAAAAATTCGATTCGCTTAGCGGACGCAGGCTGTGGAATCGTTTTGCTGATTTATACTGTGTTCCGGCTTTTTCACAACAGTCGATTGATTTCACAAAAGTCAAAGTTCCCAATGTACCGAACGACATATCGTCACGTGAAATGTCTGGTTTGTATATCAATGCGATGTTGGACGCCGGTATAAAACTTATCGGGGGCAGTGCGGATTTAGGGGCCAGTACGAATGTTTTTGTTCAAAATTCTGTTCCAATTACACCGGATAATTTTGATGGCAACTTTATTGAATATGGCGTGCGTGAACATGCAATGGCGGCGATAATGAACGGTTTGGCTGCGACGGGATTGCGAACGTTTGGTTCAACATTTTTAGTGTTTTCTGATTATATGCGTCCGGCTATGCGTATTGCCGCAATGTCGGGATTGCCGATAATTTATGTGTTGACACATGACAGTATTGCGGTCGGTGAAGACGGTCCCACGCATCAGCCTGTGGAGCAGTTGGCGTCGTTGCGATTGATTCCAAATATGAACGTGTTCCGGCCGTGCAATATGTTCGAAGTGGTAAATTCTTGGCGGGTTGCGTTAACAGAAAAATCACGCCCATCATGCATTGTTTTGTCACGACAAAAATTTCACCAAATTCAATCGCCGGATTCGGCTGAATTTATGCGGGGGGCGTATGTGATTAGACCCGCAAAGTCTGGTCGTGTTCGTATGACTATTATTGCAACCGGGGCTGAGGTTCCATTGGCGGTTGCGGTTGCTGAAAAACTTGGCAACGATGTCCAGGTGGTAAGTTGCCCGTCTGTGGAACGTTTCCGGGCACAAAGTGTATTGTATAAACAACAAATGTTGCGTGGCTATGTCGTCGCAATCGAAGCTTCGGCTCCGTCGCCGTGGTTTGAATTTGCTGATGCAGTAATCGGTATGAATCGATTCGGTTTGTCGGGACGTGGGGCGGATGTGTATACGGCATTCGGTTTTGATGTAAATCAAATTGTGCATGAAATAGCAGATAAATTAAAAAAATAATATGACTGATTATGTGTTTGTTGCCACAGACGGCAAAGAAATTCCAATTATTATCACCACACGACGTGGGGTGCGTAATATAACGCTTCGCCCGAAGACGTCCGGAAAACATGAGATTCATGCGTCTAAGCCGTGGATTTCTTCAAATGCGTCTGTGATTAAATTTATTGAATCTAAACGACGTTGGATTGAACACATTTTTGCCAGTGCACCGGTTCAGCGAACTGTTTCGCCAGGTGATGAAATTGAATTTCTGGGGCGAATTGTCAAATTAAGTCATGATGAAACAAAGCGTGTAAACAGGTTTGTTATTGATGATGAAACCCATGCGACACTGGTTGTTGGGGGCGGGGCGGATATGTTTGAGCGCCGTGTTCGTAATTTTATCAAAAATGAATTTTTAACAGCGGCTAAGGGGATGATTAAAACGGCGCCACGTGAATTGTGGCCAAAACGTATTGTTGCACATGACACGACAAGTCGTTGGGGCAGTTGTTCAACCACAGGAACAATGTCATTGTCGTGGCGGTTGGCGTTTGCACCCACGGATGTAATGCGTTATGTCGTCATGCACGAGCTGGCGCATCGGCGACATATGGATCATTCGCCGGCGTTTTGGGCAACCGTTTCGGAATTGTATGGTTTTGGTGTCGAAAGGGCTAAACGTTGGTTGAATCAGCATGGTGCCGAATTGCACACTTATTTTTAGTCCTTGAAAAGTCAAAATTTAATAGTATATTAACGGCATTATGAGCAAAAAAGACATAATCTTTGTTGTTTTATTTCATCACGCCCGTGTGGGTGTGTGCTTCTAGCGTTTACATAAAATTTATGATATAATGTGTGCAGTCAAAGACTGTGGTTTTCCATAACTACATAACAACAGGAATAAGAAATGGATTTAAAACCAACAAAACCTTTATCGGGATTTATAGAACTTGCGCCGACACAACAGCGCTTTGTTGATGAATGTGCTGGTCGTATGTTGGCTGTTCTGCGCAGTGCCGGATTTTCAAATTTAGATTTGCCGGCTATTGAACGTGCCGAAGTTTTAACAGACAAAGACAACTGGGATGAAATCGAAACACAAATGTTCCTTTTTCAAAAAGGCGACACCAAAATGGGTTTGCGCTATGATGGAACAGTCGGGTTGTCTCGGTATGTGGCGGGTCATTTAAATGATTTGACTTTCCCGTTCCGTGCAAGCCAGTTTTCCAAGCGTTATCGTGGTGAACGTGCACAACGTGGTCGGTATCGTGAATTTTATCAAATGGACATGGATATTATGGGTGTTAATACATTGTCCACAAATTATGATGCCGAAATCATATCGGTTATTCAACGGACGTTGAATTCTGTGGCCGAATTTATCGGCGACAATTATGTCTGTGTGGGGTCACGACCATTTTGGGATGCGTTGTTTGATTATTTGGGATTGTCCCCAGAACAAAAGAAAGCTGTTTTCATTTTAATCGATAAACGAGACAAAATGGGCGACGAAGATTTCGCTGCGGGGCTTGCGGACACGTTAAAAAACGAAAAATTGGAAAATGAAATAAAATCTGTATTTATAAACGGTTATGGCGATTTTGTAAACAAGTCTGCTAACTTGGACGCCGCTATTTTGGAACTGACAAATTTCATGGAAACGCTGCGTGCTTTTGGTGTAAAAAATGCGCAAATTGATTTGTCTATAACACGAGGATTGGCGTATTATACGGGTCTTGTTTTTGAATTTAAATTGGCATCTTTCCCAGAATTGGGAACGGCGGCCGGGGGTGGTCGATATGCTAATTTGGCAGAAAAATTCAGCAAGACCAAGATAATCGGAGTTGGGGCGGCAATCGGTTTTTCACGAATCTTTGTCGCATTGTTGGAATCGGGGCAAATAGATATATCTAAATTTGGCTCGCCAATTGCTGCTGCGGTGTTGCCGATGGGTGATAAAGCGGTTCCGTTTGCCATGTCGGTTGTAAATGCCTTGCGGGACGAAAAAATCGCCACAGTCGTCTATTTGGATACCGAAAAGAAGTTCAAAAACCAAATTGAATACGCAGATAAAATTTTCGCTAAATACAGTTTGATAATTGGCGAAGATGAAGTAAATTCTAAACAAATAACGGTAAAAAATATGACAACTGGAGATCAACAAAAATTATCGATTGCTGATACGATAAAATTAGTCGAAACGGAATAATAAAATGATAGTTGAACAGAAATTAAAAGATATTCAAACTCGTGCGGCAGAAATAGAAGCCCAGATGAATTCGGGAACGGTGTCTGGGGATGATTTGACACGTTTGTCCAAAGAGTATTCTCGGTTAAACGAAATTTTGCCGTTGATAACAGAATACTTTCAAACGGTCCAAGGTATTGCTGATGCAACAGAAATGGAACATGATCCAGAACTGCATGCGATTGCAACCGAACAATTGGCGGAATTAAATCATGCATTGCCTGAAATTGAACGTAAACTGCAAATAGCGTTGCTGCCACGTGATGCTGCCGACGATAACAGTGTGATTATGGAAATTCGTGCGGGCGTTGGTGGCGAAGAATCTGCTTTGTTTGCCGGGGATTTGTTCAATCAATATAAATCATATGCATTGCGTCATGGTTGGAAAATCGAAATTATCGAAGAAAATCCAACATCGTTACACGGATATAAAGAAGTCATTTTCAAAATAGATGGTGTCGGTGCGTATGCTCGTATGAAATTTGAATCGGGAATTCATCGGGTCCAACGTGTGCCAGAAACCGAAGCCGGCGGTCGTATTCATACATCTGCGGCATCTGTTGCTGTTATGCCCGAAGCCAAAGATATTGACGTTGTGATTGATGATAAAGATATTCGTATCGATATTTTCCGTGCGTCTGGGGCGGGGGGCCAGCACGTTAATAAAACAGATTCTGCGATTCGTATTACACATTTCCCATCTGGGATTGTTGTGACGTGTCAAAACGAACGTTCCCAGATTCAAAACAAAGCAACCGCTATGGCAGTGTTGCGTTCGAAACTTTATGAAAAGCAACGCAATGAACAAATGAATGCATCAAATGCATCTCGTCGTTCAATGGTTGGCTCGGGCGATCGCAGTGAAAAGATACGTACGTATAATTTTCCTGAACAACGTGTGACCGATCATCGAATCAAACTGACATTGTACAAGCTGGATGATATTTTGGCGGGCGGGGTGGCGCTGGACGAAATGATTGATGCGCTTATTGCTGCCGATCAATTGGAACAATTGGCCAACTTGGATTGAACGCTTGCGTGGTTAATTGTGTAAAAAATGAACCGTCCAATTGGACGGTTTATTTTTGTTTTGTGTGCTTTTTAGAACAAATAACGCATATGTAATTCGCCGGTCCATCCGGTGCGTCCACCGTCACGACGATTTAATGATACAGAAATGTTAAATTGTTCGATGTTCTTTTCAAGAGATATGCCGTATTCGGTATAATCACCCAATTCCAAATCTGGTAATTGTGTGCCGGCAACCGTTGTGTCGCCGCCAT
>JAFZXC010000013.1 GCA_017616975.1 Alphaproteobacteria bacterium
GTTCGCCATTTAAAGCGGTACGTGAGTTGGGTTAATAACGTCGTGAGACAGTTAGGTCCCTATCTACTGTGGGCGTTGGATATTTGAGCGAACTTGACCTTAGTACGAGAGGACCGGGTCGAACGAACCTCTGGTGTACCTGTTGTCGCGCCAGCGGCACCGCAGGGTAGCTATGTTCGGAACAGATAACCGCTGAAAGCATCTAAGCGGGAAGCTGGTCGCAAGATAAGATATCCCTATGAGTTCAGTTCAAGACCAGGACATTGATAGGCGGTGGGTGTAAGCCTTGTGAGGGGTTTAGCCGAACCGTACTAATCGAACCATTGACTTTTTATCTTTCGTTTGACTTGTTCAAACGAAATGCTTGAAGAGATTGTTGACAGATTCTTAAAATTTGTTATTATGATGTTCGCTGGATTTATTCTGGTGATTATTGAGCGGAAGCCACCCTCTGTTCCATCCCGAACCAGACAGGGAAACTCCGTATCGCCGATGGTACTTTGGCTTAAGCCACGGAAGAGTAGGTCGTCGCCAGAATAAATCTAGTCGTGATGTTAAAAACCGAAGTTTGCCGCCCGTTTGGGCGGTTTTTTTATTGCTTTTGGCAATAGTTGTGTTAGATTATGCAGCGAGAAAAAAAGAGTTAATAATATGAGTGATGATTTACTATATAAAAAGCGTAAAGATTATCCGCCCAAAACGGAAGGCTGGCAGGCAGCAGAAAGTTTGGCAAAAGATAAAACTTTTCCGATGAAAAAAGGGAAAGTTATTCTTATGTTTTTACGGAAATTACAATATGAAATGCCGGAATATATACAAATTCGAAAGCCAGCAAGGGGTTATGCAGGATTATGTTTGCATCGTAATGGCTGGAATTTGTTCTTGGAAAAGGTTGGTAATGAACAGTGTCCGCCAAAGACGGAAGAGTGGCAATCAGCACAAAATTTGCGAGATGATAAACTTTTTCCGATGGGTGACACAATAAGAATCAACAAAAAATTACGGCAATTTCAAAACGAAATGCCAGAATATATTCAGATGCGAAAACCAAGAACATGTTTGCCTTGCTTGTGTTTGCATCGTGATGGTCGTGCTTTGTTTGTGGAAAAAGCGGGGCTTAGATATTATCCGCCAAAGACGAACGAATGGCAGTCAGCAAGAGATTTGGACAATGATAAAACTTTTCCATTGGCCGATATGAAAACCATAAATAAAAAGCTGCAAGAAATACAGAGCAAAATGCCGGAATATATACAAATTCGAAAGCCTGGAAGTGGTTCAGTTTGTCTATGTTTGCATCGTGACGGGCGTGATTTGTTTTTGAAAAAAGTGGGTTATAGATATTATCCACCAAAGACGGCCGATTGGCAATCTGCGTCAGATTTGTGTGCAGATAAAACCTTTCCAATGTCAAACAAGATAAACATAACTCAAAAACTGGAACTATTACAAAAGGCAATGCCGAAATATATTCAAATTCGAAAGCCAGTCAAAGGTCCATTATGTTTATGTTTGCATCGTGATGGAAGGGAGCTGTTTTTGGAAAAGAGTAATGAAAACGGTTATCCATCAAAAAAGACATCAGAATGGTTGTCGGCAGTGGATTTGCAGCAAGATAAAAATTTTCCAATGGGGAATACGACAATCATAAATAAAAAGTTTGAAAAGTTTCAAAAAGAAATGCCGGAATATATTCAAATACGAAAACCAGCAAAAGGTCGATCTTGTTTGTGTTTACACCGTGATGGACGGCAAGAGTTTATAAGACGAGTCAAAAAGGATAAACAAGAGTCTCTTGGTCGGGGAAAGGCGGTGGTTAGTGCAATGAATGAGATGCGATATGCAAAAATAATTTCAAATAAACAGCATGAAAAATAATTACCGCCCAGATGGGCGGGTTTTTATTGACTTATGCCGTGCGTGTGTTAAATTTGTTCCCTAAAACATAAAGGTATGATTTATGACAAATAAAACGAAGTTTCCAACCGATTGGTCGCAGATGACGGATTCATTAGTTTTGGAAAATATACAATACATGACAAAACATCGTAAAAAATATGATGTTCGGGTAATCGACCAAAATACCGCACAGGTTGATAATGTGCGAATTGTTTTCTATACAATTGAACAACATGGTTATATGGTCAATGTCGCAAAAATCAACAACAGAAGTATTCGTAACGATCAAAACTGTAATTTGTATTCTGCTGTACAAAATTTGTACGATGCTTGCAAACAAGACAACATAAAGAAATATGAAAAATCTATCAAAAAAAACAGATATTTTAGTTTGTTTGGAACGTCTGTTGTTATCGCAACCATTATGTGTATAACGATTTTGATGGCAAATGCAGAACTGGAAAAACAAGAAAAAGAAAAGCAAGAAAAAATCGAGTGGGCAAAAGATTTGTTGAAAAAATATGAACAAGAACGCAGCAAAACAGATGTTGTGAATGTTGATAGTTTGATAAATCAGTATATTCGTTAAAGGGGTAATGGTGTTGGAAAACGGACTTCGCAAAAGCAGAAATTATGAAACGCTTACATGTTTGGCGACAGGTGCGCTGGTTGTTTTCTATGTGTGGCTTATGTTTGCGCTGGACAAGAAATCCCAGAAAAACAGTGAAATTGTGCAACAAAAGTTGATAGCTATCCAGCAAGAGTTACAAAACAAAGATTTGGATATTTATACCAAGGTGAAATTGCACGAGGCAGAAAATACATTGATATATTATGACCATAAATCGCCAGAGTACAGAAAAGTAAAACGCCAGATTTTGCGGGAATACAGACAAAACAAAAAAGTCGAAAAAACCCGTTAAAAAACCGCCCATTTGGGCGGTTTTTTTAAATGTGCTATTGCACATTATCTTTGGTTTTCATTGTTAGCGTTCCGGGCATGTTTTGGCGCAAGTGCCGCACCAATTTGTTCCCAGATAGATTTTTTATGACCTCTTGCACGCATAACATATTTGTGTGAGTTTTCATCGTATCTGTAGACTTTGTTAATAAAGTCGTTTATTTCAAGAACAATGTTTTGTTTGAAATGTGCTTTGTGCCAAGGAGATGAAAATTCGACATTGTCTGCAGGATCTGTTTTGTTTTCCAAAGAAACATACAAAGATTCTACTTCGTCTGAATTTTGGTTTTGTGGGAAGATGTGTTTAACCACAAATTCATATTCACCTGTATTCCCCATGATTTCTTTAAAGCAAGGTTCGCTGCCATTGCTGACAGGGCTTGGGTCGATTTCATACTTTGCAGAACCAACCTTGTTTGTGTTGTTAAATTCTACCTTCGAAGCATTCAAAATACTTACAATAGTGTCTATCACATAGTTTGCGTCGTCCGGGTAACGTTCCGGATTAATTTTAACAAATTTAAAATCTTGTTCTTTGTCTTTTTTCATTTTAAACCTCTTATCGCATGTTTTGTGAACACATATTAGCATGGAAAAATACAAATGCAAGAAAAAAATAGACAAAATTTTTTAGATGTCAATTTTCTATATACCAAACCATTTATTGGCAAATTTGGCGATGAAAAATGCCGCAATTGTGACAGTTGCACAGGTTACCAGCATTTCGATAAAGCGTCGCCAAAAGCGTTTTTCCCGATAAAATACGGCGTTAAATAGAAAAATTATCAATGTCGCAATAACAAAAACCGAAACAAGTGCGATAAAATTGTGCCGGAATACCAAAAACGGCAATACCAGCAAACAGCATGTTGCCAAATATGCGCCCCCAGTGCACAACCCCGATATTGTTGCGATGTCTGTGTTCGTCGACTTTACGGCCAGATAATTTGCTGCCGCCATGGACAAAGCGGCTGAAATTGATGCGATTATGCACGAAATAATAATGATGTTGGGGTCTGTGAACGTGAAATAAAGGCCGACAATCAGCCCGATTAATGATACTATCGCATCGTGCATCCCAAGTATTATTGCTGATTTACAATCAAATTTTTTTGCCATACAGGTATTTTTGATGTTTTTATTCGTTTTTACACCAGGCATGAAGTCCGCATCGGTTTTTTGTTGATATTTGGAAAATATGTTATACGATTTGACGCATGCGGAGAGAGCAAACAGATAAAGGTAATAAAGATGAAAAAATTTTTGGCTCTGTCCGTTATTGGAATTTTAGCATCTGTTTCAGCAAATGCCAAAGTTGTTGAATTGCATACAAGCAATTGTGATATTGACGCAATGCGTGCCGAATTAAATAGTGCAGTCGCATCACATCATGCGGTTATTACCAAGATAGTGTGTGATGAACCGGCCCCAAAACCGGCCCCAGAAGAAACATGTGGTGAAATGTACGAAGAAGTTGTTGCACGTGAATACTTTGTTCGTGAAACAGTGCAAATGTATCGTCCGGTTGTGCATTATATCCCCGGGGAAACATATACGACAATGCGTGCAGTATGTGATGGTGTGGAATGCCAGTTGTAATCAAAATCGTTGATTTATAAATGCGTTCTTTTGGGAACGCATTTTTTATTGTTTTTGCATGTTTTTGCACTTGCATTTAATTCATATTGGTTTAAAATCGCAAGGCTTTTTAATTAAAGGAGAACTTATGAGTAACAAATGGGTATACACATTTGGTAACGGTGCGGCCGAAGGGCGTGCCGATATGCGTAATTTGCTGGGTGGCAAGGGTGCAAACCTGGCAGAAATGAATTTGGTTGGGTTGCCGGTGCCAGCAGGCTTTACGGTCACAACCGAAGTTTGTACATATTACTATGACAACAATCAAACATATCCAGCAGATTTAATGGACCAAGTTAGTGCTGGTATCAAACATATTGAAACCATTATGGGCAAGAAATTTGCCGATACTACTAATCCGTTATTGGTTTCTGTTCGTTCTGGGGCACGTGTTTCAATGCCTGGGATGATGGATACTGTTTTGAATTTGGGTTTGAACGATGAAACAGTAAAAGCATTGGCGAAAAGTTCTAACAACGAACGTTTTGCATATGATTCATATCGTCGTTTCATCATGATGTTTTCTGACGTTGTGTTGGGTGCAGACATCGATTTGTTCGAACACACTTTGGAAAAGATGAAGGAAGACAAAGGATACAAAGTTGATACCGAATTGACGGCAGATGACTTGAAAGAATTGGTCGAAAAGTTCAAAGAAATCGGTGTTAAAATTGGTAAAGTATTCCCACAAGATCCATGGGAACAACTGAAGTTGGGTATTGGTGCTGTGTTCGGCTCGTGGATGAGCAAAAAGGCCATTACATATCGTAAAATTAACAACATCCCAGGTGATTGGGGAACCGCTGTGAATGTCCAGGCAATGGTGTTTGGTAATTCCGGTGATGATTCTGCAACGGGTGTATGTTTTAGCCGTGACCCAGCAACTGGTGAAAACAAATACTATGGTGAATACTTGGTTAATGCCCAAGGTGAAGACGTTGTGGCAGGTATTCGTACACCACAACCAATGAGCAAAGATGATTCAGGTCGTGTTTCATTAGAAGAATCAATGCCAGATGTTTACAAAGAATTGTGTGATGTTCGTGAAAAGTTGGAAAAGCACTATAAAGACATGCAAGACATGGAATTCACGATTGAACACGGAAAATTATGGATGTTGCAATGCCGTAACGGTAAACGTACTGCGGCGGCGGCTGTGCGTATGGCGGTTGAAATGGTCGAAGAAGGATTGTTGACCAAAGAAGAAGCAATCTTGCGTGTTGGCGCAGATCAATTGAACCACCTTTTGCACCCAATGTTGGATCCCAAGGCAGACAAGAAAGTTATCGCAACAGGTTTGCCAGCATCCCCAGGTGCCGCTGTTGGCCAGGCAGTGTTTAACGCCGAAGATGCAGAAAAATGGGCGTCTGAGGGTAAAAAGGTTATGCTTGTCCGTGTCGAAACATCGCCAGAAGACATTGCGGGTATGAATGCCGCCCAGGGTGTTATTACCGCTCGTGGTGGTATGACATCGCATGCTGCGGTGGTTGCTCGTGGTATGGGAACACCATGTGTATCGGGTTCCCCGGACATCAAAATCGACTATGATACCAAGACATTGAAAACAACATCTGGTGCGGTTATCCACGAAGGTGATTGGGTTTCGATTGATGGTGCACGTGGCGAAATTATCGAAGGTGCCGTTCCAACAGTATCTGTCGAAATGACGGGTAATTTTGGTACTTTGATGAAATGGGTTGATGAAATCAAATCATTAACAGTCAAAGCAAACGCTGAAACACCAAAAGATGCAAAACAAGCACGTGAATTTGGCGCCGAAGGTATTGGTTTGGCCCGTACAGAACACATGTTCTTTGACCCATCACGTATTCAAGATATGCGCGAAATGATTTTGGCAGATGATGTCGAAGGAAGACGTGCAGCATTGGCAAAATTGTTGCCATATCAAAAAGCGGACTTTGTTGAATTGTTCAAGATTATGGATGGTCTGCCGGTCACAATTCGTTTGATTGACCCACCACTTCATGAATTCTTGCCACACACCGAAGAAGATATTGCTGCATTGGCTGCACATATCGGCAAGTCTGTTGAATTTGTGAAACAACGCAGTGAAGCATTAAAAGAACAAAATCCAATGTTGGGACATCGTGGTTGCCGTTTGGCTATTACATATCCAGAAATTTGCGAAATGCAAACACGTGCGATTTTGTCGGCTGCGCTGGAATGCAAGAACAATGGCGTTATCGTTCATCCAGAAATCGAAGTGCCATTGGTAGGTTCCAAGAAAGAAGTTGATATTGTTAAATCTGTGATTGATGCAACAGCAAAAAGTTTGTTTGCAGAAACCGGAGACAGCGTCGAATACACGGTTGGTTCAATGATTGAATTGCCACGTGCGGCGTTGTTGGCAAATGAAATTGCAGAATCTTGCGAATTCTTTGAATTTGGAACAAACGATTTAACCCAGACAACATTGGGTATGTCACGTGACGATACAGGTAAAATCTTGGATGAATATCGTGCACGTGGTGTCTATGTTGCAGATCCATTTGCGTCGGTTGACCAATTGGGTGTTGGTCTGTTGATTAAAGATGCCGTTGCCAAAGCACGTGCGACCAAGGGCGACAAGATTCACCTTGGGGTATGTGGTGAACACGGTGGTGATCCAGACTCGATTGAATTCTTCCACAAGGTTGGATTTAATTCTGTGTCGTGCAGTCCGTTCCGTGTGCCAATTGCACGCCTTGCGGCTGCCCAGGCAGCAGTCAAGTTCCCACGCAATAAATAATGGGGACACAAACAAAAAAACGCCCGTTTGGGCGTTTTTTTATTTAATAAACATATTAACGATGTCTTTGATTAAAGGCTTCGACTTTGGTGGTCAAAAGTCTTTTTATTTTGTCCGCTTTGAACTGTTCTGCAAAAATATCTAATGACAATTTTTCATAATATTTAGAATTTTTGTTTTCGAATACATAAATTTCGACAAAACGACGATTAAAGGAAACGTGAATACGGTTGCCAAAATCGTGCGCTGTTAAAACATAGTCTTGGACGTTTCTTTTGTTCAGCGGATCGCTTTTCATTGTGTATTCTGGTTGTAAAATCAGATTACAAACATCTTCTGTGCAATGAACATTAGTCATAATAAACCTCTTTTAGTTTGGTCGTTAAATGTATCACACAAATTGCGTTTGTCAACAATAAAAGTCTTTTTTTGGGGCGGAAGTTTTAAAAACTGTAGTTTATCGCAAGTCCAAAGAAATTAAATCCGGTGTTTACGTCTGTTATATCGCCATTGGAAAAATGCTGGGTGAAAAGTTCGCCACGCCAATGTTCACTGATGTTTTTGCCCAAGAATACTTTTTCGCCGAACATAAATCGGCTGGACAGCCAACGGTCGTGGTTATCACGGTAATATGGGCCGATTCCAATGCCGATATAAAACCCACGATAGTCAAACAAAGAAATGTCCCACGATACGCCCGTACCGATAAAAGATAAACCGTGGCTGGATTCATAGGCGATATTTTGCAAAATGTTTAAATTTATGCGTGCAGGCAGGCGAAAAACCGTGACAGGTTGAGAATATGTTGCCATTAGAAATGTCTGGGGATATATGTCCCAATCAAATGGCCAAATCAGTTTGCGAATGTTGTGGCTGCCCGTGCTTTGTGCGATATGTATTGTGACGGAATTGATATCGCCGTCTCCGAACATTGGATTTGTTGATGCGTCGGCATGGGTTGCCAAAGAAATGCATAAAATTGCAAATATAATTTTTCGCATGTAATCCTCCGAATAACTGTTGACTTAATTCCCAGATAAATTCTATCATTTATTTAACGAAACAAAAAGGGGAAAACATGCAAAAAAAATTAATTATCAGTTTGTCTGCAATAATGATGGCAACGTCTGCGAATGCGGGGCTGCTTGACTTTTTGGGTCTGGGTCAAAAGGAAGCCGAACCAACAACTTTGGCCGAGGCATGCAATAAAGACGAAGTCAGCAAATTCTGTCCCGAAGTATTATTGGGCGAAAAGACAATTCCAACATGTTTGGTTGATAATGTGAAATCTGTGTCTAAGAAATGTGCCAAGTTTGTTAAGAAATCTATCAAAGAACAAGCGGCAAGCATCAAAGACCAGGCAGCCGCAGTCAAGACAGAGGCGAATAATGCCGTAAAAGAAAAGGCAGATGTCGTTGCCGAAAAGAAAGCGGCAGCCAAGGCAACAGCAGACGAGATAAAAGCGGCGGCAAAACAAGTCGAAGCAGATGCCAAAGAAACGGGTGCTGCATTCAAAGAAATGTTTAAACCCGAAGTTCAATAAAAAATGCCCGGTCGGGCATTTTTATATGCTGTTTTTGTCTGGACAGGGTGCCGATAAACATGTTATAATAAAATATAAATATAGTGGTATTCTACCACGGAAGGAACATATAAGGGCGGATTTGTGGGGTTTTTATTCGCAGGAGAGTAATGAATGAAAAGACGTGAAATTGCGGGTTTGGCTAAAAATGCGGTCAGCACAGTGTTCTTGTTGGCTGGTGCATTTTTTGTTTGTTCGACATTTTTGTCTATGCGTGCAGTGTTTGCAGATCCAATTGCACCGACTGTGACGTCGGCTGTTAATGCAAATACGGCATCGCCACGTGCAAATGCGACATCACGTGCGTCTGGACGCAACGGCAACGCATTGCGTGTGCGGGATGCATCGCCGGTGGTGACACGGTCAAACAATACGGCAACGGCACGTAATGTTGTATCACGTGCAGGTTCGGTTTCACGTTCTAATACTGCAACTTCACGTGGGGTTGTATCACGTAATGTTGCACAACGTGGCAATGTTTCACGTAATGTTGTTGCACGTACGACCCAACCACAAACTCAGTCACGTATATCACATACGGGTGCGGCGATTCGTGGGTCTTATGCATCTTCTTCGGCGGCAACAACATATACATATCTGTCGAATAAGTTATATTCTGGAAACTATTCAAACATCATTGATTCAACAACTGGTTTGATTTCTGCCGAAGCGTACCAGGCATGTTTGGAATCATATTACACATGTATGGATGAAATCTGCACGGCACGTAGTGCTGCGAAACGTCGTTGTTCATGTGCCGCACGTGTGACGAATTTCATTGATGCCGAAGAAAAGTTAAAGGTTGCCAACGAAGAATTAATCAAGGCGTCTGGGGAATTGGCGTTGTTGATTGCAAACAAGGGTAAAGATGTATCCGAAGCTTTCCAATTAACAGATGCTGAAAAGGTTATGAACTGTGTTTCATGGCAGGAAGAAAAGGCAAAAGCATCGGCTGATTCAACAAGTAAAGACTCTGTCATGAAAACATGGTGTGAAAATCATGGTATTTATGATACGGAATCTTGTGGTTATACCACAAGTCCAAAGTATTGTAAGAAAAGTGGTAACAATTTTGGTTTCGATATCAGTAATATCGAAGGTTCGTCCAGTGATATTTTGGCAACATTACAGGCATGGGCAGATGCCAAGGATAATTCTTTGAGTTATATCAGAGACGACAATGAGAATTTATTAACAAGTTATAATACTGCATATAGCGACGTTGTGTCGGCTTTCTCAAAGATGAGCGGTATTTCATATAATGATTCTGCGAACCTTGATAAATTGGCAAACACATGGGGATATGAATTATTTGGGTATGCCCACAATAATGTTTGCGGTCGTGTGTTAGATGCATGCTTTAATGGTATTTATGAAGGTTGCGGAACACCACCAGCCAATGGTCGTTGTGCAAGTGGTGAAGGCACATCTACATCATGTCCATTTAATTACAACAGTAAAATTGATATTGATAACACGGGCGACGTCGAATTGTATGAACGTAAAGCATCCACGGTGTCAACTGCGACATGCTTTGGTTATTCGACCACAACTACTACAAACGGTGTGACAACAACAACCGATCCGTATGCCTCGTTGCGTGGGCCGGTTGCCGATGCGCGTCGTTCGGTTATGCAAAAATATCTTTTGGATGCAAATGCGGATTGTGATACGTATGGCGAAGAATTAAAGGCCACCGCACAAAACGTCAGTTATCAAAAGGCGGCTGCACAACAGGCATTACAACAGAAACGTCTTGAATTCAAGAACGAAGAATTGGCTGAAATACGGACACGTGCATTAGATGCGGCAAACAATTTCAAAGAATGTATGGATGAAATTGCCGACTGTTATGCAACACAACTGTCGTCACATGGTCCAAAGTCAAGCACGACAACGACATGGACGGCGTCACGTATCCGGACATATTGTGTGCAAATGTCAAATGCACCGCATTGCTATGAAGAAATGATTTGTAATCCATCAACGGCGCAATATCTGGCGGTCATAGATTATGCGGATAGTACCAAATGTTATAATTCACAAGATTATACCAAAAATTCATGCCGTAACGTCGTGACGCTTAGCGAAATGTTGAACAGTGTGACAGGTGCGGGCAATATGTCACAGGTAACAACAATCTCTTATGATGACAATGCTTCGGGTGACAATGCCACGACATGTACTGCCGGAACATTATGCACAGGTAGTGGTAATTCTGCCCAGATTCGTGAAAAATGTCTTTTGGACAATGGTGTCGATGCGATACGTAACTGGAAGAAAGAGGTTTACGATGCAGAGGCCTGCAAGGTACGTAATGGTACATGGGACGAAGCCTTAAGTACGTGTAGCGACGAAGTCAGCAATGAGACCGGCGACGAAAGCAGCAATGGATAATAAACAAGACCGCCCGTTTGGGCGGTTTTTTTGTCGACCATTAACAGCCGATTGTTAATTACTTTTTTCTTGACTTTTGGTATAAAAAACATACAATCTGCATAAACTTTTCGACAAAAGTGTATAAAAATAACAAAAAACGAACAAAAAGAGCAAGAATATGAGCGATTTCGCAATCTTTCAAACCGGCGGCAAACAATATCGCGTACAAAAAGGCGATGTTATCAAGGTTGAAAAACTTAACGCCGACGGCAAAATCGAATTCGACCAGGTTTTAATGCTTGGTGAAAAAATCGGCACACCAACAGTAGATGGTGCAAAAGTTATTGCCGAAGTGGTTGAACAGAAACGTGCTGACAAGGTTTTGGTGTTCAAGAAAAAACGCCGTCAAAACTATCGTCGGACCAAGGGTCATCGTCAGTTCATTACTGTTTTGAAAATAACAGATATCAAGGGCTAAGGAGTTTGAACTATGGCACATAAGAAAGCAGGTTCGGCAACCACTAACGGACGCGATTCAGCCGGGCGCAGATTAGGCGTCAAAAAGTCTGGGGGCAGTCGTGTTATCCCAGGTAATATCATCATTCGTCAACGTGGCACAGCAGTGCACCCGGGATTGAATGTTGGTATGGGTAAAGATCACACTTTGTTTGCAAAAATCGCGGGCATCGTCACATTTAAACGTGGTCTGGGCGATCGCAAAACGGTTTCTGTTTTGCCAGAACCAACAGAAGCGAAATAATTATTATTGTTTCGATATTAAAAAACGGGGATTTTTTTCCCGTTTTTTATTTTTGTAATTTTTTGTATATCTCACGTGCGGCACGATTAATCGAACCATGATAGTCGGTTGATGTGTCGATAAACATGTATCCAGATTTTTTCGCCTGGGCCTGCATTTGTTGGCTTTTTTCGATATTGTGCGCAACAACAGATTCCAGTTCTTTATCATCACGCTTTTGATATGGGGTTTTGCCGTCAAATTTACGGATTTGCTGAATTTTATCGTGGGTTGTCATATTTGGATATCCAATGACGACAATCATACATTTTTTCGTGTTGAAAATTTTCCGTGCATCATTTGGGGTTATGTATGCCCCTTCGTATACTACGGGAACAACATCGCTTGTTTCTGCAATAAATCGTGCCGCAAATGCCAACATTGATTTTATGCGTGCAGATTTTGTTTTGTCGTTCAGTTTTGGAAATATATGTCGCATTGGACGAATAAAAATCCCCCAAAAAAGGTTGCTTTTTTGGACGTCGGTCATTCCACCGATAATTGAATCGGCGGATAAAAATGCAACGGGCTTTTTGTCTGCGGAAAACAGGGCCAAAATACTTTTTGCCAATGTTGTTTTACCAGACCGTGGAACCCCAATAATAACAAGACTTTTCACCATATACCCCCAAAGACTTTTATTATGATAATATTTTTGCGAAAAAATGCCTTGGCGTCCAGTATATTTTTGCAAAAACATGATTGCGAATATAATGATTTTCTTTTTTAGACGCTGATTTTGTGATATAATTATTCATAATGATGAAAATGTACAGGGCGTTATCTTTGCTGATGACACTGGTTGTTGGTACGTCGTTTGCGGCGGACAGCCTTGTTCCATCACGTGTTATTCCGTCCAGCACCACCACCAGTACAAGTGTCGATACAACGGATGTTTCGTCAAAAACACGCACCGCAGGTCGCACAACAACAGCGGATTCATCACGGACAATATCACGCCCAACAACCGATGCCGCCCAAGATACAACGGGAAATAATGCACGCAGTGTGACGGCGCGTGGCGGTTCTGAGGCCGGTACATCAAAACAAACAGACATCAACAGTAATTCTGCAATTCGTCGTGCGGGATTAACCCTGCGTCCAAGTGTGGCGGAATTTGGGGGACGTGCAATAATCGCCGGAACGGATCAACAGACGGGATCTAATATCGGCAACGATATTCGCAAGGTCACAGGTCGTGCCGCAAATAACGAAACAATTGCCCAGGCCAAAGAACGTCTTGAACAAACCGCAGAATTAAACAAATCGTGCCAAGAACAGTATAACGAATGCATGGATCAATTCTGTGCCGTTGTCGATACAAATCAAAAACGTTGCAGTTGCAGTGCGAACCTTTCACGGTACAGCAAAGTGGAAGAGGCTGTGAATGCCGCAAATGATAAATTGAACGAAGTTGCACAAAATATCCGCTATATCGGGTTGTCGGCTGATGAAATTCGGGCAATTATGACAGCAACCGAAGCCGAAGAGGCGCTTTCGGGGACTCGTGATAATACCGAAAACCGCAATATGTTGGAACAGATTGAAAATATGATAAAAGATCCACAAACATATACGGCATCGTATTCTGGTGATGGGTTTGGGTTGGATATGGATCTTGATTTTTCAAGCAATGCAGATGTTTTCAGTTTGGATTTCTTGAATACAAATACGACAAGTTTTTCTAACTTGCGTGGTTCTGAATTATACAATGCCGCAAAAAGTCGTTGTAGTACCGTGCTGAATCAATGTAAAAAGGCGGGCGCCACAACACAACAGGTGACCGGTAATTATGATTTGGCGATTGATAAAGATTGTATCGCATATGAAAATGGCCTTAAGAAACTAAATGAAACACTTGTGTCTAATGTGCGCAGTGCAGAACGCATGTTGCAAAAGGCCAGATTGGCTGTGCTGCAAAACAAAAACCAATATGATGCCAAGGGGTGTATCGGTGCACTGGAATCATGTATGACTGATGATATGGTGTGCGGTGAAGACTATGCTAAATGCGTCGATCCAACCAAGGTATATATCGATGAAAACGGAAATGTTGTTCTGGGACAAAACATATCTGACATTATCGCATTTATGAAAAATTACAGCACTACGGATATCAACAGCAGTTTCCTGGAAGAAGCATACAGAACACAAATCAAAAAAGAAAACTGTGCCGCAAATGGAACAAGTGGCGGAAACGGTATGTGCACGGTTAAATACTTGCTGCAGAAAATTGGAACCAAGCAAAGCGTGACCGAAGAAGGTTTGTGTCGTGCCGTTCTTGATAAGTGCCAGGCATATACATATGTCGATGGCGAATATAAGCCATACAATGATATCGTTGTGAACTATATCCAACGTGCAATGGTTAATATCAAGGCTTCTCAGTACAAGATTATATCTGATTATGCATCTCGTTGTATGGTTGATGTTGCTGCATGCTATAATCAACAGGTGACCCAGGTTAATGCATGGTCTTCGGTGGCCAGCACAACCAGTGTAATGAACGTTATGAATGGTGCGTGTCATAATGTGGCGTTGACCTGCGGATATGCGATATTTGCAAATGACAATAGTATTACTAGTGAAGCTGGATTGATAGAGGCTGTCTCGGAAATGTTTTATCAATCATTGTTGTGCCCAGAAAACAGTACATATCGTGGCGAAGGTCATACGATTAGTGATAACGAAAGCGAAGGCGCCAATAATGATTCTGGTTCAAGCGGTTATGTAAACGCAGTATGTCGTTGCAATGCGGGCTATGTCGTATGGAATGGCCGTTGTATATTAAAGTGCGACGAAAACCAGGTGCATAATACGAACGGGCTTTGTGTGTCGCAATAAAAAATGGGCGCCAGGCCCGTTTTTTTTTATCCAGATATTTTTTCCATAAATGCATTATGATTTTCCAATTCGTCATCATGTGGCGAAAAGGTACGGTGCGGAAAATCACCACCAATTTTTGGATGTGATAAAAACGCCGTATGTTGTTTTTCAATAATGTCATGAACATCTGGGGCGGGTTCGGTATTTTCAAGTTCCAAAAACACCTTGGCCAGAATTTCTGCGTCAATTAATGCGCCGTGTGCATCGGCACGTGCAGTTAGCGATATGCCAAACCATTTAGCCAATGCATCCAATGAATAACTTTTTGGGCCAAAAACACGATTGCGGGCAATAACAATTGAATCCAGTTGCTGATTTCGTGGAATCTGGGGCAGGTTCAACATTGCCAGTTCGTGATTCATAAATGGAAAGTCAAAGTCAGCACCGTTATGCGCAACAATCGGGGCATCGCCAATAAATTCCAAGAATTTTGGGGCGATTATGGACATTTTTGGCTTGTCTTCAAGAAAAGCGTTAGAAATTTTGTGAACCATATACGAATCGGGCGGGATAATTTTGCCATCGGGGTTTATGTATTCGTGAAAAGTGTTTTCGGTTATAACCCCATCATTGATTTCAACGGCACCGATTTCGATACAGCGGTCGCCACGCATGTATTCCAGACCCGTTGTTTCAATATCAAAGCAAATAACCCGTTTCATAATTTATCCGCAAAATAGATTGTTTTATTGTTTCAGTTTAGTGTATTATAAATAAACAATGAATTCAATGCTAGAAAATCTTAATGCGGAACAATTGTTGGCCGTTGAAACGACAGAAGGGCCACTTTTGGTCTTGTCTGGTGCGGGAACGGGAAAAACACGTGTTTTGACGACCCGTATTGCATATATATTGAATCATAATTTAGCGAAACCATGGCAGGTTTTGGCTCTTACTTTTACAAACAAGGCCGCAAATGAAATGAAAATGCGTATCGCATCATTGGCGGAATCAGGGGCAGGTTGGAATGCGCACGATTTGTGGTGTGGTACATTTCATTCTGTTTGTTTGCGAATTCTGCGTGCAAACGCAGCCGCTGCAGGTTTGCGCAGTGATTTTATTATATTTGGCGAAGACGATCAAAAGTCGGTTGTAAAAAATATATTGGCGGATATGGGTTTGTCCACAAGAAGTCCAGGCGATTATGTTGAACGTTTTTCCAGCATCAAAGACAAGGGATTGTCTGCGCTGGAAACCAAGGATAAAATATATACTGCATATAATGCGGAATTGTCGCGCCTGAATGCGGTTGATTTTGGTGATATAATTTTGCGGGTGTTGCAATTATTTAATGCCCAGCCCGAAATTTTGGCCCGTTATGTTAATCAATTTAAATATATATTGGTTGACGAGTTTCAAGACACCAATGGTGCCCAAATGCAATTATTAGAAATGTTGACTCGTGGGGTCGAAAATCCGAACATTTGTTGTGTTGGTGATGATGACCAATCTATTTATTCTTGGCGTGGTGCCGAAATAAAAAACATTTTAAATTTCGAGAAAAATTATTCTGGGGCACAAATTATACGTCTTGAGACAAATTATCGCAGCACTCAAAATATATTGGGGGCGGCAAATTCATTAATACGTCATAACAATGGGCGTTTGGGCAAAGATTTGCACAGTGTACATACCGATGTTTCTGGTGAACCGGTGTATGTCTTGACGTTGCCGTCTGATCTGGACGAAGTGCGGGTTATTGCCGATGCTATTGCACGTGATACAAACAGTTTTTCAAACAATGCGATTCTTATTCGTGCGGGTAACTTATCACGGTTGTTCGAAGAAGAATTTTCACGTCGGGGCATACCATATCGCTTGGTCGGTGCAACGAAATTCTATGATCGTATGGAAATCCGTGATGCAATTGCGTATGTGCGTCTTTTGGTGTATCCGTTTGATGACATTTCTTTTGTTCGTATAATTGGAAAACCACGTCGTAATTTTGGGCCGTCGGCGATTGATAAATTAAAAGCAGCAGGACCAAATTTAATGGCGGGTCTGCGTGTCGCAAAACTAAGCGCAAAACAGCGTGCTTTTGCAGATGAATTTTTAGATGCTTTTAATATAAATTGGATGGAAATGCCCCCACAAGAAGCGGCACAAACACTGTTAGAAAAATCTGGTTATTTGCAAATGTGGCGTGATTCCAAAGATGTTGATGCGCCAGACAGACTAGAAAACATTCGTGAATTAATCACATCTGTTATTTCTAAATATGATACGTTGCCAGAATTTTTGGAACAGGCCGCATTAATGACAACGGACGATGACGAAGACGATAAAATTGGTGGCGACAAAAATGCCGTCAACATTATGACAATTCATGCGGCAAAAGGATTGGAATTTGATACAGTATTCTTGCCCGCCTGGGAAGAAGGTATTTTCCCAAATGAAAAATCAATAGACGAAGGCGGAATCGAAGAAGAACGTCGATTGGCGTATGTTGCAATTACTCGTGCCCGTCGGCGCACAGTCATATCAAATACAATGACAAGAATGGTTTTTGGATCCCGTCAATATAATTCGCCATCACGCTTTATTACCGAAATGGATAATCGGTTTCTTGATTTCCAGGGGGGAACACCACGGGCATATACAACGTCGTATGCACCAAAACCCCAGGCACGAACATTGCACACCAAACGTGAAACGATGGTTGGCAGTTTGATATCTCATCCAGAACTGGGTCGTGGAACAGTGATTGCAGAAAATGGCGACGTGTTAACGGTTGCTTTTGGTAATCATGGCATTAAAAATGTTATGAAATCTTTTGTGACGATTTTATAAAACTATTTTTTGCTGTCATTATATGCTTTTGCCCAAGATTTTGCCGTGTCGTACGTGTTTTTGATTACAGCCTTGATATCGTCAGCAAATTTCTTGCCGGTGTCAGAGCCGCCGATTTCTTTGCCCATCTTGTCTGCATTGCTTCCCATAATATCTCTGGCGGTTTTGTCTGCTTTGTCTGCAAGCCATGCAACCAATGCGCCCGAAAGCAACAGTGGTATAAACCCATCGTCTTTTAATGTTGGTATGTGTGTGACTAAATCGGTGTTAATGACACCAGACAACAATGCAGCACAGATTGCAATTACAATGGACAGTGCAACAAAATAAATCGCCGCATTGATAAATTTGTTTATTTGTTCATCAAGTTTAACAGGGCCCGCATTAAACAGCCCAACAAATGAATTAAATACGTTTCCAACAATACCCTTGTACGATGTTTGTGGAATTGTTTCTGCAAACGCAGTGAACGGCAACAATAAAATTGCCAAGAACAAACTCATAACGACCGATAATGCCATTAATGCAAATTTCCACGTGTTCCATGCAAAAAGAACAACAAACACAGCACCCATTGTAAATGTAAACACACTGTGCCCGACACCATCAATCATCCAATGCCATCCTGCAGCAATAGCTGTCACGAAAAATCCGGACAAACGTGTTGGTACACATAATACACTTGCCGTGGCGTTTGCATCAATTATCATGTCGGCGGGTACGGTTGCTGCGGCATAGTTATGTATTGCACCACATGTATCTGGCACAACAATTCCGGCGGCACTGGTTATCGCATTTAATATAAAGTCGGCAATGTATGTTCCCAATGATATTATGGGGCTTACTGCATACATGAACAGTTTTGCCGGACCAATATGCAACACCGCAATCCATGCAATAAGAATTATTGTTTTCTTTACGATTGTTTCGACCAGTTTTTGCACATTACTGTCGGTCGTCATCATGTTATATGCTTCAAGCATTATCCAAAACAAATACATGATGATTATAAAGACAATCATAAATCGAACAAGTGTTGAATCAAGTATCTTGGCAATTTCATTAAGGCCATTTACCATGGCAATGCCGACACGTGCTTCGACCGGAACATAGTCATGAACAATCTGTTCTTGGAATTCTTGTTGAAAAACCCGCAGATCGCCACCGGTGCCATTTTCCCCAACCAATTTTTTTACCAATTCGTTTTTATTATGTTCGGTTGCAAACGTGCCATAGTCGCCAATTTCACCCACCGGACCAGAGGGGATATTTGTTGCGGCAAAAGATGTTGTTGCACAACATGCAATTGTTGTTGCAATTATGATTTTTGATAAAAATTTACATATGTGTTTTATCAATCTTTTTTGCCCAATGATGTTGTTATTTTTTCTGTAAGCGTCACAGGAATGTTCCAAATGTTTGTTCCCAATTTTTTAATGTTGCCGCCAAAGTCAAAGTCAGAAGCACTTGCCGGTTTAAATATCTTGTCTATTTCTGGCGATACAACCCAATAGTATAATGCAAATATACCAATCATCATCATTAAAAATCCCCATCCGTCACCAAGAAAATCAAATGCGCCCGGATATTTCCGTTCAACTGTTGCACGGTGTGCGGTGAAGCAATTTTTGAATATGTCTGCATCCATTTCGCCATTTACCAGTGCCACATGTTCACATTCGGTAAATGTGTTCATAACGGACAATGTTTTTGCATCTGGGTTTTGAACCGATTGCCCCAGCATTGGTGGCAATACCGTGCTGAACCCATCAATTGGACCTGGGAAATGGGCGTCTGCTGCAAAAGACACAGTTGCATAGATAACAATTATTTTAAGTGATATGCCGATGATTTTTACCGCCGCTGATGCTAACATACCAATCGCCTTGGTGAACAACCCAGATGCTGTTTTCCAAACCTGTTCAAATGCTGCTGTGGCGATAAATATCGGCATGAATATGATTATAAATATCAATTCCAATACGATTGATAAAATCTGGAAAAACAAATCAAACCCAATGATTAAAAACATTATGACCAGTGCCAACCCCGCAAGCCATGTTATTGCGCCACCACCCATGCCAAGCCATGCGTAATTCATCATTGAAAAACCACCGGCCGCACCCGCAAGCATTGTCGCATTAAGGTTGCCAATTGAACACATAAACGGTTGCAATACCGGGTTTAATATGTCGTCGGTATTTTCAACGGTATCCATTGCGGCGCATTTTGCCGAATCAGATATACCGGTTGCCGCCATTCCCAGTTCTGCACCAACAAACATTACCGGTGTCACCGTCACACGTGTCACATATTTCAGTGCGGTTGTTCCGCCCATTCCCAACATGCCAAGAACAGCACCACAAATCAAAATTCGTACACCTGTGTGCCAAACCTTGTCGAACCATGCCGCAAGTTCGATTTTCTTTTCCTGGGTGTCTATTTTTGCGGTCTTTTTTGCGGCGTCATATATGTATTGCCCGGTATAGATAAACAAAAACACCCCAAAGCCAATTGCCATTATTATCCACAATGCATTGACAATCGTTTCCCAGAACATTTCGGTCGCATTGCCCAACACGCCAAACAGTTCTGTGACGTATTTACATAAGAAACATCCGTTGGTATTTGCAATATCGGTCCCAGCACCAATAGCATTTAAAAAATTATCCATGCTGGTGTATGTAAGTGATGCACCGTTAATAGACGATGACAAATACCATATACCCAACCCCAGTGCAATTGCACCCATTACAAATCTAACAAGAACAAGAATTATTTTCCCCTTCATTTCTTTTCTTCTTTCTTGTCGTTGGATGACGTGATTGTTTCACCGACTTTTTTAATTGTATCAAAAGTAGCCTTGGTTAATGATTCAACGTCATTAGCCAATTGTTCACTTAATGAATTTTCTGGTTTCAAATCAAATGCGGACATTACCATGTTTGATACTTGGTTTATTTGGCCTTGGATAAAGTTCACAACATATACCAATACAACCATGCCCATTAACGTAAGCGATAAAATGTTATCGCCACTTAGATCCATATCAAATATCTGGCCTGTGGTAATTGCATTCATGATTTCGGCAGTTGATGCATCGGGCGAAGAAAAGAACTTGGCAATAATAACCATTATCACAGTATATGTTATGACCGCAGCAGCCAAGGCAACAATCGCATTAATCAATTTTTTGATTTGATTTGCACCAATGTTTTTGCCCAATCCCGATATCCACGCAGGGACATTTTCTGCACCACGAAACGCAGCAAGAATTAATGATAGCGGCAAGAAAAATGCAAACAGTGTCATCGCAACAATAATGTCGGCAAAATAGCAACAAAACCGGAAAAACAATTTGAAAAATCCGTAAAAGATATATATGCCGATTATTAACAATATCATATGTTTTACAAATGCGCCGATGCCCAACAATGCATTCCATGTAAATGCAGAATCCATAACCGCAATCCCCAGTTTCATATATGCCTGGAATTGTGTGATTGTTGTTTTCATCAAAAGTATAATTTTATCACGCAATTGTGGACGGAAAAATCCATCATAGGAAAGTGGTAATGGTTGATATGTCACTTGGTCATTAACCATTTTGGAATCTATGTCTAACATGCTTTGCGTATAAAGTGTTGCGATTTGTGCGGTTGGTTCAAATGTTATTTGTGATATAAATCGTGGTAATGCAACACCGGTGAACAACAATGTTAATGCAACAAGAGAGTTTATAATAACGGGGCGCACAGATTTTTGATACCACGGATCTTGGGCGTCTTTTTTTATGTTCTGCCATACGGCGTTTAACACAAAAAATGCAAATAAAATGCAGAACAATATAGACATCAACAATGCCATGCGGTCGTATACACTGGCTGCGGCACCAGATACGATTTGAAACAGCCGATCAAATATCGGGCATCCATAACACTGGACGGCAGAGTCAATAAAATTGCCAAGTGTATTGTTCATTTACTTTTTCTTCCATCCAATTGCTGTGGTTATTGCTTTTGTTGTGTTTTTAACACCGCCCCATAATGTTTTGCTGTCGCTGATGACGTTTTTATACAGCGCATCGGTTCCCTTGCCGGCGTATGAATTCAGTTGTTCACGGGTCAGGTTGAACAGTTTGAACATCAAATAAAATGTTAATATCGAAGACAGCCATAATATCGAATGTTCGCCAAATGCGCCACTTGTAGTATTAGCAATAATTGGGACATTTGTGTTTGTTGTTCCGTTTGCGGCGACAACAAATATGGACGTGTTCCATGTGAACAATGATTTTATTATCGCAATGTTCACCCCCAGCATAAATGCACACATAATCATTGTGATAACTAATTTTTTAAGTGCGTTTGTCACACCAGAAAATGCCGGCCATATATCCAGCCATTTGTCATTAGGTTTTACAACATAAGATAAAACTTGGAACGGATATAAAATTAACGCCATGCCAAATTCAAAGATGCCCTGGATAATAAGCAGTGCCATGAAAAGATTGCTTGCAAAAAATGTTGATATCAAAAGCAGTCCGGTAATTACATTTAAAAATCCAGAACCGCCGTGCGGAACAAGTGTCATTAATTCACTTAAACCCCGTGATAAAAATTCAAAGCCCCGCTTGATTACCGTGTTGTTCGCAATCGATAAATCGGATACGGGTCTTATCAAGAAATCACAAGACGATTTTGAAATCCATGCTTTTTGAACAATTGATTCTGGGCATTGAACAGGTACGGTTGGAACACCAGTATTCTGGATTGTTTCTGTTATACTGTGTGTGTAAAGCGAACCAAATTGCAAAAAAGGGTTAACCAAAACTTCGGTTAAAATAACCGGACGAATTTGCAACAACAACCCGGCGGCAATTATCGCACGAAAACATGGTTTCAAAACATTGAATACGATTGTTTGTGGATCTGCCTTGCCATCCAGTATTTCATCGCCCCCGGAAAAACCAAACGTGCCCAACCAATTTTTTGGCAAATACAGTTTGATAAGATAGATTGCAATTGTCAGCCCCAAAAAGCCCCACACCAACAAATAGATTATGCCGGTGCCATTACCCACAAAGAAATCGTATCCGCCACTGGCAATCGTCATCATTGCGTCCAACACAATCGGCACAAAAGGGGCAAGGTTAAATTTATCGACTATGGCGCCATCGGCCAGAGCCGGCATTGGCATAACAAACATTGTCGCCAACAATAAACATGGCAAAAATTTGCGCAAAAAAGTCATTCTCTCTCTTATTTATATTTTTATCTTTTCAATTATATCACATTTGGGACAAAATATGATATACTTAAAACGATGAAACGGTTAAAAAATTTTTGGGCGGTATTTTTATCGTTCTTGCCATTTACGGCAGGGGCGGCTGCGCCGTTTGTTATTGGTGCACTTGCCGGTGGTGTCGTATTGGCGGGTTTTTCAATATATCGCACATCGTTCCCGGTAAACATGGATGATGCGTTTCGTTTTTTCTCATCCTGTTGGACGTGCCAAATGTTTTCGGATGTTATTGGAACGCTTTCGAACATACTGCCAAAAATTTATACTGCGATTGGATTGGTGATTATACCGTTTACGGCGGCATTGTTGGCAATATGGTTTGCATGGCAGTTGCTGGAAAATTATATGAACGCAAAAAACATAGAACCATGGTCTTTGACGGGTGATTTTGGCGTTCGGTTGTTAAAGTTGGGCGTTGTGTGCGCAATGTTGGCGGTGCCATTACCACGAATTATAAACGATGTCGCAATCGAACCGATTTTTGGTATTGGAATGTCGCTTAATCATGCTGTCACAGAAGACAAAGATTTTAATACATGTGTTGTTGCTACTGCGATTGCGGATCCGGTATCTGTATCTGATACGGCGGCAACCAAAGGGGCCTTTTCGCCAAAGTTGCGTCATAATTTAGCGTGCGAATTGGGCGTTGTGCATCAAATGACCGGTATTGGTATGACGTCTGGGTGGACATTGATGAATATGGCGTTCAATGAAAAATATATGCACAAGATTATGTGGAATATCCCGATTTTCCCTAATGTTGTGGTGTTTTTTGCCGGGTTGTTGATAATTGTTTTGTTCTTTGCGGCATTATTGCCGGTGCCATTATTTTTCCTTGAGATATTCATCAAGTTATCGCTGGATTTGGTAATGTTGCCTTTGTCGCTTATGGCGTGGGTGTTTCCGGGGTGGTCAATTTTGCCGGATGGTCGTAAAAACATAAAGTCGATTATAAACGACGTTGTCCAGGCGACATTTGGAATTGCGTTAACAGGCATTTTTGTGACCTTTGCGGTTATGTTTTTAAATGCTGTGTTTGGTTCGTGGGGCGGAATGTCGGCATTGTCTGCAGCATTTGCGGAAAACGATTCGCAAATTTTGATGGACGGCTTGATGATGCGCAACGACAGTATTGTGACAATAATCTTTATGGGGGCGTTTATTGCGATGTTTATGACATCAATTCCGGCACTGATTAAGACTTTATTCAATATGAAGGAATTAGATGATTTCTATAAATCTACGTACCAAACAACGAAAAATAACCTGAATACAGTGTGGTCAAATGTGCAGAAATGGTACAAAGTTATAAAAAAATAAAAAATCAAGTACTTTATTTTACATCCCCCCCCTTTTTTATTGCTCCCGAATCTGATATAATTCACATCAATGAAGCAGTTTCCGATTCTTTACTGGCCACGCAAGACAACTGGGGACACAGTATACCAGCTGGCACGCAAGGTTATAAATTCTGCGACCGGCGAAATGCCCGAAGTCGTGACCACAGAATTAGATTTTCCAGCTATATTTGAAGCAAACCCAAATGCGGTCGTTTATTATCCTGTATTTTGCGAATCGACCGGGTGGTGGGGCGAACTTTTAGGCGGTGGTGCGGTCGTGACCGATAAAATGATTATTTCCCCAGAATGTCAATTAATGGTTATTCGGGCGGAAAAATCAAATGCACCGCATGGTTCACACCAATTGTTTGCAGCAGAAATTTACCCGGCAAGTGGCTTTTTCAAGAAAATGAATTCATCAATTGCGACGGTTGCAGATATGTTGGCAACA
>JAFZXC010000014.1 GCA_017616975.1 Alphaproteobacteria bacterium
ATGAAACATACAATGATTGTTATGATGGGCGGCCAAGGCGCAGGCAAGGGCAGTATCGCCAACATTATGAAAACAGAACACGAATATAAACATATCGAAAGCGGGGCGTTGTTCCGCACATTGCCCGCAGACAGCGAAATCGCAAAAATTATGGCACGTGGCGAATTGGTCCCCGACAGCGAATTATTCAAATTGATGGAATCGCAAATCACAGACGATGTCGACATTATCTTGGACGGCTTTCCACGCACGTTGCCCCAGGCACAATGGTTGGTCGAAAAATATGCCAACAAATTCAACATACACGTCTTGTATTTGGATTTAAGCGAAGAATTAATGATTTTCCGCATCAACAAACGCATTAACGAAGGTGGTGGCCGTGCCGATGACGCCGACACTGTTGCGGTTCGTCGCAGATTAGATACTTTCTGGAAAACAACGGTCCCGGCAATTGAATGGTTACGAACCGCACCAGGCATTAAATTCAGCGATATAGATGCATCACAAACACTTAGCGGTAACATGGAACAGATTCATGCCGCAATGAAATAAAAAAACGCCCGCACGGGCGTTTTTTTAATACTGTCTGTTATTGTTTTCATCAATCATAGTAATTATCACAGGCAACCCAAACGCCACTATGATAAGTGCAAGAAAATAAACAAAACCATCTTTGTTGCTTATAGGTGCATGCGGATCTATGTTTTTATGATGACACGCCGTTGCACATTCCATCATAAAAACCATCAAAGCTGTTTTACCACCACGAACAAATAAATTTTTTAATTTTTTGTTTTTCATAACATTACTTTTATCTTAGAGCAAATAACGTAGCACAAAAAGCATGATTGTCAACAAATAATAATATCGTCAACACTTCTAAAATTCATAAAAAAATAAAATAATTAAATTTTTTAACATTTTTCTTTACACACCCTTTGAAAACTGATATTGTATCAGCATAGACAAAGGAGTAACACATGAAAAAAACATTAATTGCTGTCGCTATGGCGATGTTCGTATCATCTGGATTTGCTGCAACACCGGCACATCACACATCATCACACCACAACACACATGTTGTTGAACATCATGCGCCAAAGCCTGTTCATACTGCACACCAACACCACAAACCTAAACCACATGTTGTGCACCATTATCATCATAATCATACCGATTTGGGTGATGTGCTAATTGCATTTGCTATTCTTGCAACCGCATTATAAAAAACAAACCGCCCAAACGGGCGGTTTTTTATTTCAAACATTGTTTTAACCATGCATCGTGAAACTTTACTTGGTCATCACTGTGGAACCAGTGTTCACCGTTTTTCATAATTGTGACATTTGCATCCGTCTGTTTCACAAAGTGCGCTATCGTTTCAAATGGTATATGGACGTCTTTTTCCCCATACAAAATGTCTGTGGGCACGTGCCATGAAATTGGATGTTCACGAACATAAGACAGATATTCCCACGACAATGGTTCGCCCCATGTTTCTGTTGTAATTGTTTTTTTGTCTGCAAGTTCAGCCTCAGACACGCCAGCCCATGACATTATGTCCAAAATTAATCGTTCCATATCAACAACCGGCGAAATAAAATACGCATGTTCAATGCAAACATCTTGTAATGCGTTCATACCAAAATATGCACCGATACTGTTAGCAACAATACAAATTGAATCATATTCTTTGGCAAACCAGCGATACGCCGCCAAAATGTCTTCACGTGCATTCCATGGATTATCGCCACGATATTCAACACCAACAACATCGGCACCCGGAAAAAACGGTTTATAATATACCGCCTCGTCCGCAGAACCACCCTTGCCATGAAGATACAAAACTGCTTGTTTCATTTGTCCGCCCCCGGATTTTGATGTTGTCGTGCCATTTCTGCGATTCTAAAGTCATAGAAATCATGTAATTTTTTTATCCATGAATCTTTTTCCGCTTTATCCATACATCTGGGGCGATACCCGGCCTTAAACCTTGATTGGATATCGTTTAATGCATTTATATCTTGGTGAACGACCATTGGTGCAACATTTTTATCCAGTCGTATAACGTTGTTTGACCGGAACACAATATAAGAATTTTGCCCAGCACATTCTGTAAAATTCGCATATACAAAACCATCTATACCGATTGATTCCAAGAACAATATCATTCGCTGAAAGAACAAATTTTCATTTGTTGCCTTGTCATACAAACAATCACATGACAATTCCGCCTTGATTTGATTGATATCAATATCGTGCTTGATTGGTTCACATATAAAATCGTATTGATAAGTCAACGGTTTGGATGCCACACGATTACACTTTTGTTCGATATTCTGCCATTTTTCCACATGGTTGATATCGCTTATGATCGTTGCATCCTGTAATAAGCATAAAACTATCGCCTGCCAATCTTGGACATAATGGTCATTTAAATCTGGAATTTCCATATAATTACCATATTTCAAGTGCACAGGAATTATCAAAGGTTTTGTTATATCAATGTTTTTATCACGCTTCCACTTGCCTTCGTTCAAAACCGTATTTGCACCTTGCTTTGAACCAAAATGCGACAACGGCAAGAAATAGTCAAAGACATAGTATGTTCCATGATATGCAATGATATCTTTTCCATTTTTATCTAACAAGAAATCATGTTTAACATTCATAGCGGAAACTTTGATTTTTAATAACTGGTCGGGGTGACAGGAATCGAACCTGCGACCCCTTGCACCCCATGCAAGTACTCTACCAGGCTGAGCTACACCCCGACGCACCAAATACTAAACCACAAATTCCAGAAACACAAACATTTTTTGTGCGCAATTCACAGGTATTCATGCATATTGTTGATACATGTCAAATGGTGTAAAATATGCTTGTCCGGACACAATAATTAAAACAAAAAACCAAAGGAGAAATCTATGTCAAAAATGGAACACGGCAAAAGCTGTAAATGCAACC
>JAFZXC010000015.1 GCA_017616975.1 Alphaproteobacteria bacterium
GCAATCCAGTAATCATGGATTGCCACGGTCGTTTCACTCCCTCGCAATGACAAGGGTTGTTTGTCATTGCGAGCCTGCGAAGCAATCCAGTCATTATGGATTGCCACGTCGCCTGGTGGCTCCTCGCAATGACAAGGGTTGTTTGTCATTGCGAGCACAGCGAAGCAATCCAGTCATTATTATGGATTGCCACGTCGCCTGGTGGCTCCTCGCAATGACAAAAAACCGAAAACAAAAAACCGCCCGGATGGGCGGCCTTTTTAACGTACCAATATCCACATTGGACACCCTTGACTGCCGACATTGTTTACGATATCAAGCGCGGTATCCCAATCCAATATGCCCTGCCCGGAATACCAGGACATCGGGTCGTTACTGGTTGCCAATGCCTGGCAAGTAGTGTTATAGGGGTTGCTTGCGTTTACTGTGTATTGCAAAATATGACTCATCATACAATTCGGCATCTCATCATAATAATCACGACATCCATACTTGGTTTGTAAATAATCATGGGCGGCAGAGTAACAAGGAGAGGAAGAATCGGATGGATTAAAATAGTTCCCATTATCCAGACAAAGCACATAACCCGAAGAGTGCCACTGACCCGATGCATAGCACATGCTACCCGTGGTATAATACCCCGAAGCATTATTACCAGAAGAGCCACGTTCAACATAACACTCGCTGAGTGCATCTGCGCCGACAAGGCTCTGTCCGGCTGTCGTAGAATTACCAAGGTTCCCCAACCCATAGTAACCAATTTCAAAATCAATCGGGCATGGAACACACTCACTACCGGATTTGTAATAACCCGATTCGCAATAGAAATCTTGCCCATCATCATCAACAACCCCATGCGCCGGTGCAGACTGACACGTTGTCATAGATTCGGTTGAATATGTCCCCGATGGACATGGCGCACATACACCACCAGACCAACCCCACCCCTCTGGCGCATAGGTATATGTTGTTGTTGCGGTATAATTGCATGAACCCGCATCTTTCAAATAACCATAGTCAGGATCTGCTTCCAGACTGTATTCCACACTGTGCAACACTGTTGCGGTTGACGTGGTTCCGGCACAACTTGACACAGGCTTCAGATTTGTAAGCCTGTATTTACACTCAGTAACATTACCGCTTGTAGGGTCAGCCCATGTTCGTTCGTTCGTTGTCACCGTGCAACGTGATGTTGTTGAAAATGTCCCGGTGACGCCCATACTACCGCCCAGATAATTTGCAGTAAGCCCCAAATCATCCGCATTGGCAATATGCGGACAAGCCGTACATATATACGCCCCATATACACTGGTAAGAGATGCCCCCAGTCCTGGGTCGTCTGCTTTGCTAATACTGCCATAACTTCCATTAACAGCCCTGTAATAACCATCTGCACATGTATATGTGGTGTTATTACAAGTCTTCATTTTGGTCCATTGGTCATAGTAGGTTCCTTGATTAATAGGGCATCTACCACAATAACCATCCCAACCAACATACACTGGACCGGCATCGTTACCATAATTGTTTTTCCAATTTCCCGAACATTGACATTCATAACCCGCACCATTTTGATTACTAAGAGGGTCATATTTGCCGGTCACTTTGACCTTGTTATAAACCCCACGACATTCAAAACCATCGTAACTGCACGATGCGATACCCATGGACCAGCGTTCATTCTGCGTCAACTTTGGACATTGCATACAATGTGTTAATGGATTGGTGTTGGCAACACTTTGAGTGTATGGCACTTGGGTTGACGTATCACTACTGGATGAAAACACCGGATAACGTGTGTTCCAAACACCAGATATCCATTTGCCATTGGCATCCTGACCGGACATATTGTTAAATGTGGATTGAAGATCCGATAAAGAGCTTATACACGAGCCAGACGAAGACCCACAATAAAACAGGCGCCAATAGGATAAAGATGTATCGTCTGCCTCATAGTCTTCACAAAAGGTGCAATCACGAACCGTATCGTAATCACTGGTATTTGTTTTTGGCATCTGTCTAATTAATGACAAACGCGATGAAGTATACCCACCAAGTTGTGGTGCCTGGGAACACCCCCAATGGGGGTTGTTTGTTGCACATGCATTCCATGGTTGGGTCTGGTATTCACAACTCGTTTGACAACTGCTACCACAACCGGACATCAAGTATTTTCGTGGGTATGTCGCATCATCAGAAACATTGGTTGGGCAGCTCACACATGAAGTACCATAGGGACCTATGGGATACCGGGAAGTACCACAACAATGCCAATTATCCGTAGACCATGCCGGTGTGGCAACCATTAAAATTGCGGACATGCCGATAAAACGTAGTAAATGCTTGAACATATTTCCCATCCCCCGTGATTTAATATGCACGATATGTGCCTTCCTTTTGTGATTCATTTTAATATGTCGTTCATGTTTCGTCAACAGAAATTTTGGGAAATAACGTCTGTATTTTATCATTTATTGTCGCAATCCAATTTCCATTGCCATTTCTGTATTTTCCTTTTGTCATTGCGAGGGAGCACAGCGACCGTGGCAATCCATAATGACTGGATTGCTTCGCAGGCTCGCAATGACAAAGTGGAAGTGGATTGCTTCTCTTCGTTCGCAATGACAACGGGGGACAACACCATCATGACCACCACAAAATAATGTTCGCCATACTTGAATTTTTTTGTTTTTTATTATAAAATGCGTCCAGTGCGCCCATGGCTCAACTGGATAGAGCAACAGATTTCTAATCTGTGGGTTGCAGGTTCGAGTCCTGCTGGGCGCGCCAAAAATTTAACCGCCCGTTTGGGCGGTTGTTTTTATTTCAACACAAAGTGTACACAATACTGGGGCTTTTTATCCGCACCCAATGACGCACGCACAACCTTGTTCGATGCGACATGGACCGCACGCACCAGGTTTTCTTGTTTCTTGCGTTCAGCTTTCGTCAAATCATTGATTGCCTTGGTAATTTCAATTTGAATTTGACGTTTCATAAACCCAGTTTCGTCTGTTTCAAAAATACCCGCACTGGAAACTTCGGGTGTGCCTTTTAAAAAGCCACGTTTATCAACCGGCAACGTCACAAACACCGCACCATTTGTTGCGATTTTACGACGATTTTTATATACCTGGTCATCGGCACTGCGTTCGGTTTCACCCTCCATCACGACCATGCCAGTTTCAATCGTTTCTGCGACATATGGTTCGTTGCCATCACTTAACGCAATCATTTCACCATTGTGCACAACCATCATGTGTTTTGCACCGCCACGTTCCATTGCCATTTTACCGTTCAACATTTCAGTAATGTATTCACCATGCATTGGAATCGATACCTGGGGATGAACCATATCATAAAAACGTTCATATTCTGGGCGTCCCGCATGCCCACTGGCGTGGACATTGTCGGTGTCGAATATCGTGTGTGTTTTTATTCCCATACGTGCCAATTTGTTATACAAGAACGAAACATCTTGTTCACGTCCCGGAATAATAATCGCACTGAACACGACGGTATCGGTTGGCATCAACTTCATTTCTTTGACGTGCCCACGACACAGACGGGTTAACATTGCGAATTGTTCCCCTTGGGATCCGGTCAAATATATTGCCTGTTTTTCAGCCGGCAAATCTTTGATTTCATCAAACAGGTAAACATCGTCACCGTTCAAATATCCCATTTCAATGCCCATTTCACGAAATTCTGGCAAACCAACATATGGAACCGGATTTGGATTACTGCGTTCCTTGATTGCGGCAATACGACCCGTCAAATGCGCCGCATCGGCAAACATTTTCATACGGGCAATACTGCGTGAATAGCCCGTCACAATAACACGACCCGGTGCATTACGCATAATTTCAGCCAAACTGTCACGAACCTGTAATTCGGTCACTTGGGGTGCCTGGCGATCAGCGTCAGTCGAATCGCATGCACACGCCAACAATTTCGGATCCGAACCAATTTCACGCAAACGTGCATAGTCAGTCGTTTCTTCAATCGGGTTGCCGTCGTTAAATGTCCAGTCGCCCGTGTGCAAAATCTTGCCCGCCGGAGTCTTGATAATCAACATTTGTGCTTCGGGAATTGAATGCGACACATGGAAAGTTTCAACTTCGAACGGGTCGATATTTAATGTGGCACCATGATGGTCAAATATAATAATGTCTTTGCCATCTTTCAGGTCCATTTCCAAACCTTTGAACGTTTGTTTGATAATTTCGCCCGGGAACCGAGTGCAATAAATTGGCTTTTTAAATTTCGGCCAAATGAATTTCAATGCACCAATGTGGTCTTCGTGGCCGTGGGTCATAACAAAACCAACAACGTCCTTTTTATGCTTTTCCAACCAAGTGGTATCACAGTATTGAACGTCACCGGCACCGATTTCTTCTTCCAAAAAACCCATACCGCAATCAACGACCAGATATTTACCTTTGTATTTATAAATATACATGTTTTGGCCGATGTGTTCCAATCCGCCCAACGCCATGAAATATACTTTGTCATCATTAGCGTCCGATTCGTGTTGCGGTTTATCGGCAATCTTTTTTGATTTTTTAACACGTTTTGCCGATTCAATTTCTGCCACATCTTCTTTTGCCTCTGTGGCGGTTTGTTTATGTAATCTTACCATATATAATCCTTTGTTTTTATTAACATTTTCGCCACCGCACAATCCATTGCCAATAAAGATTGTTCTTTATTTGTAGTGAATCTGCGGCGACGGGCTTTCCCCTATTAAAAATTAATCGGGATTTTTGTCAATGCCTATCAAGCATCAACCTCTCTGCCATAAAATACTATCAAATTTTGGCGAAAAATCAACAAAAATCGTAAAATCATGGATGGCCACACAGATATTGACAAATCTGTCGGGCGTTGCTAATCTCGCTGTGATACAAAAAAATACAGCGATGACTCAACAGAAACGAAATCTTTCTCGGGAAGAAAAACAGGCGTTGAACAACTATGCCAAAGAACGTCGCAGAACATCGAACTATTTATGCACATATATATCACGGATATTGTGCCGTGATAGAATGATTCAAGGGTTTGTCATTGGTCTGTTTGTGGGCGGGGTTTTCGGCGGATTAAATTTTGGCATTGGTGCATCAAAAATAAGACACTATCATCGTGATAATTTAATCAAGACGCAACTGCAACAGAAACAAATTGAAAAGAAACTTGCCTTTTCGACAATGATGATTGTCACTATGTTTGCGCTTTTGATGACGTTACACAGTTTCAAAGGTTGTCGCGAAATTGAAACATACGATTTGCAAACCGTCGCAAGAAAATTGACACAAATTTATTTCAAAAAAATCTTTGGACAAGAGCAAGACTCAAAAGAAATGGCAAATCGTGCAAAACATGCTGCGGCACTGATTATAACCAATATGCCAAACGATGATTTGGAATATATGCGGGTTTTGGCAATTGCCGGCTTGTCGTATGACAAAACTGGTCGTTTTGTGATAGATGCCGATAAAATCGAAGTCGCCCAAGACTTCGTCATAGAATATCTTGAAACACACCCAGAAATACAACGTGCGGTTATCCAAATAATGAACAATGAAAAAATACAAACATATGTATTAAGCACCGCAAAACAAAAAACAAAATAATAAAAAACCTGGCAATGCCAGGTTTTTATTTATCCACCTATTCTGCTAATGTTCCAACCGACATCGTGATGCGGCGAATACCACTGCTGATCGATTTTTCTTTGTTCAATTTCGCCTTGATAATTTCGCCCGTGTGATAGACGTGCGTTCCACCACACAATTCACACGAAACATCACCGGCGGTAATAACCTTGACGGTGTCGCCATACTTTTCACTGAACAACGCCATAGCACCCTTGGCCTTTGCTTCATCTAATGACATCTCTTCGTGTTTAACGGGCATGTCGGCCACAATCCATTTGTTTACCAATTCTTCGACGGACTTTTTTTCTTCATCTGTCATGGCACGACCGAAACTGAAATCGAATCGCACAGAATCCGGCGAAACCTTGGAACCACGCTGTTCCACATCATCATTTAAAACTTTTTGCAGCGCCGCCTGGAGCAAGTGCGTTGCCGTGTGTGCACGTGCCGTCTGTTGACGTGTCGATTCGTTTATTTGGGTTGTGACGATGTCATCAACAGATATGTCTGCGGTTAACGTCCCTTTGTGTATAACAACATTATCAACACGTGTGGCTTCGCCGACATTCATAACTACATCGCCATTACGTAAAATCGTTCCCATGTCACCAACCTGGCCACCCTGGGTTCCATAGAAATTAGTTTTATCCAGCGCAATTTCGACATCATCACCCGAATTTGCAGATTTTACAAATTCACCATTCCGCAAAATCGCCAAAACACGTGATTGCATTGTCGCATCCGGTGTGTATTTAGACGAATCGTCCGTTGCCGGCAAACTTTGCGATTCCCATAAAACACGTGTTCCCTTGGTATCGGCACGTGAACGTTCTTTTTGTTCCGCCATCGATTTTTCAAAGCCCGCAACATCAACCGCTATATTTTTATCACGCAAAATCATCTGGGTTAAATCAAGCGGAAATCCATATGTATCAAACAATTTAAATGCAACATCGCCCGGCAAAATTCCGTTGTTTATTTTCGGCAATTCTGCATCTAATAATTTCATACCATTTTGCAACATGTCTGAAAACGCATTTTCTTCGTTTTCGATTATTTCAACAACACGTTTTTCATTCGCCACCAATTCTGGATATGCCGAACCCATTTCTTGCACCAACGCCGGATACAGTTTTGACAACAACGACCCACGATGTCCCAACAATTGACCATGGCGCATCGCACGACGCAAAATACGACGAATCACATAACCACGATCTGTATTTGATGGAATCACACCATCAGCAATAGCAAAACCAACGGAACGCAAATGGTCTGTAATAATCTTGAACGACGCAACATTGTCGGCCGTTTCCGCAACACCAGTTAAATCACTTACCGCACGTTTTAATGAAACGAACAAATCTGTGTCATAGTTATCCGTCTTGCCTTGCAGAACCGCAGCAACACGTTCCAACCCCGCCCCAGTATCAACGTTCTGTTTTGGCAATGGGTTTAAATTACCGTTTGCATCACGATCATATTGCATAAACACGTCGTTCCAAATTTCAACATAACGCCCGCCATCTTCGTCTGGGGATCCCGGCAAACCGCCCGGCAAGTCCGCACCCATGTCATAATGCATTTCTGTGCATGGGCCACATGGTCCCGTATCACCCGCAGACCACCAATTATCTTTATCAAGACGAATCGCTTCTTTGCCTGTTATTTTTTTCCAAATTGCCGTTGCATCACCATCACTTATGTGTGTTGTCACAACAATGCGATTCGGATCCAACATAAATACCTGGGTCAACAATTCCCACGACATAGCGATTGCTTCTTCTTTAAAGTAATCACCGAACGACCAATTTCCCAACATTTCAAAGAACGTATGATGACGACCATCAAAACCGACGTCTTCCAAATCATTATGTTTACCGCCGGCACGAATACACTTTTGAACGTCCGCAACACGTGGCGCAAATGCGGGTTCGACACCTTGTAATATCCCCTTCCATGGGACCATACCAGCCACGGTAAATAATAATGTTGGATCATTTGGTATTAACGAAGCAGATGGCACAATTTTATGTCCATGTGATTCAAAATAACCTAAAAACGCTTTACGAATATCATCATATGTCATGTATGTTTCCTTGAATTTATATTGTGCAATTTTAGCCGTAATAAATATCACTTGCAATCTAAAATTGCAACACACCATTAAAATATGGTATAATACACAAAGCGAAAGGAAACATGTAAAATGAAAAAAGGTCTGGTATGGTCTGGTGTTGCACTGGCTGCGATTATCATCGTGGCAAGTTTTGGCATGCAAATTGGAACCATAACCGAACCAAACATTCCCGAATCTATGGCGGGGCGTGTGCTTTATGTATGTCCGGCGGTTGATTCTGCGTGGGATTCGGTGGCGTCGGCGATACGTCCATTTTCAAATTATATTATTGCGGTGTTTTTCTTTGGCTTGGTTTTATTGCTGTTTGGTTGGGGCTGGCAATTGTATCAAAATTTGTTGGCTGATAAATTCAAACGTGAATCGTTCAAAAACATTTGGGCGTTCACGAAATACGGATTTTGGTTATTGGTTTTGGTGATGTTGGTGATGTTTACACCGAACAATTTCCGCCGGGTTGAAATCACTGGTGCGGGCGACAATTGGATATTGTGCGATGCAACTGATGCTGGGGCCCGTGCAGTTCGTGCTGATGCGGTGCATTCTCGTTAAATTTGTCAACATTTAAAAAATTTCATATTTTGAAAATATGCACTTGACTTAGATAGCGGAATTCTCTACGATTCGAACAAGCAGGACAGGCAATGTCCTTGAAATAAAAGATTTTGGCGGCACGAGCATCGTTAAACACCAAGAAAACCGCACAATATATTTCAAAGACATTGCCTATTATCTGCGGGACACACCTTAAATAAATTTATGAAAGGAGAAACAAATGAACAAAGCACAATTGATTGAAGCAATTGCAAACGAAATCAACGTTACAAAAGCAACAGCTGCTGGTTGCGTTGACGCATTCATCAACACAGTTACAAAAGTTCTGAAGAAGAAAGGCGACGTTCGCTTGGTTGGCTTCGGCACATTTACAACTGCAAAGCGCAAAGCTACAACAGGCCGCAACCCACAAACTGGTGCTACAATTAAAATTGCAGCTTCTATCCAGCCAAAGTTCAAACCTGGTAAAGCTTTGAAAGAAGCTTTGAACTAAGTTGATTTGTTCAATTGGTTTATACAAGGTTCCCCATCGGGAACCTTGTTTTTTATTTTATGCTGGACATGAAAAATAATATATCCTACAATCATGACATCATCAAAATAAAGGAAGGAAAACTATGCCAAAAACAGCAAAAAAAGCACCTGCTAAAAAAGCAGTTAAAAAAGTTGTTAAACCTGCCGCTGCGGTTAAACCGGCGGTCAAAGAAATCCCATTGCCAGATCCGTATTGTCATTGCACAAAACGCAAAAGAAATTGCATTTTGACATGCGTATTTACCGGCAGTTTGATTTTGGATATCGTCATTGGTCACCTTTTCTTCTGTGATTGCTGGAAAAAACACAATGCTCCACATTTTGAATTTACAAATGGTTGTCTTAATGTTGAATCAATCAAATGTCCAAAAATGTTGGAACAATTGCCGGCTATTGACGTTAACAACGACGGCTGCATAACACACGAAGAATTGGATGCTTCAAAAAAGGCTATGCATCGTAAATAAGTTCAAACGATAAATTAAAAACCGCCCAAACGGGCGGTTTTTTTATTCATCATCTTGTTCCATTGCACGTGGATGTGCATGCATGTATATATTGCTTATTTCCGCCATATTAACCTTGGTATACAATTGGGTTGTGGAAAGAGATGCGTGTCCCAACAATTCTTGCAGCGAACGCAAATCTGCCCCGCCCGCCAGCAATGCCGTTGCAAACGTATGACGCAATGCATGTGGTGTGACATAATCGGGCAATTGTAAATAATTTCGTATGCGTTCTATGACCTTTTCCGCCATACGTGGCGACATTGGCAGTCCACGCACACTGCGAAACAGTTCATCGTTTGACGCATTGCCGAACGGCCGCACAGACGTATACTTTTCAATCGCATCATATACCGCCGGCAATACAGGAACAATACGTTCTTTATTGCCCTTGCCCACAATGCGCAACACATTTGGACGCCCATTTACATCGCTGTTTTTTAAGCCCAACGCTTCGGATATACGCAGTCCACAACCAAATATCAATGTCACCAGCGCCCAATCACGTGCAGCAATCCATGGATCATCACCTTCGGTTTCAAGAATCGCATCTTTCATGTGCGAAACATCAATTGGATCAATTGCCTTGGACAGTTTTCGTGGCACCTTGGGCGAAGAGATAAGTCCAATTGCATCGTTTTTTATATTATGATGTTTCGCAAGATATTTATAAAACCCACGCAACGAAGACAATGCCCGTGCGGTTGACTTGTGCACCAAACCACGACGTCCCCGATCCGCTAAATACGAACGAAAACAAATGGTGTCGGCGTGTGCCATATCTTGCAAGTCGACATTACCACCATTAAAATTTTCCAGAAATTTTATAAATTCACGAATATCTGTTTCATACGCCGTCGCCGTATGATTGGAATAATTCTTGGTTCCAACAAGATATTCGATAAATTCGTTTATATATTCGTTCATTTTATTTCAAATGTTGCAGATACTGCGACCGACACATCGGTATCTTTGGAAACCAAACTGCCACTGGTGTCCAACGCCCCCGATTCTGTGACCGCCCCCAATGCCATCATGCGTGGTGCAACATTTTTATACATAACATTGTTGCCCCCACCTGTTTCATAAGACACCGCCAGCAATTTGCCCGCACGACGTTTGTCGCCCGCCGCAATTGCATCGGCACGCACACGTGCATTTTCAACAGCAACCGACAAACATTTTTCCATGATTGGTTTTAACACTTCGGCGCTGGTATACATGCGTAAGTTTTCTGAAAAGACGTTATCAACCCCCGCAAATTCGTTTAACACTTTTTCTATGGTTTCGATATTCTTCGCAGAAATTTCGATTGCAATAGTTGTTTCGATTCCCAACGATATTGACTTTTGCAGATCACGATTCCATTCGGTTTTTTCATATGAATTAAATTCTGTGGTCTGCATTTCCACATCTTGTGATTTCAAGAAATCGGTAATTTGGGTAACTTGGGCATTTGCCTTTTTCATAGAAACCGCCGCAGATTTATCCAACGTTGTCACACGCAATGTGATTGCGGTTTTGTCACGTGGTGCCGTTGTTAAACATTCGCCTTGGACTGAAATTGTTCGTAATGTGCGTGGCGTGTCCATCCAGTTTAACAACAACATTAAAATCGCAGCACAACCAACAATGGACAAAAACCATACGCCCAAAACGGTTAATTTAATTTTTTTCAGTATTTTCATACTCTCTCTCCTTGTTAAAAATTATTCGCCCAACATTGCACGACGAACACGGGCAAAAGTCTTTTCCGCAACAGCACGTGCTTTTGCCGCACCATCTGCCAAAATCGCATCGATTTCGCCACGATTTGCCATTAAACGTTCGTATTCCTGGCGAGCATCTGCTAATACCGAATTGATTTTTTCAAACAGAATTGTTTTTGCCGTTCCATATCCCATACCGCCGGCGACAAACATCTGGCGGAATTTTTCGGTTTCTTCTGCACTGGCGAAATGACGATACAGCAAGAATATCGTTGATTCATCTGGGTCTTTTGATTCTTCGGGTGTTTTGCTGTCCGTAATTATGCGCATAATCTTTTTCTTTAATTCACCTTCGGGCGCAAAAAGCGGTATCGTATTGTCGTACGATTTGCTCATTTTTCGGCCATCCAGACCCGGTATCGTTCCCGCAGTTTCGCTTATAACCGGTTCTGGCAACTTGAACGTTTCGCCATAGATATGGTTAAAATAACCGGCGATATCACGTGCAAATTCAACGTGCTGTTTTTGATCGGCACCAACCGGAACAATATCGGAATTATACAACAAAATATCCGCCGCCATAAGAATTGGATACGTGTACAGCCCCATATTTACCCCGGCATCGACATCTTCGCCAATGGCGGTATTTTTTTCCACCATCGCCTTGTACGAATGGGCACGATTCATCAGCCCCTTTGGCGTGACATTACAAAGCATTGTCGCCAATTGATATACTTGGACAATATCAGATTGACGGAACAAAATCGCATTTTCCAGATCCAGCCCCATTGCAATCAACATTGCCGCAATTTCATACGTGTGTTCGGCAATTTCGTGTGGGTCGTGCATTGTGTTTAATGCGTGCAAATCCGCAATAAACATGAACGTGCGATTGTTCATCGACATATCAACCAACGGCTTTAATGCGCCGACATAATTGCCCAAATGCGGCGTTCCGGTTGGCTTGATACCCGTTAAAACTATTTTTTCAGACATAATAAAAATCCTTTTGTGTTTATAATTTTACTTGAAATATGGTTAAAAATAAAGCCAAAAAAGTGGCAATAAAAGTCTATTCAGGCGGCAATGCGCCAGCATTTTGAAACACAAAAGATTAAACATTTATTAATCATAACAGTATGAATATAGCACTATTTTATACACATTGCAATAAAAAATGCCCCGATCTACAAAATTCTTGACAAATTGATTATTTTGGCTATATTTATATCAAAATAAACTTAACCTAAAGGGGTTTGGCATGTTCAAAAAGATTAAAATGATGATGGCTGCACGTAATGTCAAAGGGAAAAAACAATCTGGCAAGCGTCGCAACACCCAGAAAAAGCGTACATCAATTTGGATGCGCATTTGGAATGCAATATGTTGGGTTTTCAAGAAAATCGCACAATGTGTCCGTTGGGCATGGCGTAAAATTTGCCAATTTGCACGCTGGATTTGGAAAAAAATCTGTGAAATCAATTTGATTGGCTTGTTAAACATCGCATTATTGGTTGCAATTTTCGTATTGTGCACCATGTTGATTTTCGATGTTTTGGGTTCTCGTAAAAAGTCGGTTGTAATTGTTGCAGCCCCCGTCCCAGCAAGTGCTGTTAATACAATCAAACAAAACGCATCTGTTGTTGCCGAACCAACGACTAAAACCGTTCGCACATCCACACGCAGCGTTCGTCAACGCACAAATACATTACCAATTTTGCGTGATAACAAATCAAACAAAATGACCGCAGAACCAATTCGTACAACAAACGAAAAGCCGAATCCGGTTTTGGTCAAACAAACAATCAAAATCGCAGAAACGATGCATGGCGACATTGTTATTGAAAGTCGTGGCGACGCAAAAATCTTGCACAACGGCACAGAAATCAATGGAAACTTGTACCTGCAAAACATGCGCAAATATGTATTGCCATGCGACATCAAAATAACTGGGAATATGTTTATTCGCGATGTTAATATGTTGCAATTCTGTGGCGATTTTGAAATAAATGGTAATATCTATGTTTCTCCACGTTCGTCGTTTGGTCCAATTCCATCAACGGCGCACCTGGGCGGACAAGTAATTTTATAATAAATGGTGAAAAAATGAGAAATAATAAATACAAAGTCACATTGGATACATGGGGAACAGATCCAAACAAAGGCAAAATCGCAAGTGATTCTTCGTTGACAGAAAAAGAAGCGAAAGAATACAAAAAAGAACTTCTTGCGGCATTAAAACACGCACCCAAAACATCATGTTTGTTGTGCTTGGAAGCTGCATTTTCGAAAACAGATTCAACGATTGTTTCTTTCAATCGTACCGAAACAAACAGTACTATTGATAAAACGCACTCTAACAATCTGGAACTGCATTTGGCGACACGTCTGCACTGTACAGACACAGAACGCAAATGTCTGCGCAATATCAAAGAAGGCAAATGTCCAGATGTGTTTGTTGCGGAATTGATTGGTAAAAAATTCTTTGCGAAAGAAAAACAAAAATAAACTCCCTTGAAAAAAACGACCAACATTTTGGTCGTTTTTTTAATCGTGCAAATCGGTATAATTTGTGGTATAATAGATTTATCCAAACGAAAGGAACAAACATGAAAACATTAAAAAAAATGATAGACGTCATGGCTAAAAACTTTGGCATCACATTGGTGTTGATTTTGGCTTTGATTTTCTTTGTATGGTCTTGCGAAGGACACCTGTTGTCCGGTTTGATTACCGCATTTGCCGCATTGATTGTTTACATATCGGCATCTATGCTGTATCACGAATTCAACAAATCATCAAAGTCTAAAAAGAAATAAAAACACCGCCCAAATGGGCGGCGTTTTTTTATTACATCAAATTATTTACTTGGTGTGTCTGTTGTCGCCGGCACAGTTTCAGCCGGTGCATTTGCGTTTTCTTGGACAACGATTTCATTACGCAATTCACTTTGTTGTTTTGACGTATTCATATTAGACGAAACCAATGCCAATGCCGCACACAATACAAAGAATATGACCGCCAACCATGCCGTCAGGCGTGTTAAAAAATTACCCGCCGATGCCCCGGTCAACATGCCACCCAACATTGACGATGCAGACGAACCAGAAATGCCACTGCCTTCGGATTTCTGCAATAAAATAAGCCCCGTCATAAATACGGAAACGATTATCAACAATACCAATAAAATTGAAAACATATTTTTATCCCTTGTTTCTTGTGCTTTGATTCTAGACAGCCACAGATTAAATTGCAAGTTTTTTCAACAATTCTTCGGCTGCACATATTGACGCAATCTTTTTCGATGTGCCCGACCCTGTTGCAGATTGCCCCAATGCCGTCACCCGAACATTAAACGTTGGGTTATGCGCCGCACCCGTTGATTCCAGATATTCGTACACCGGTAATTCACCACCTGTTTCATGTTGGACCAGTTCCTGTAATGTGGTTTTGGCATCCTTGGGCGCCACAGCGTCTTGCAACGCTAAATCGTGCCAAATATCACAAATAACCGACCGAGCCGCATCAAACCCGCCATCAATAAATATCGCCCCCAACACAGCCTCAACCGCCTTGGCCAATATATGATTAACACGCCCTGCGGTCATATGTCCATGGTGCACACGGTGTGCAAAATCCATTTCGTTTGCAACACGTGCCAGTGTTTCAGTCGAAACAAGCATGGCATGACGCCGTGCTAATTCGCCTTCGGCTTCATTTGGGAACATTTCATACAACATTTCTGCGACGGTCAACCCCAACACACGATCGCCAACAAATTCCAACCGTTCGTTGTTATGTGTGGCGTTTGCCCCGCTTTGTGTCAAAGCCGTATCTAACAAAGATTTATCTTTGAATTCGTATTTCAATTCAATCATTTTAGTTTATCCCCATACCAAATCGACCCCAGCGCATTTTGTTGCCCCAAGACCATATCGCCAACATTGGTGCATAATAGTTATGCGAATACCACACAAACCATACACGCCCCAGCACATTATCACGTGGAACAAATCCAACGTGCGCACGGGAATCGGCACTGTTATCACGATTGTCCCCCATAAAGAAGAAATGTTTTTCTGGAACCGTATATAATTCCGTATTATCCAACGGCGCATCATCAGCGGCTTCGATAATACTGTGCTTGACACCATTAGGCAATGTTTCGTCATATTCGGTCATTTTAAATACACCACACGCACCCGCATATTCACGACAAAAACGATCGCTTTTGTATTCAATAGTGTAATTAAACGTTGCCGGTTCATTGTTTACCCAAATTTTATCCCCTTTGATTGACATATCTTCCTGGTAAAACCCGACGCTGCGTAATGATTTTGGCAACATTGCGACAATATACGGGCGGGGATTTTCACGTTTAACCATTTCACCGTTTATATACAAACGACCTTTGACCATTTGAACTGTGTCGCCCGGCTTGCCAATTAAACGTTTGACGTAATCTTGGCCTTCGTTCACAGGATTACGAAACACAACAACATCACCAACATCTGGCTCGTGCGAAAAAAAGCGTCCGTTCCATAATTTCCAAGACCCAAATGGGAAAGAATAACGTGAATAGCCATATGCCCACTTTTCTACAAAAATGTGATCACCGACATGTAATGTTGGAATCATTGATCCCGATGGTATATTAAATGGCTCCAGTAATAAACTGCGAAATACAATTGCAATCAATGCGCCATAAAAAATAGTATTAAACCATTCACGTGTCTTGTTTTTTGCCGGCATTATGGGGGCTCCCTTGGTTTTCTTTGTGGGTATTTTATAACTTGAATTGTAGATACGCAAGTTTTAATATGCGGTTATGATTTCGTTAAGTTCAATTATTTTCAATGGAATGGACGCAACCCGCATAGATGTCCAGGTTCAACTGGCAACGGGCCTGTCGAAACCAGAATTTAACATTATCGGTTTGGCTGATCGTGCGGTCAAAGAATCTGCGGAACGTATTCGCAATGTTATATCCGCACTGAATTTACACCTGCCACCAAAACGTTTAACTGTGAATTTGTCGCCTGCGGATGTTGAAAAGTCTGGCTCGCATTTTGATTTGCCAATTTTATGTGGAATTTTGTGTGCGATTGGCATATTGCCGATGGAAAAGTTGTCGCACTATATCATCATGGGTGAAATTGGTTTGGACGGTGCAATTGTTCGCACAGACGGGGTTTTACCGGCGGCGGTTTGGGCACGCAAAAACGACATGGGAATAATCTGTCCGGGTGCCCAGGGGGCCGAGGCTGCGCTGTCCGGTCACACCGACATTTTGGCACCGAAACATGTATTGGAATTGATAAACCATTTCAGTGGCGCCGCCCCAATTTCCATCCCAGACGTCAGTGATATTAATGCAATCGCCCCAACCCAAACGGGCGACTTTGCCGAAGTATATGGCCAAGAAGCAGCAAAACGTGCAATGGAAATTGCGGCGGCTGGCGGTCACGCAATGCTTATGGTTGGCCCCCCGGGGTCTGGCAAAACAATGTTGGCATCACGCTTGCCTACAATTTTGCCGGAAATGACCCCAGACGAAATACTGGAAACTTCTGTTATTTATTCTATTGCGGGTCAACTGGGCAACAGATCGCTTATAACCAATCGTCCTTTTCGCAGTGTGCATCACACGGCCAGTCCTGTATCACTTGCCGGTGGCGGCAGCAATGCGAAACCTGGGGAAATATCATTGGCTAATAATGGTGTATTGTTTCTGGACGAATTGCCCGAATTTGATCGTGCGACTCTGGAAATTTTGCGTCAGCCAATGGAATCTGGGAAAATCACAATTTCACGGGCAAAGCGTAATGCAACATATCCGGCACGCTTTCAATTAATCGCTGCAATGAATCCGTGTCCATGTGGGCATCTGGGCAATGCGGCACTGTCTTGTTCACGTGCACCACGTTGTGCCGAAGCATATCAAAACAAAATATCGGGTCCATTGCTTGACCGAATTGATTTGCACGTTGATGTTGATGCAGTAAACCCATGGGAAATGAAACCTGTGAACGATACGCCCGGGGAAACCAGTGCGCAAATTCGTGCCCGTGTTGTTGCTGCACGCAATCGTCAAATCGCACGCCAAGGGAAAGTTAACGCCCTGTTGGACGGTGCTGAATTAAACGCTGTCACACAACTGTCAAATGAATTAACAGAATTTTTAAACACTGCTGCAGAAAAGATGTCGATGTCAGCACGTGGATACAATCGCATAAAACGAATTGCACGAACAATCGCCGATTTACGTGGCAGTGATGCCATTGAAATGGCAGATATCGCCGAAGCATTATCTTATCGTCCAATTGGTCGTGGAAAATATGGTGTTAAATAAAAAATGCGCCAACGGCGCATTTTTAAAACTCGACCCGCAGTCCCAACATTAAATTGGTATATATCATGTTCTTGGCACTGAACCAATCACGATGCCGTGTATCGCTTTCATTAGATAACGACCATTTAATTTCGGGGATATACATAAACCGTGCACCAAAATCGATAAACATTTTATCGGTTATACCATAAGATGCACCGACCGCCAAAACCCCGGCAATGTTTGATGTTTCGGTTTTTGATTTATAAAACTCCAGAATCGTGTCGCCACCACCTTCGCCAAAATAGATTAATTCCGCAGACAACGACAAATCGCCATATGAATCAACCAATTGCATTTCTGTGGTGGAATTTGCATATCCCAAACCAAACCCAACATATGGAATCAACGTCCGCATTGGCTTGTTTATTCCATCAAAGAAATCATAGAACGCCATCGCACTTATGATATCTGTCGAAACCGTTGAATGTACCGCCCCCGATTGAATGTTTGCGATATATCCGTCCAACGCCCCACCATACAATACAACATCACCATCAAACAACGGCGATGAATTATAGTCTGTTTCTGTTATTCGATCCCATCCCAATTCCAGACGCCAATTTGATGCATTTGGTATAACCCAACCAACACTTGCGCCCGCAGCAAATGACATTTTCTTGAAATCGTTTTTGGCGTGCAAATCACCGATATTGGCATAGCCAGCAAACGCATAACTGTCACAATTTGTGCCACAAGACAGCTTCTTATATCCATCAGAAACCAACGCAAATGTGCCCGGATCGTAATAATAGCCCGGCACCAATTCCCCGATATCATTTTCAATTTTTGCCATGCCATATGCCGCACCACCACGCACAGACAATACAAACCGTGAACCATCGTCGTTATACCATCCGCCGGCGACATATTCACTTGCATATTCCCAATTTGCATGCGCACCACCCATGCACAGACAGGTTAAAAATGGCAAAATTAAAAATACTTTTTTCATCATGATTGTTTATTATATCACAAATTACCCCCAGATAAAAATCTTTTTATTTCCCATTTACAACAATATCATGGAAAATTTCTGCTGGTATTGTTCCGCCCGTTATTTTGCTGGACATTGGTGTAAAATCATCTTTGCCAACCCACACACCAACAACAAGATTTTTTGTTGCACCGACAAACCATGCGTCACGATTATCGTTGCTGGTGCCGGTTTTTCCGCCCAACACACCCGGCGCAGACGCACGATGCCCGGTGCCGCCGGTCGCAACAACATCTGCTAATAATTCTGTCATATGCGACACGGTATCATGCGACAAAACAGAAATCGGCTCTGAAGGGTTGCGTTCATATAATACATTGCCCGCCACATCTGTAATTTTCGTTATCGAATACGGATGAACCGATTCCCCGTCGTTCCAGATTACCGCATAGATATTCGTCAAATCTAACAAAGACATTTCAGACGCCCCCAAAACCGTTGAATACTCACGACGCAACCTTGTTCCAACACCCAAACGCCCCGCCATATTCAACACAGAATCAATCCCATATGTTTCGGTCAATTTTAATGGCACAGAATTGACGCTTTTTGCAAACGCCGTCGCCAGTGTTATATCGCCATAATAGCGTTCATTATAATTTTTCGGGTTATAGTCCCCAATTGCGAATGGAGAATCATTGACATATGAATCTGGCAACATGCCATTTTCCAACGCCACTAAATATACCACTGGCTTGAAAGCCGACCCCGGTTGACGTGCCGCCATAACACGATTAAATTGACTTGATTGATAATCGACCCCACCCGACATCGCCCGCATCGCACCATCATGCGACATCGCCACTACTGCGCCCTGGTTTTCGCCAGTTTTTCGCAACAAAACTGCGGCAACATGTTCTTGTAATCGCCGGTCCATAGTGGTGTGTATATACAAATCGCTATTAAACACCCCCAAACGAGATTGCGCCTCGTCCATAACAAAGTCAGTCCAGTATCTGTACTTATTTGTATCGACCGCTGGGGTTGCCGGCGCCAATTTTTTAGCCGCCGCACGTGCCTGGTTTATATCAATATAACCCTGGCGTACCATCTCGGTCAAAACGATACGAGCCCGTGCGATATTCTTTTCTGGATTTTTAAGTGGGCTGTATGTTGTTGGCGCCTTTAACATTGCGGCGATTTGTGCCGCTTGGGCGATTGACATTTTATCTGCGGGCACCTGGAACATCATACGTGAAGCCGCATCAATTCCCCGCATTCCACCAACCAACGACACACGATTAAGGTATAAATCAAGCACCTGGTTTTTATCAAATCGGTTTTCCAACCAATACGACAAAATTAATTCTTGGACTTTGCGAGAAAGTTTTTTATCACGGGACAAAAATATATTCTTGGCCGTTTGTTGTGTTATGGTCGATCCCCCTGCGGCAAAGGTTCTACGGAACAAATTTACGAACAACGCCCGCAACAACCCACGCCGATCAATTGGGCCATGTTCAAAGAAACGTTTGTCTTCGATTGCAACAACCGCCTGCCATACATGCGACGGCAACGAAGACACCGACACCGGCACCCCCATAATACGATTAGCCGACCGAATTTCGTCACCATCTTTATCCAAAAATACAACTGCGGCTGGGCGTGTTTCATGCAAAATCGCATCCAATGACGGCATACGAAGATAAATAACAGCAACATAGCCCGCCACACCAATCACGCCAAACAAAAACAGATTAAACACAAACACCACGAAACGCCGTTTCAGTGTGGGGCGTGGCTTTTGTCTAGAAAATTTATCGTCCATCTTGCGCATTGTAAAAATCGATATCTTGACTGCGTAATTATAGCATAAAATTCTTGCCAATGCATGCTGTTTATAGTTATAATTCACACGACATGTTATGGGGGTGGAAATGAAAAAAATCTCGATTTTATTATTAGTGGCATTAATATCGGCGCCGGCAATCGCCAATGAATATGACTATGACGATTACGACACATATGACGAAGAAACATATAACGCACCGGCACCCGTGACGCCAGTCGCATCAACGGCCAAACGTGACACATATGCCGGTCTGCGCATCCACAGAAACGAACATATTACATATCAATTTTCATCTAATGGCAATCACGATACGACTGTTCGTGACAACAATTTTGGTATTGGATTGACCTTTGGCAACCGATTAACCGAATATGTAAAACTGGAATTCGAAACTCTGTACACGGGCAAGCAAGAATCTAAACACAATACTGATTTTAATTATGACATATGGTCAAATATGTTGAACATGTCTTTGTACAAAAACTATGGCGGTGCGGTTGAACCGTATGTCGGTCTGGGCATCGGGCTAAGCGGGCTTTGGGCGGACATAGACGGCGCATGGGAAAAATCCAAAGATTGCGATTTTGATTTGTCATTTGCGGTTATGGTGGGTGTAAATTTTGCATTAAACGAATATATCGACTTGAACCTGGGATTGCGTTATATCGACTATGGCACAATAAAACACGACAATTCATCGACCAAGGTCGAAGCCACCGAAATCTATATCGGTGCGGCATATAAATTTAGTATATTCAAAAAATAAAAAACCGCCCATTTGGGCGATTTTTTTATTTCGTAATTTTATAGAAAAATTAACGACGACGGAAACCGCCATTGTTGTGTTGTTGTGCGGCACCACTGGAACGCTTTGACAAATAGCGTGCAGCAATCAAAACCAACCATTCAAATGACAATGCCGACATTCCCAACATAATTTCTTGGGCGCTGCTGGACCAACCCAAAACATATACCATTTGCGCAATGAACGAGATGTACAAGATACCGAAAACACCTGTGAAGAACACTTTTTTAACTTTTCCAAACATCTTTTTTCCTTTTTTATTTATATTTTGTTCGTGTGTGTGCCGGATTCTGGTGCCAGGTTCCGGCGGACCCCGCAAAAGCTTAAACGAACATGATTAACAATTGCCAACCACGTTCAACGCCATATTAGGCAGCCATTGCAAGGCGAACGTTGTCGTTCGCAGCGATTTTATCGCCATTCAGTTTTTATTTAGTTTTTAACGACACCACGTCGGATTCAACCAATTTGTCTTTCGTCATCTGTCGAAGCTATAACACCCCCATATGTTTTATTGGTGGAGGTGCCGGGTACCGCCCCCGGGTCCAAAATGATTATTTCACAACGGATTCAGAATCATCTTCGCTTTTGCGACAGGTCAAATTATAAATCTTTACACTGGAAATTGCAAGGTTTTTGGTTATAATGCGCATAAAAGGCACAAAAATGAAATTTCTGGACAAAGCGAAAATTCATATCAAAGCGGGCGATGGTGGCAACGGCGCCGCATCGTTTCGTCGTGAAAAATATATCGAATTTGGCGGGCCCAACGGTGGTGATGGCGGTCGTGGTGGTGATGTCGTTTTTCGGGCTGTACCAAATGTGAACACATTGATTGATTATCGTTTCAAAACAAACTTTGCCGCCCAACGTGGACAAAATGGCATGGGACGTATGAAGACTGGATTTTCGGGTGAAACATTGGTTTTGCCGGTTCCCACAGGAACGGTCATTTTATCTGAAAACGAAGAAATTGAATATGCCGATTTGAACACTGATGGCATGGAATATCGTGCGGCACGTGGCGGAAACGGCGGCTGGGGAAATCTGCATTTCAAAAGCCCGACAAATCGTGCCCCGAAACAAGCCAACGATGGTCTGCCCGGCGAAGAAAGAACGGTCGTTTTGCGTTTGAAATTAATTGCAGACATTGGTTTGGTTGGGTTTCCAAACGCAGGAAAATCAACATTGTTATCGGCGGTCACATCGGCACGTCCAAAAATCGCCAACTATGCCTTTACAACGCTTAACCCGCAATTGGGGGTTATGTATGCGCACAAGCGTGAATTTATAATGGTCGACCTGCCCGGTCTTATCGAAGGCGCACATACCGGTGTTGGTTTGGGCGACAAATTCCTTGGGCATGCCGAACGCACAAAACTTATTTTGCACGTTATTGATGGAACCCAAGATGATTGGGCGTCACGCTATGCGGCGATTCGATATGAAATGGATTCATATGGTGGCGGATTGGTCGGCAAGCCAGAAATTGTCGTGATAAACAAAATAGACGCAGTATCCGAAGAAGACTTGGCTGAACGTATGTCGGCTTTCAAAAAATCTTTTGGTCGCAAGAAAAAACCAGAAATTTTACAAATAAGTGCCGCAGGTCATATTGGTTTGGATGATTTAATTTCAGCGGTAGAAAAAGAGTTTAATAAATGACAGAGATAAATTTTTACGAAACGCTTAACAAGATAAACGGTGAAACACCGACAATGGGCGGAATTCGTGTTCCATATATTCCAACTGCAATGTCATGTTGGTCAAATCCACTGGATGAATATAAAAATACCAGGAAAAAATCTGCGGCATTGTTGCGTGCGCACGAAAATAATGTAATGGCAATTGACAGTCGTGGTAATGAAAAACCCATCAAAGATTTTGAGATGAACAAATTGGCATTTGTTGCGGGGCTTTGGCGGGTCCAGGTTAATTTTCCACATGAAATCACACGCGTTCGCGATAAAGACATGGTTTTAATAGAAAAGTTGGACCACCAAGAAACAACTTTGTTTGAGTTCTATCGTGCAAAATTGCTGGGGTATAATTGTTATGGACCTTTTGTCATCAAAGACAGCAAATACGATTATATCGTCGCAAAATATGTGACAGATAACAAAACTTACTGGGCATACGGTAGAACAATCGAACAGGCACGTGCGTTTATGGGTATTAAATTATACGACGAATACAAAGATGTTATAAACACTATCGCATGCAAAGACAAAATCCATGGCAAATAATCGCTTTGATTTTTCGGGTGTCTGCTGATAAAATAAGACGAATTAAATAAACAAGCAAAGGAGAAACAAATGGCATTGTCATTAAAAGGTACACAAACCGAAAAGAATTTATTGATTGCGTTTGCTGGCGAATCCCAGGCTCGCAACCGTTATGGCTTTTTTGCATCCAAAGCAAAAGACGAAGGTTTCCAAGCAATTGGCAAAATATTCTTAGAAACAGCCGAACAAGAACGTGAACATGCGTCCCGTCTGTTTAAATTCCTGGAAGGTGGTGCCATTGAAATTACCGCATCTTTCCCAGCCGGCAAAATTGGCACAACACTTGAAAATTTAAAAGCCGCAGCATACGGCGAACACGAAGAAAACACCGACATGTATCCACGCTTTGCACAAATTGCCGCCCAGGAAGGCCTTGATGCAATTGCAGATATTCTTAAAAACATTGGCTATGCGGAACGCTATCATGAATCACGTTTTCGTGCATTGATTGATGCGATTGAAAACGGCACATTGTTCAAGCAAGATAAAATCGTTATGTGGCGTTGCACAAATTGCGGAATGTGGCACATTGGAACCGAAGCACCAAAGGTTTGCCCAGCGTGTTTACATCCCCAAGGTTATTTTATCAGCGAAGGGACAATTTCCCGCTGTGACACAAACGAAGGCTTCTGTGAATACTCGAATATCGAAGGCTAATCATAATATTCACCCCATGGGGCAATTAAAACAAAGAGCGGAATAATGACAAAACAAGAAATAAATGCTTACTTGGTTAAGCATTGTCCCAACACAGAAATCAAGTTTATTGGTGCTGGTTCTGATTCATATGCGTTTTGTGTTGGTGAATACGTATACCGTTTTCCAAGGTATGATGTTGTTTTGTCACAATATGAAAAAGAAGCTCGTCTTTGCAACTTTTTACGTGATGCGATATCCGTTTTGATTCCAAACATAGAAATACAATATAAACCAATCAGTTTTGCAAAACACAAAATGATTTTGGGTAACAAATGGCATTGGCATTCGCTTGCACTGTTTCCCATAAAGCAAATGCGATTGGCACGCAGTATAGCACGCTTTTTTGCCGAAATACATACTGTAAACATTTCTAAATTCAAATTGGAATCTGAACGTGTTGATTATGTAGAATTCAATGAATTAAGCAAAATGATTGCCCCATTTCTGTCAAAACGCCAACTGAATTTTTTCAAGAAAAAATATAATAAAATCATTAATCGACGTATTCCAAAAAACGATATGGTTATGTGCCACATGGGATTCAAAGGTCAAAATTCTGTTATTGATAACAAAGGCAATTTGGTCGGCGTGTTTGATTTTGGAAACGCAGGTATACACGAACGCTGGCGGGATTTAAGTGTTGTACGCAAAGGGGGCAACAAATGGCTTTATCGCCAAGTGGTGCGCCATTACGAAAAATTAACAGGAATCAAATGCGATCGGGCACGCATCGCTGATTTAGGCAGCATAGAACATTTTATATACAAACGCTGGTTTCACGAAGATGGGACACCACGTTTAAGTGACACCAGAATCAAAACATATTTATCCCGCACACTTGTGCGTTTTTACCACTTGCCGACATGTTGCACGTCTATTTTATATGCGTGGATGACCGTGCGGCACGCTTTTATCAAGTCAAAATGAAAAATATAACACCGCCCATTTGGGCGGTGTTATTATTATCCGTATTTGACGCTAAGACTCGTCTTCATCTGGCTCTTCATCGTCTTCATCGTCTTCATCAGCAGCATTCAAATCAATTTCTTTTGGAACGCCCAAAATATCTTCGATTTTTTCGGACGCCGCATCCAAATCCATTTTATGCAAAACCGCAAATTCTTGGGCCATGCGTTCCAATGCGCGCAAATATAACTGGCGTGCTGAAAACGTCATTGTATCCGATGCACTGCGCCGTTGCAGATCACGCACAACCTCGGCCAATTTCATAGGATCCCCAGAATTTATATTTTCTTCGTATTGTTGCGCACGACGTGCCCAAATCATACGCTTTGCACCCGCCTTGCCCTTGGCCGAAGCGATTGCTTCATCCATTTTCTTTGCCGACGTCAACGGACGCAATCCAGAAATTTCTGCACGATCAACCGGGACACGCAACGTCATGTGATTTCGATCGAAATCGATAACCAGCATTTTTATCTTTTGTCCAGCGATTGTCTGTTCTTCAATACGCAGCAGTTTTCCAACACCCTGGGTTGGATAAACGACATACTGACCCGTTTTAAAATCTAATTTTTTACTTGGCATAAGGCACACCCTTTTACACGTTGCCATCCTCTCTGGTTATCTTATTATACCACAAAAAACAAGAAAAACAAATTTTTGACTAAAAAATAAATGGCATTTTGAAAATGCCATTTTCATACATTACGGCATACGTACCGAGCCCGTTCGACGCACCGTAGACGAACGCCCGGTTTTTGATGATATAACCTCATTACGACATTCCCATTCGTCGCCGATTAAAATCGCCGTCATTCCATCAGCACACGTCGGTTTTTCCAAGCGCCACGTGAAACAGCCACCCTTTTTAATCGACTTATATGTCGCAGAATCGATGCCTTCACGAGTATATGCGCCGTATTTAGCGTTCCAAACACCCGGTTTTTCGCCCGCACACCATTTACGATCGCCAAAACATGTTATTGTGTTTTTTGGCGTTGAAAAATCTTCCAATCTTACGGGTTCGTCTGTTGCGACATAGCCACTGTTTGCCGTATTACCATCGCCCATTTTTTCGCCGGTTTCTAAATCACGGCACCACAATTTTCTACATTCCATGGCATTGACGCCGTCAATTTTGCTGTGAGATGCCAAAACATATCCGTCGCCGCACACAAAATCAACCGCCGAAAAAGCCGGTCCACAAAGCATTGCGCCCACACATAAAAACAACGAAAGAATTGTTTTTGTCATGATTTTCTCTCTTGGTTTATATTTTACACATTTTTGATGACAAATCCAAATGTTTTCTTACTGTCCCAATCCAGCCGGCGTAAAACGACCAATATTATTAAACAATTCTTGCACGGCATTAAGTTCTATTGCCGCCGGAATTTCGGTTTCGCCATCTGCAATTTTTACATCTGGCAAATCGTCATCGTGCAAAATTTTAATTTGTTTCACAGAATTGCCGTTAACCCACGCCAACAATACAGTTTTGTTTGAAAAAGTATGTCTTAATGGTCCACGATAATTTTCATCTTCGCCATAATAAATCCAAACCTGGTCCCCATAAAGAGTCTTGGTTTGGGGGGCGCCAACCATGTCCAGCAATTGTGCCGTTGTTTTTATATTTGCGGCATCTTGTTCTATATTTTCTGGGAACACATATCCACGATGTTTTGTTTGGAATGTACACCCAGACAAAACCGCCACCAGAACAATCAAAATTATTCGTATTTTCATTTCCTAGCCTTCCCCATTTTCTTTATTTTTTTGCACCATAAAATTCGAAATGTATTTTTTCAATTCATCTTTGTATCGATTGTTAACCTTGGCAGATTCAACCAATTTATCAAAATTCGGGTTCACTGCACGTGCCGCCGCAAATCGACTTTCGGTTTTGATAAAGTCTTCCAACGGTTCTGGATTATCAACCGACGAATCCATCGTTAATGGCGAATGTCCGTCTGCGGCAAGCCGTGGGTCAAAACGATACAATGGCCATGCCCCTGTATTCACCAACATTTGCTGGTGTTCAACACCGTTTTGCAGTGCGAACCCATGTGCGATACATGGTGCATATGCCAAAATGATTGAAGGTCCATTGAAAGATTCTGCTTCAACAAACGCACGTACCGCTTGGGCTTGGTTAGCCCCCATGGATATTTGCGCAACATATGCGCCCGACATCATCGCAATCAATCCCAAATCTTTTTTGGCATGGCTTTTTCCACCGATTGCAAATTTCATTGACGCCCCAAACGGTGTTGATTTTGATTGCTGGCCCCCGGTGTTCGAATAACCTTCGGTATCAAGAACCAAAATGTTCACATTTTCACCACTGTGCAGAACGTGATCCAAACCGCCATACCCAATATCATATGCCCAACCGTCGCCACCAATTATCCATACAGACTTGTCAACAATTGCACCAATCAAACTTTCTGCAACACGAGCCCGCACCTTTTTGATTTTTGCCAAACGCTTACGCAAATCGTCCATTATCACACGTTGTTTGTTCACATCGGTTTCGGCAAACATTTCTTCGACATTGTCCAACCCCAGTTCGAACAAAATACCCTTTAATGCGTCACGTTTTTGATTTATCGCCAAACGCATACCCAAACCATATTCAGCATTATCTTCGAACAACGAATTAGACCACGCCGGTCCACGACCATTTGCATCGGTTGTCCACGGTGTAGTCGGCAAATTTCCGCCATAAATAGACGAACACCCCGTTGCATTTGCGACAACCATACGATCGCCAAACAAATGCGCCAACATTTTCACATATGGCGTTTCGCCACACCCGGCACAAGCCCCTGGAAATTCGAAATAATGTGGCAATAATTCAACATGCTTTGGTATATTCAAGTTCAATTTTTCACGTGGAATATCCGGCAATTTAACCGCCGCATCAAACCCAGATTGATTGTCACGCACGTCATTTATCGGCTTTAACGCCAGCGCATGCACCGGACAATTTTTTACACATACATTACACCCCGTACAATCAGCCGGCGAAATGTTCAACGTGTAATACATATCCGGCCCCAGTTCCTGGGTCTTCATGGGAACAACGATTATTCCTGATGCACGGGCCTGGTCAACTTGGTCTTGGGTTAATGCCTTGATACGAATTGCCGCATGCGGACACAACATAGAACATTTTCCGCACTGGATACATTTTTCTAAATCGACGGTTGCAACATTTTGTGCCATAGCACGTTTTTCATACTTTGCGGTTCCAACCGGATATTGCCCCGCCCCAAATTCAGAATCAACACGGAAACGTGAAACCGGAATTTTATCACCACGCCCCGCCGCCAATTCACCCAATGTACCGGCGATTTCAGCCGGAGCATCATTCGACATTGCCGGCGTCCAATCCGGCGCAAAATTTGATACCGATGATGGCAAATCATATTTCACCAGATATTTCGAAGCATTGTCCACCGCCGCCCAATTTGCTGCAACGACGTCCATACCCTTCTTTTTATATGTTTTTTCGATTGCTGCCTTGGCAGACTTTGCCGCAATTTTTGGGTCAATAACATGTGTTAATTCAAAGAAATTCAACATGATAAACGTATTAATACGATTCCCCAGACCCAATTCCGCCGCACCACGATTTGCATCCAAGAAATATACATTTGCACGGCTGCGAATTAATTGTTCCTGGGCTTCCCGTGGTAAATTTGCAAACGCAACATCCGCAGCCAGCGAAGTGTTTATCATAACCGTTCCGCCCGCACGCAGACCCGAAAACACATCAAAGCGTTGTGCAATCATGAAATTTGATATGCTGATAAAATCGGCAACTTCGACTAAATACTGGCTGCGCACAGGTTTATCAGCAAATCGCACATGCGATTGTGTCACCCCGCCAGACTTTTTAGAATCATACACCGCATATGATTGCGGATACAGATTTGAATTTTCCCCGACAATTTTGACGATATTTTTTACCGCTCCAACCGTACCGTCCGAACCAATACCATATAATACCGCCGTTTTCACATCGTCATGTTCAACTGTGAATGCCGCATCGGTTGCAAGTGATGTTTTTGACAAATCGTCTTCGATTCCAACTGTAAAGTTATGATGCAATGTTCCACGCATCATATTTTCATACACCGCCTTGACATCACGTGGTTTAAATTCTTTGGAACCCAAACCATACCGACCACCGAACACATTTGCACGATCACCGATGATTGTTTTTATGTTGGTATACAGCGGTTCACCCAATGCGCCGGGTTCTTTTGTTCGATCCAAAACCGCAATGTTTTTAACCGTCTTTGGCAATACAGACAAAAATGCATCGGTTGGAAAAGGCTGGAACAAATGAACACAAATCAACCCCAATCCCGCCGGCAACACATCCAGTGTTTCTGCGATTGTTTCGCATGCCGACCCCATACAAACAATTACATGTTTAGCCTTGGCATCACCAACATATTCCACAACACCGTATTTACGTCCGGTAAGATTTGCAAATTCATCCATACACTTTTGCACAATATCCGGAACCGCATTATAAAGTGGATTTGCCGCCTCACGCGATTGAAAGAACACGTCTGGATTTTGCGCAGTTCCGCGAATTTTTGGGTTGTCCGGCGTCATACCACGATTGCGATTTTCCAGCACCAAATCATCTGGCAACAATTTGCGCAAAACATCATCTTCAATACGTTCCAATCGTGATTCTTCGTGGCTTGTGCGGAAACCATCAAAGAAATGAACGAACGGCACACGTGAACGCAACGTTGCAGCATGTGCAATTGCCGCCATATCATGTGCCGATTGAACATTATGAGACGACAACATTGCAAAACCAGTTCCACGCACAGACATGACATCACTGTGATCGCCAAAGATTGACAACGCATGCGTTGCGATTGCACGTGCCGCAACATGCATAACAAACGGCGTCTGTTCCCCAGCAATTTTATACATGTTTGGAATCATAAGTAATAATCCCTGGGACGCAGTAAATGTCGTAGCCAACGCCCCCATCTGTAATGCGCCATGCATTGCGCCGGCGGCGCCGCCCTCAGATTGCATTTCAATTATCTGCGGAATTGCACCCCATATATTTTTTTTATGCTGGAACGCCCATTCGTCCGCCAATTCACCCATAGTCGAACTGGGGGTGATTGGATAAATTGCCGCAAAGTCCACACAACGATACGCAACATCAGCCGCCGCCCAATTTCCATCAACAATCAAATTTGCCATTGTTTTCCGTTCCTTTGACCCAAAAATTTATGACACGAAAATCATAGCCAAACGTCAACAAAAACGCAAGACATAATCTTAACAAAAAAGGCGCAAAATATACCCATATAACATTTGATTCAGGTGTCAAAAAATGATACAATAAATACAATAAATACAATAAATTAAGAGAGTTTTTACGATGGCAGAAACAAAAAACGATAATCCAGAATTACGCCAAATCATGAAAGATGTCATAAATGCGGTTTCATCGGCAGCCCAAACGATAGATGATTATCCACAGTTACGCCAAGTTATAAAAGATATTGTGTCCGCATCTTCAGAAGAAGAAAGGCAAACATTAAGCGATAATATTACTAAAAATCGACAAGACGTCATAACAGCAATTATTTCCAAAGAGCGTATGGAGGCAAAAAAACTATCGGCAATCTCTTCCATAGAACAAATTGCTGCGATGTCCGATGAAGAATACAACAATTTTATGGTGAAACGTGTCTATATGCCACTGCTCAAAGAGGAACTGCAACGGCGCCAAAAGAAAAATGCCATTTCTGTCTGGTGTACAAACCCGCTGTCCGAACTTGGCGTATCTCAGCAACAAGCTCTTGACCAAATCATGACCCAAAAATATCAGGTTGCCACTGGTAAAGAATCGTATAAATATGCAAACCTGAACAACTTTCCAAACGACATAGCGTCGAACTTTGGTGATACAATAGACGATCGACTGTTTATCATAACGAACGAACAAACTGGTGTCGTTGATGCTCCATCGGGCAATAATTTTGATTTACGCAAGGCTGTCATTATCGGCGATTACAATTGTCGCACATACAAACCTGCAACTGACCACGATGATATTTCCCGTGCTATTCCATTGGCTGTCACGGGGGTGTTTGATTGTTCAAATTGGGACGCAGATTTGTTTCTCAAAATTGAAAAGTTTCCACACACTAAAACCATTGACTGTTCAAATACAATCGAGTTTTATGAAGATTTTGCTGCACAGATTGATAAATTGCCCGAAGAACTGGAAACACTTGTTGTTCAATCCTCATTTTTCTCTCCCAATGATATTCGGGACATCGTAAAAGAAGGCGATGAAAACACAATGGGCAACAATTTGGGCGATGTGATGGCGTTTTTCAAGCGGTATCCTAATGTAAAAGTAATCACAACTAAAACCAACCGCAAGGGCAAAGGGACATCCGATTTAAAAACCCTTATTGAAAAAGAACTTGAAGATTTTCAATCTCGTAAAGACAAAGTTGAACAAGAAAAGCCGCAGCCAAAACCGAAAAAACCGGTCCCAGCCGTTGTCGACACAGACAAGTCAACCCCCCAAGAACCAGAATTTAAAAGTTTGCAAGACATTCTGTCTGCTTTGCACAAAGACAACCCAGCACTTGATTTGTCATTGTTAACCGATGACGAAATTCAAACAATCATCACTAATAACCTGAAAGATAAATTTATCAAAAAAGATGCAAACGGTCGTGTTGTCGGCATAAGGAAAGATCGTATTACACCATTTGAAAACCAGATTATCCGTGCCGTCACAGACAAAACCAATGATGGTGGCGATCAACAAATAACACAAAACCCAGATAATACCAAGGGCGACAATTCTGCAACAGCCACCGATGCATCTGCACCAAAACAGCGAACCGTGTGGTTAACCAAATCTGTTATCGACAAATTGCAAGAATACCATGGATTGCCATTAAAAAAACGTATAAAAAGTTTGAACGAATTACAAAATCCAGAAACAAAATACGAAATCCAAAATGTTGACGGCATCACAGACGGCAAAGCGATTGAATTAACCCCCCAAGCATACTTTCGTGGTGGTATCCGTCTTTATGTCGCATCATTTGATCCAAAACACATAATTGTTTTACGTTTTGGCAGTAAAAACTCTCAAGATTCAGATTTGAATTTCGTCAAAGAATCTGCGTCGTTATTTACCACAATAAATAATGAACTGAAAGACGAACTGAAAAAATACAAACAAACACCATCACAAATTACACTGTATGGTGAAACGTTGTATAATTATGACAGCGACCTGGTACGCAGCCAATTAAAATTACCTACAAAAAATTCGGCAAACACACAAAACGAAGACGAAATAGAAACACAAGACACAGAAACGAATACCAACGAAACGTCTATCATATTGCCAGATAAAAACACCGTTGATTCCATTGATGCCACCCCGTCCAGCGACAAATTTATTACCCCATCGTATTCTGGACAAAGCGACGAAAAAACAGACACAAAAACACAATCCCAACCTAGCACGGAACAACCGGGCACGCCACAAAAACGCAAATATGTGAAACGCCAAGATGTTAAATACACATTAAGACAATTGGTTGATTTGATGTATGCTGCGTCACCTATATCACTTTCGGGGCCAGACTTTAAGAAATCTGTTGAATTTGCGCTTGTTCAATTTGGCGAAAGCGGTGAATATGTTATTCCTGTGATGGTTAAAAGTTCTTTACTTTACACGGTTCCAGATATGCCAAGATTGACCGCATTAGTAATACATCAGGCACAACATTGGAGAACCCCAGATGATGCAGCAAAATTATATTATGAAACACATCCAAAACCGAATAATGTCATTGCTGTTGCCGAATTAAGTACGGCAATCAAACGCAGATGCCAAGAAATTATCAATGACAAAAATCTTGAAGATGTAAGCATTGCGTATTTCCGTATTTATAATGATACATTCTTTTTGAAAACAGATGAATTGGATGATTTTGTTACAAACATTGTCCAATGGACGCCTATCACAGAATTAACAACACCAAAAACATCATTGGTCGAATCTACAGGTTCAGACACATCCCAACAAGAAGAGGAAGAAGAGGCAGAAGAGGAAGAAAAGAAAGAAACAAAAGAGATTCTGGATGTCCAACCAA
>JAFZXC010000016.1 GCA_017616975.1 Alphaproteobacteria bacterium
CCATGATGGAGCCTCCATAAACCAGCCACCCGCCAAAATTTTTTCGCCTCTGCCACGTGGATCCATGATGCCGACATAAAACGTATCGTCCGCAATTTTTGTAAACGCAATAAATTTACCATCAGGCGACCATGCTGGTGTCGCATACCGCCCCGCCCCGTATGTTATACGTTGTTCAGCAAGTGTTTCCAAATCCAAGACATGAATCTGTTGTTTACCCGAACGATCGGAATTAAACGCCAACTTTTTGCCATCTGGGGAATAAGACGGACTGGTATTAAGCGAATTGCCAAACGTCAATTGGCGCAAAGTTTTGTTTTCAATATCATATTCATATATATGTGTAATCCCGTCTTTGACCAAAGACAGAGCAATTTTTGTTCCATCAGGCGAAAACCGTGGTGCAAAATTCATGCCACCAAATTGCCCAAGTCGCCGTTGTTCACCAGTATCCAAATCCAGCGTCCAAACCATTGGGTCATCATCACGATACGATAAAAATACAACCGTTTGCATATTGGGTGAAAAATGCGGAGACATAACAAATGTCTTTTCGTCCGACAAATACCGCATACCATATCCATCATAATCCATAATTGCCATACGCTTTACACGGTTATGCACCGGTCCCGTTTCCGCAATAAATACAATTTGAGTATCAAAATATCCTAATTCCCCGGTCAGCCGTTCATATATTGCATCTGCCATAATATGCGCCATGCGTCGAATCGATTTTTTTGATGCGATTAACGACTGGGCTTCTATTTGTTCGGTACCATTAATATCCCACACAAAGAATTCTAACTTATACTTGCCCCCAGATTCCGCATTCATACGCGCCTGGACCAAGACCTGGGTTTTAATTGCCATCCAAGATTTGAATTTTGGCACTTCGCCCATTTTAACATATTCCGGAAACGCATCATGGGAAACGATACGAAACAATCCCGTCCTTTTAAGGTCGTTTTCCACCACTTCACGAATCGTTTTGGCATCTGCCGCCGCAACACCATTACCGGTTTCAAACTTTTGCACCGCAACAGAGGTTGGGTCTAATGCGCCCGCAACAATATCAACTTTTAATTCTGCACGAGCCGGCAAAACAAATGCGAAACATATCGCAAATAACGCTACTATTTTTTTAAGCATATTTTTCCTTCCATTACCTATAAACCACATTCTATACACCCCAAAACCAAAAAGCAAAAGTTTATTTATATTTACACCCGCATTTACAACCGTCATCACACCCGCCACTACAACTGTATTTATATTTGTATTGACAATTGTAAATACATTGATATAGTCAACTGTAATTACGAACGTATTGCTTAATGTATAGGGGTGACGGATGCCAAATGTTATGCAACAATTGTTTATAATGAACATCGATGCGCTTCTTCGTGAATACGCCGCATACAAAACATTTAACAAATCAGACTGTGTTATAAATATGCGTATTCCAAAGCCCGTTCTGGATAAAATAAAACAACTGGCTGAACAACAACATGTCCCCTATCAATCTCTCATATCATCGGTATTGTTCTCGCTTGCCAACGTCGAAGATAAATAAAAAATGCGATCATTCGATCGCATTTTAATTTTTGTTCTGCTTGAAAAATTACCACTGTGCAATACCAGAACAACCAAATGTCCGGCCACCCGATGCACTTAACAAGAACTGTAATATCAAACCAACACTGAACAACAAGATAAAGCCCACCAACAATCCAGTTCCCTTGGTTTTCAAATCGTCCATCGAAGGAGAAGCCTTTCCATCTTTTCCCCCAGAAATATATCCCCATGCCCAACCAGCAATAATGAACGCTGCACCAATAAAGCAGAAGGTCCGCAACATATTGAATACGCCCTTCATTTCGTTCAGCAGCATACAAATCGCACTTTCGTTAACCTGGGCAGCAAAAGCCGGGCTTGCAACCATCATACCGATAATTGCCATATTGATTTTATTCGTAATTTTTTTCATAAGTTTCCCCTTTCTTATATATTCTTGTAATACAATTTTATCATAAATTTTACGATTATTCAAATATAAAAGGCACCATTTGGCGCCTTTTATATTTATCCGTTTACCACGTGTTTACATTGCCGGAACAATGACATAACGTGGTGTGCTTTTTGCGGCACATTTTTCGCAACCACATGATGGTGCAGCCGCCGCAGCACGTGTCAAAACCGCACGTTGTGGACGTGGTGCAATGCCACCATTATCACGTGCAAACAATTCGCTGCAACGAGTATTGCGATACACAATGCGTTTGTCTGTGTCTAATTCACGAACATCGCTTGCATAATGTGCCCCATATTCACCATAGTAAAACACACAATCTTCACCATCTTGGACATAGCGAACACCGCCACGATAGTAATCATATGCACAACCCGCCAAAGCAGCCAATGCGATAACAGAAAACAATGCTTTCTTCATAACAACTTCCCTTGTTAAAGTCGCCCCTCTCAAAGCGCCCCCGATTCGATGTTCTAATTGTTGCACAAACGCCCACATTGTCAAGCCCCCTATAAAAAAATCACCCCATCTGCAATAAAATATGCTATAATTTTTACAAACATAAGGATGCAAAATGAAATTTTCAGATTTTGGCTTTGTAAACACCAACAACATGCTAAAAAACGCACTTGTTGGGGGCTATGCGGTTCCGGCGTTTAATTTCTATAATATGGAGACATTAACCGCCATTGTATCTGCGGCACGCAAAACACACAGCCCGGTTATTTTGGCAGCATCCGAAAGTGCAATTCAATATATGGGCGACGACATGTTGTTGGGGTTAATGACCGGCATATGCGCAAGCCCCAGCGAACAGATTGCCCTGCACCTTGATCATGGGCACACCTTGGATGCTTGTATTCACGCAATTGATTTGGGATTTTCATCGGTCATGATTGACGCATCAAACAAATCTTTTGAAGAAAACATCAAACTATCCCACGAAGTTGCGAAATATGCGCATCGCCACAATGTGTCGGTCGAAGCAGAATTGGGTATCTTGAACGGTATCGAAGATAAAAACACAAAATCAACAAAATCGTCCTATACTGACCCAGATGCCGCAGCCGAATTTGTAAAACGCACCGGCATAGATTCATTAGCCATCGCCATCGGGACAAGTCACGGACCATATAAATGTAAAACGACGGACGACAAACTGCGGTTTGATATTTTGAAACAAATCGAAAAGAAAATACCCGATGTTCCACTTGTGTTGCATGGTGCATCAAACGTTCACCAAAAATTCCTTGATATAATAAATACATACGGTGGAAAACTAAAAGACGCATGTGGCATTGACCAGGCTCAATTAAGACGTGTCGCCAAAACAAACATATGCAAAATAAATGTAGACAGCGATTTGCGTCTTGCATTTACCGCTGCTGTGCGCAAGACTCTAAAAACTGACGCTGGGGTTTTCAATCCACGTGATTATCTTGTCCCCGCAATAAAATATATGACAGAAACATGTGTTTATGAAATTACACATAAAATGTATTCAAAAGACAAAATTTAATATGCACGACAAAATCGTATCTGATTTGTTTAATATGCGGGATGAAAAATTTGCGCATTTCAACACAAGTTTCATTCCAACAACAAACGCAAATAATGTAATCGGTGTTCGCACACCAGAATTACGCCAGTATGCAAAAACGATTTCATCACCAGAACAATTTTTAAACAAACTGCCACATAAATACTTTGAAGAGAATCAAATTCATGCATTTATATTATCTGGCATTTGTGACCTGGAAAAATGTATTAATCTGGTGGATGCATTTCTGCCGTATATAGACAATTGGGCTACATGCGACCAACTGATACCAAAAATTTTTGCAAAAAATACCAACCAAATTTTACCATGGATACGCAAATGGATTAGATCAAATCATACATACACTGTGCGATTTGCGATTGGTTTATTAATGCGGTTTTTTCTGGGCGATAAATTCGATTCTTCTTATGCTGATATGATTATAAAAATCAAAAGCAACGAATACTATATCAATATGATGCGTGCGTGGTATTTTGCAACAGCACTAACAAAAAATTGGGATGACATTATCGGTATCATCGAAAACAAAAAGCTGGACACATGGACCCATAACAAAACAATTCAAAAAGCAATTGAATCGTATCGCATATCAAACACACAAAAAGCACATCTAAGAAAATTGAAAATATAAAATCATGATGCTGATTTTATTTATCCAACACCTTTTCTAATTTTGCACGAAGTTTTTTAATATCATCATACTTGGTGAACTTGCCCCGTTCGGCAATTGATATATCACCGGTTTCTTCGGACACGACCAACGCCACCGCCCCCGATTGTTCCGACAAACCAAGTGCTGCGCGATGACGTGTTCCATATTTCCAATTTAAATTGTTTTGAGACAACGGCAATATCGCCCCGGCATACGCAATTCGATTGTGTTCGATTATCATTGCACCATCATGCAACGGCGTTTTATTGAAAAATATAGTCAAAATAAGTTCTGTTGTTATTGCCGCATCAACACGCACACCGGGTTTTACAATCACACTGTCTGTTAACTTGATTGGGAAAACAATTAATGCCCCCGTATGTCTTGCGGACATATATTCTACCGCCGAACAGATTGCATCAAGACTTGATGTATCACGCAATCCTACCCCGCCATTTTTTAATATGTTGCGCCATTGATTAACATTGCCCATCAATGCCATAAACTTACGCAACTCTGGTTGAAAAACGACAATTAAACTAAGCGATAAAAACAATGCCGTCCAATGGAAAAAGCGCCCCAACAACCAAAGATGCGCCCACGACATAACAAACCCCAACGCCCACAATACAGCCAAACTGAACAAACCACGCACTAACTTTTCTGATTGGGTGTTTTTGATAAATGTCCTATAGAAAAACCATATCAACGAAACAATTATTATGATTTGAACAAGATTCAACCAGCTGAACATTTTATTCTCCACCGTCTACGATTTGCGTATTGTTGTTAAACACACTTTCCATCAATTCATTAACTGGTTTATCAAGCCAGTCTGGATCATCACGCCGTGATGGCGCACCACTTTTTAAGGCGGTCTTACATGGTTCGTCATCAGCCAGCCAATTTTCCAATAAATCACCCGCAACAAGTCCAATTCCCGCACCCGCAACAACACTAAGCCCCCCCGTAAACGGCGCAAGCAACAGTCCCAACCCGGTTGCAGATGCAACCTTGCCTGCCACAGACAGTCCGCTTACTTTTACATCTGGCTCTGATAAATTACCGGTTATTTCAATAGCATTAACAACGTTTCCAGACAGCGACAGTTTAAGTCCACGCACCGGCACTGTCGTCAAAGCTAATTTCATTTTTTCTTTACCCAAATCGACACTACCAACCAATCGTCCATTAATTGCTGCTGTTTCAACAGCAACACCATTTTGTGTCTCTGCCAACCCATTACGCAATTTAACATTTACAGCGGCACATGATATTTTTATTTTATCGTTCTTTTTATCGTCTGCACTGAACAAATCTTGTACCCCTTCGCCCAGCGATGTCAGTGTGTCTTTACCATAAATATATGAAACCAATTCCGAACGCATATAACCACGACCATTAGATTTTATCACCACAGGCCCCGTCATCGTTTTCATAATTTCTGCTAAATCGTGTCCATTTGCAACACCATATGCACTGATATTCACCGGCAATTCTGAAATAATATCATTGGTTCGTACTTCTTCCAGAATCGTCCCTATGTACATGTTTTCTGCGCTTATTGCAACATGGGCATATATGCGACCTTCGGC
>JAFZXC010000017.1 GCA_017616975.1 Alphaproteobacteria bacterium
GCGACACGTGTGACCATGCCACCTTCTGGCAAATTACGTGGCGGGAACTTTTCTTCAAGTTCCGCAATAGTATATTTTGGTGCCGCCCCCAGCACACGTGCAATTAAATCTTTATCCAAACCATTACGCATTTTATTTTCCTTTTGCCAATTCCAATCTTAATTTAGAGTATTCGCAACAATCATGAACAGATCCATCGGGCCATACACGATCCCCACGCATTATTCCATCAAGTTTATAACCGTTTGCTTCTGCAATTTTGCGTGACGCTATATTTTGTACGTCACAGTTCAATTTCAGTTTATTAATGTCCATTTTTTGAAATGCTATCTTTTCTATTGCCGGCAATACTTTGTTTATTGTGCCAAAGCCACGTGCAGACGCCTTTAACCAATAACCAACAATAGCATATTTATTTACATCAGAATAACCGGTTATGCCAATTTCTCCTAAAAATTCTTTATCTTTGTATATGCCGTACATACACTGTTTCACACTTCTTTCACGTGTCTTTAAAACCATGAACACATCACCAGGATTTTTATAATCTGTATTTGGGATCCAAAAACGCAGATTTTGCATATCCTGCGCAAAAATATCGTATATCATATTTGCGTTTTCAAATGTCGCCTTTAACGGACACAGCAAAAAACCATTAACTTTTATTTGTTCCACCAAGTCAATCATAATAATCATCCTTGTTTTTTAATAATTGTGATTTTATACTAATATCATGGAAAATCAAGAAATACGAACTTTTGGCCGACGGCACGGTAAAAAACTGTCCACACGAAAAATGTGGCTTATGGACAATATTTTGCCGGCAATTTCACCAAAAAACATCAAAAAGACCGGAAATCTTATTTTAGAAATCGGCTTTGGGGGCGGCGAACACGTACGTAATTTGGCAACAAACAACCCCGATTCGACAATTGTTGGCGCCGAACCATTCGCAAACGGTGTTGCGGCATTGTTGTCGGCAATGTGCGACAACAAAACAAATGAAATTTTACCCGAATATAAAAACATTTTTATCTGGCCAGATGACGTTCGTGACTATTTGCGCCAAACCACATCTAAATTTGATCAAATTTGGGTTCTGCATCCAGACCCATGGCCAAAGACACGACATGAAAAACGTCGTTTGTTATCTGCTGAATTTTTAAAAATGTTGGCAACGCACCTGGGGGACGGCGGACAAATCATCATCGGCACAGACCACTGGGAATACTTTGATTGGATATGCGAACAAGCCCGAACAACCAATTTAAAAATTTCAACTCCAAACATGGAAACAATCCACACCCGATACCAAGAAAAAAACAAAGCCGGTACAACCGCCCCAAAATATATTATAATTGAAAACTAAAAATGCTCTATATGCACGATTTCGGCGCATACAGACGTTTACATATTATCAACACCGATGAAAAATTCTGTTTTAAGAATCGTATCTGGAACGATTTGTTGAATTAATCTGTATACCTGGTCGATACGAATTGGATTTTGTACCAACATAAAATTAACCACCCCACCCCAATTACCACGATTGGCATTTAACATTGCAAATACACGTCCAACAAAATCAGACTTGTTCCCAGTATCATTATCAAATGTTAAAACAAGTGAATCTGCATGTATTAAATTCAAAATTCCAAAAACATCATCCCAATCAAACGCACCAACCTGACTGATATCTAAACCGATTCCAAAAGACTTGTTAAAAAACAAATCGTCACGAACGCTTACAATTTCGGCGGCAAACTTTTTCAAATGTGGCATATCAACAAAAACGATTACCCCATTTGCCCCATCACGAAAAGTCGCATTTATTTCCGTAGATAAACCAGACATAAAATCATCATTTATTACACCATCGACAAAAAAGCGTGAAATTATGTTGATTTTCGAATTTTCTAACCACGGCCAGATATCCGTCACACGATTCGGCGGAACACATATCGAACGCATCTTGTTAGATATCGCAACACCTGCCGCCGCCGCTAAATCGGCCCCAGCACAGTCATCATCACACACCATACTGATGTTATTACGAATCTCGTTAAAAATTTCTTTTTCGTCAATCATTCTTTTCTTTTTACTTTATCATAAATATGATACAATTAAAGCGAAATGAAAAACAAAATAAATAATATCTTGGTTGGATTATTGTGGTTATTAGCCATCACAATGGGGGCGGATTTTTGGTTTAATACCAAATATGGTTTTAACATGTTCTCTTTTCAACATTGGCAATACCTTGCATACATGCAGGCATCTAACCAACCGGTAAAAACATCTTTTTATATATCGATTTTGTTATATATCGCACTACTGGTGTTTGGTCTTTATGTTTTGATTCAGCCACGTCGTCGTAAAATTGTATTACCGGTATTTGATCGCACACAACCAACAATGCAAACACCCGTATCACAACCGCAAACATCAACTGTTGAACAAACACCGACCGAACAAACAAAAACTGAACAACCTGAAACACCACAACAACAGGCAACAACATATGCGGGACCGGCGCTTACTCGGCCACCACGCTTGAACACCCCTACAATTACCCGGGCCCCTGTACCAACGGGCCCACTTTCTGCACCGGCCCAAAACACAAAAACAAATCCCGAACAAGACTATGCGGACATTCATGACGTGTTTACATCAAATGGCTATTTGGTCAAGGGGGCACCCCGTATCAAAGGGATTCAAACATCCGTAATCGCCATTGGTACTGATGAAGTCTTATGGATTGGTGCATCGGGCGTATCAACCACCGATATGACCAAGGCTGTCGATACATTAAAAGGTGTCTTTACCGATACACTTGAAGATATCGAAATAGATGTTCATGCATTTATAATCGACGCCACTGATAAAAATGCCGACAATGACATTTTGCTTTTTGATACTGTCGAAGATTTGCGCACATATATTGATGCACATCAAAACATCGCCCCAGATGAAGACGAGGCTGAAAACTTTGATGCATACTCGGCATACATTGGAACGGTCATTGATTACATAAGGAAGATTTGATGTCATTAACCCAGGCCGCTGCCGACAGCAGAATCGAAGAACTTGGAATGGACGATTTGCCATTGGAAAAGTTTCGCCCCATTCCGCATCAAATTGCGCCAGATTGGTTTAAAAAATATCACGAATTAATACACACATTTGCAACAACACTGACAGATTCCATCCAAGAACTTGCTTTTCTAAATTTACCACAACAAGATTTTATCGACTTGGTTATGGGACGTCGCTTGCCTGAAAATCTGTCTGTACGATTTCGTGTTCCGCTTGTATGGGGTGGAAAACTTGAACTGGACAATCTGTTTATGTGCCTGACATTTCCACATGCACATAACATGGATCGATTTATTATTGAACAGTCCGGCAATGATTTTGTTTGGTTGCCGAATCCTGCAAAAAAAATTTATATCCCTGCACACATGGCAGGGGGTGGCGATGGCGGTAATGCGACCCAGGACAGACTTACCGAAATTGCGGCACAAATAGTAACATCACGTGGAATGGAATAAAAATGAATACGACTGAATTTTTATCATCAATAAAATCACGTGGCGCAACAATTTATGCACCCGCCCAGAAACGTGATATTGAATTGGCTAACAATGCGTTGCAATCACGTCGATGTGCAATGTTTCCGGCAATTTTGATTGATTTGTATAACCATGCGTCGGCAATAAATCTGGGGGCTGGATATATATTTGGACCGATTGAAAACACACGTGGATTAAGTGTCCCAATTCCATCTATTGTTGACATAAATATCAACCTGGTCGGCATGCCCGAGATTCGTGGGAAAACCATATTTGGTCGCAACGATTTATTCTGGTTTGCATTTGATGCTTTTGGCACATTTTATATGTTGGACAATTTAAACTTGCGCACTTTACGAAAATACGATGACCCCTATCGTGCAATAACCGACTGTTTGCTTGCAGGAAAATTTTAATATGAAAAAAATATCTGTATCTTTATCAGGCCACCAAACAAGCATTTCTTTGGAAAATGATTTTGTTGTCGCATTGAATAAAATTGCAAAGCAAGAAAAACGTTCAATCGCATCAATTATCCAAGAAATCGACGACGCCCGTATTCCGGAATCTAATCTTTCTTCGGCCGGTCGCGTGTGGATATTACGCCTATACACGCAATCAGCAAAATAATTATCATCATGCCGTTGCGTCCAATGGTGCGATAAAATGTCTTGTGTGCCCCCCACACAGTGCCATCAATGATTCCACTTTGACCGATTGGCAACGACGATAAAACTTCACCGTTTGACAAGACAAATGCACTTATCCCAGAATAATTTGCACGTATCACTGGCAACCCAGATTCAATTGCATACCGACGCACCATATCAAGATGCTGATACGTTCCGGGGGTTTTGCCGAACCATGTATCATTTGTGATGTTAATAATCGCATTCGGTGCAAGTACCGATTCCGGCACCAAAGAATCTGTGAATAAAATTTCATAACATATCGCAGGCGCAAAAACAAAATCGTCATCACCCGCATTAACAGAAATAAGTTCCGCCCCACCCCCATGGGCAAGATTCGCCGGTGCCGGCAAAAACCCCATTGGTCGATATTCACCAAACGGTACAAGATGTGATTTACTGTATATATTAGAAATGTTCCCATTTTTCGATGCGACAATCATTGAATTGTACACTTTTGCCCCATCAAAATAATTTGCACCAATTATTACATTTGTTTTCAACGCCTGGGCCAGTGGCATATCATCGTTGTTTGTAATAGTATATGGATAGGTCGTTTCTGGAAAAACGATTAAATCAGCTTCATCGCCCGATGCCGCCATTTTAAACAAATCTAATAAAATATCTTCGGCCCGCTTTAATGCATCTGTGCGTGAATAAATCATTTTCTGGGACTGGGTTTGTGCGGGTTGCACAATACGAATTTTGACCGAACTTTCTGTATCATTTTCAGCAACATTCATATTATGTATCCCAAGGATACCGCCACATACAAACGTTATCACAAAAAACAGAAACACAATCCAATTCTTAACATTTTTATTGTTCCGTAACAATTCAAGTGTTGATGCGATCGCACCAGTAATTACAAAAGTTAATCCCAACGCCCCCCATACAGACATAGAATTAGCAACCGATGGAAAAGGCAACATTATATTTGCAATTGGGTTCCACGGGAAACCCGTGAATATCCATTCTCGCAACCACAATATAATCGTCCACACCCCAGAAAACATAAATACACGTTGTGCAGCCGTCATTTTACCTTGTGTAATTGCGACATATGGCCACACAAAGAACAACGCCCCAAACAAGCCAATACCAATTAATGCAGGCACTGTCCATATTGCAAATTGTTTTGTTAATTCCGGCACAACATATATTGAATTTAATGTCCACCAAAGCATCGCAATTGCATACATAATACCAAAAGGCGCCAGCCGAAGCATTTCATGTATTATGCCACCATAATTTTTTCGCCGAACCGTTAACCAATAGGCGCCACCAACACCCAACACAGTTGCCCACCACATATAAAACGGGGCAAATCCAAACGCCGCAACCCCACCAAACAATGCATATAGCGCATATTGCCAAAAACCATTTTCACGTATTTTTATTTTTTTAAAAAACGAAATTGTTTTATCGCCAGGACAATGATGACATGCACAATTTTTACAATCACAGTTTACACAACCACATCCACATTCATCATCAGCATATGGATTTTTATATCCCAATTTTTTCATTATTGCGATTTCTTTGGTTTCCATAATGACAGCTTCGTCATCTTGTATATGGTCATATCCCTGCAAGTGCAACATACCATGTACCACCATGTGCGCAACATGTTCTGGGATACTTATTCCGGCATCTGCTGCTTCACGTGCAACGGTATCAAGCGATATATAAATATCCCCTAACAATAAATCGTCGCCCAATTCAAAAGACAAAACATTTGTCGGTCGGTCTATATTGCGATATTTTTTATTCAGTTTATGTATTTCTTTGTCATTAGTAAGTGTAATAGAAACCTCAACCCCGTGGCGCTTTGGGCCCGCCGCCGTTGCAATACGATTGAAGTCAATATCGTATTTTTTCCAACGTTTATCTTCAAAATTCACATAAACTTGCATATGTCCCTCCTGGACCATATCGGGCTATACACGTCCCCTTGGTGAAAGACCTTTTAACACCTGGGGTTTCATACCCTTTGTTTTTACACGCCCTGCGGCATCATTAAACGCAACCTTTTTTGGTTTGGACTTTGTGTTATTTCTTATTTTATTTGTCACACGAGTCACATCCGATTGCACCTTGTGATTTCCATTGTTCACAGACAATCTGTAATTAGCCAAAGCCTGATCCAGCTTGCCCAATTGTTCATATGCAAACCCGGCATTATATTGTGCCGCCGCATATTGCGATTTATCACCAATACGTCTTACGATTTCTTGGGCATGTTTAATTGCCTCTTCGTAGCGACCAAGATGATTATATGTCGCAGCCAAATCATTATGCAACAATGCATTGTCTGGATATTCTGCGGAAAGAGCCTCTAATTGTCTTGCTGCAGATTCATAATTTCCCGCTCTATATGCATCAATTGCTGCATTATATGCATCTTCATATGTCATCACATATGTTTCTTTGGCAATTTTTCTTTGTGCTATGCGTTGTTCTTTTGATGCTCGTTTTCCTAACTTGCACACAACGCCGTCACATGCAGACAATGCATAATCTGGCATATAGTCACGAACCTTTTTCCAATGTGCAATAGATTGCCCATCTTTATTAACAGGTGCATTCAACCACAATTTGAACTTTTTATATGTCTTTCTGTTTACTTGTGGTCTTCCTGCTACATCTTTAACAAAGAAGGCTTCTTTTTCTTCGCCCATACATTGGAAGAATTCATACATACCGTTTACCGGACAATCCAACAACATTTGTGGCGTCACATCGCCAGTAATTAATCCTGCCTCTAACCAACGGCGCCAATACAATCCACGCCCCCCCGCTAAAAAGCCGCCCAATTTATCCGCAACGACACGTTTTGATTTACCGCTAAGCCACGCATTACCAAAACTTGTTGCATCGATCACAGGATATTTAGCAAATAAATCTTTGACTTCTTGGTCGGTGACACCAAAGCCCTTTTCTTCATACAAATTACGTAATAATGTAAATCTTTCTTTACAGTTTTTTGATTCTTTATTTTCGATTAATTTACTGTACGAATTATATATTATCGACCCCATACCAAAAGCTTCGCTAACATCTTTGACATTAACTGTTTTATATTCTGTATCATAACAATACAAACAGAAATAAGTTTCCCCATCTTCCAAATGCCAGCGTGCCAATTCATATGCATCTTCGGTTGATATCGGCTGCGTGTTTTTCGTAACACGTTGACCGTTCTTTAATTTTGTTGAACCAAAGCCAATTGTCCAAACGCCACGTGAATCAAGATACGGTGTATGCATACCCTGTTTATTAACATGCACACCTTCTTTGGCAATAAGGTCGCCAATTAACAATGGTGTTATTGAACGCATACGATCATAATACGCACCAAACGTTTCTGGTTTAAAAGTTTCGTCATCATCAGATTTTTCTATTTTATCACGAATTTTGTTAACCACGAATTTTCCAGATACCGCCAAAGCCCCCAATGCCATAGCATATGCAATTATCGCCGACAGCCCCAGATGATGTTTCTGTTTGTTCTTTGAGATATTTGTTTTCTTGTTATTTGTTTGTTTTGTTTGGGTCATAAAATATCTCCTATTTCTTTTTTCCAAATCCAGATTTCTTGGCAATTTTTGAACGTGTCGCAGCATAATTTGGTGCAACAAACGGATAATCGTGTGGCAAGCCCCACTTTTCCCGATATTGTTCCGGCGTTAAATTATATTTACGCTTGATATACCGACGCAACATTGTATGCCATGTTCCATCTTCAAGACATTGAATTTTATCTGGCCGCACAGATTTTGCAATTTCTGCATCACTTGCCACATGTCCCAAAAGCATTGTTCGTGCCTGGGCTACGGCTGCCGCCATTGTAAGTTTTGGATTTGACGCCATTGCCGCTGCCGCCAGGTTTGCGACCGCCAATGCGACTTCGGCATCTTTTGTATTATTTACCAATTGCCAACCCCTTGTTTATTTATTACAATTTATTATACCATAAATAAAAGACAAGTAAAATTAAAGTAAAACAAAAAAATAAATGAGTAATGATACACGTCCTTTGGCAGACTTGATGCGCCCAAATACGATTGACGAAGTTCTGGGCCAGGCGGCGCTTTTGGGGGAAAATGGGCTTGTTCGACGTATGGTCGAAAGTCAAAAGATTTCTAACCTTATTCTTTGGGGTCCCCCGGGATGTGGAAAAACAACTATTGCACGTGCATTGGCAAATTCTGTTGATATGGATTTTGTGCCGATGTCTGCGGTGTTTTCTGGAACTGCGGATATCAAGAAAGCAATCGAAGCGGCAAAACAACGTCAACAATTTGGTCGTGGCACATTACTTTTTATCGACGAAATTCACCGTTTTAATAAAACCCAGCAAGACACCCTGCTTCCGTATCTTGAAGATGGAACCGTTGTGTTTATTGGTGCAACAACCGAAAACCCATCGTTCAATTTGAACAACGCTTTGTTGTCCCGTTGTCATGTTGGCGTTCTGGAACCACTGGGGACAGATGATTTAATCGAATTGATGAATCGCACCGAAAAGTTCGCTGGAAAAAAATTACCACTTGATACGGCGGCACGAACACATTTGGCACAAATGGCAGATGGCGATGCACGCTTTTTATTAAACACGGTTGAATACTTGTTTAACGCAAAATTCAAAAAGAATTTGTCGCCCGACGAACTGGATAACGCAATTCAAAAACGTGCACCAATGTCGGACAAGTCTGGTGATGAACATTATAATTTAATTTCGGCTGTTCATAAATCTTTACGTGCATCTGACACAGATGCCGCATTGTATTGGGTTGCCCGCATGATGACTGGCGGCCAAGATCCCATGTACATATTCCGGCGTCTGACCCGATTTGCAATGGAAGACGTTGGTTTGGCTGACCCAAACGCTATTCAAATGGCGATTGCTGCATGGAATGCATACGAACGTATGGGTTCACCCGAAGGCGACATCGCACTTGCTGAACTGGTCGTATATCTGGGCACGGCACCAAAAAGCAATCGATTGGATGTCGCAATTCATTCTGCTTATGCGGCGGCAAATGAATTTGGTTCATTGCCCCCACCAAAAAATATATTAAACGCCCCGACACGCATGATGAAGAACATGGGATATGGTGCCGGATATGTTTACGAACCCGACACAGAAATCGGCTTTTCGGGACAAAATTGTTTTCCAGAAAAAATGGGACGGCGTACTTTCTATACACCTGTTGAACGTGGTTTCGAGCGCGAAATAAAAAAGAGACTTGATTATTGGAACGGTCTGCGTGAAAAGCTGGGTAAAAAATAAAAACCTAGAAAAGTATATTTACCTTGGCACCGATTTGTGCTTCGTCACTTTCGAATTCATAGTCAAAATGACCAATATACTGTGTGCGGCCAAATTGACACACCAGTTTAAGATTCAACCATTCTTGGTTGTTTAACAATTCTGGATTTGTCGATTTACGAAACGTAAGCCCCAATCCCGAACGCCAATTTGGATCAAGACGAAAGTAAGATTCCGGAATAAAATCAATATACGAAAGTCCACGCTTATCATCAAAAACCCATGTTGATTTAATTGTCGCAGCCAATGTCACACCGGCAAATTGCCGTCCAAAGCGCAATCCCGCATAGTATGTCGAATCGGCATATTCTGGGGTTCGTACATGTGGCGACCCCCCGAATTTAAACCCCAATATCAAATCTGAAATCAATTGTGCATCATTATCTTCACCACGCCCCATACGATAAACACCGCCAAGATCAACACTGGCGAATCCATCCCAAGACCCCGTAAAATCAAATTGATAATATGTATGTGCACCAATCGACAGACGATCATTTAATCCATACGAAAAGGCTTGGCCAAATCTTAAAATATCATGTTCGTGTTCATGACCGTACGAAACGGCCGTTTCCGACAACACAGAATTATCCTGTAATAAAAACAATGGGTCGGCAGTATCTGTTGATAAATCAAAATCTGCATGCGCAACCATTGGAGACAACATCGCCAAAGAAAAAAATAACCCAGCAAATTTTTTTATCATACGCCCCGCCCCGATATATTGTTATGGTGACAACCAGATTTTCATCTGGTTATCACCATTATGTTGTTATGCGTATATCTTTTAGAATTGGAATATCGCACGCAAACCAACAGACATTTCCTGGTTCTTTTCCAGGCTTATCTTACTAAGTTTGTGTAACGCATCTTCAAATCCCGATACGCCCGGCTGATACCAATAAAAGTCTAAATCTTTGCCATCGGCACTGTCATACAGGGATGCACGTGCATACAGCCCCAGCGCAAACCAATCATTTGGTTGCCAACCAATTTCACCCTTTACACTGAATTGATTGTGCCAATCATAGTGCCCAAAGATACCTTCGATATTCAATGTCCAATCTTCGTCCAAAACACTGAACACGCCCAGTCCACCTTCGGCATAGAACGCATGGTCATCCATCTTGTATACAATGAACATTGCACGTTCCGGATTGTCTACTTCGATGCCATTACCCAATACATCACGTTCGACGTCAATATATTGTCCACGCAATAACCCATATATTGTTGACCGTGAAACCTTATACCCCGCCTTTAATTCCAAGATATAATTATTTGCAATATCTTTTTGGTGTTCGAAATACGCCGAAACTTCACCAATCCAATCACTGCTGTCAATCACACGGAATTGTGCACCCAAGCCGAACACGTTTAATCCGTTATCGGTTTCTTTATCGTCTTCTTCGTCTTTCCAGTCGAATTTATATTCACTTATGTCATAGCGCAACATACCGATCAATGCGATTTTGTCGGTGATACCATAACTGAAATCTTCTTTGATTGTGACTTGTGGTGCTTTCCATGTTCCTTTGGCACCTTCCAGTGACGCAAATGCAGAATCTACATCTTTCAATGTAAAATCGTAACTGCTGGTATTATATGCCAAATCTGTCACAGAACCAAAATTACCCTTTAACGGCTGATAAAACGGATGCGCCAAATAGTATTTACGTTTCAATTCATTGCGCACTGTTTCTGCACGTGAAGAACGAACGTTTTGTGACGAACCGCTGGACATATATTGTTTATACAATGCGCTTCGATTTGATGGTTGCGTATAATAAATGTTCTTGCCATCTTGTCTTGTATATGTGGCAGAATTTGAACGTGTTTGATATTTAGCATAATTGACATTTTCACGTGTACGTACCGCCGGCCCGCCCGAGATATCCACACTGGACCCCGCACGTGTGCCCCAGTTCGTTTCTGCACCAGCCGGCATTACACCAGCCAATGCCACTGCACTAACTAATAAAGCGAATTGTTTTTTAATAATATATGTTCTCCTTTTGGTAAAAATTATATCATAAAAAAGCCCAAAAACAAAATATAAAGTAAAAAACGACACCTGGGAAAAAAACACCGCCCATACGGGCGGCACCTTTTATAATATATGTCGTTTATTATTTGCATCGGGTGCGCTGACGATACCTTCGGCCTCCATCCGTTCAACCAATGTTGCCGCCTTGTTATACCCGATTTGCAAACGGCGTTGCAGATATGAAATTGTCGGTTTTTTATCACGTCGCACAATTTCGACCGCCTGGGAATAAAGGTCGTCCCCCTTGCCCCCGGTTGCACCACCAACACTGCCACCAGCAAAATCACCACCACCTTCTTCTTCGCCATCAACAACCCCAGAAACATATTCTGGTTCACCCTGGGCACGCAAGAAATTTCCAATTTTAGATAATTCCGGATCGGAAATAAAGGCACCATGGATACGCACAGGAACACGCCCAGCATCACTGAACAACATGTCACCCATTGCCAACAACTGTTCTGCACCCTTTTCGCCCAACGACGTCAAAGAATCTTGGACACTGCGGGCCTGGAACGATACACGTGTTGGGAAATTAGACTTAATTGTCCCGGTAATGACGGTTGTATCTGGACGCTGGGTCGCCATAACAAGATGGATACCCGCCGCACGAGCCTTTTGCGCAATACGTTGGACACACGCTTCGACTTCCTTGCGGGCAACAGACATCAAATCTGCAACTTCGTCGATAATAATTACAATGTATGGCATATCGGCCATATCGACATTTTGTGTTTCAAATAATAATTCGCCTGTCTCTTCATCTGTGCCAACGGCGACCTGGCGGGTTAACACTTCCCCGGCTTCACGCTTTTGCGCCATTGTTTCATTATATGTTTCGATATTACGTGCATTTACAACCTGTAATCTTTGATAACGATCATCCATTTCACGCACAGCCCATTTAAGTGCATTAACAGATGCCACCGGATTGTTTTTAACAATCGGCGTAATAAGGTGCGGTATATCATCCCAGAACCCAAAGTCAGACCCCTTTGGATCGATAATAATCAATTTACACTTGTCTGGCGTAAAGTGGTAAACAATAGACGTTATTATCGATTGCACAAATACAGACTTACCCGACCCAGTACGCCCAGCAATCAACATATGCGGCATTTTTGCCAAATCAAAATACATTGGATTCCCACCAATATCCACCCCCAGCGCAAGTGGTATCTTGTACTTTGATTCGATAAATCTTTCATCGCCAACCAACCCACGGAAACGAACAGTTTCACGTTTTAAATTTGCCATTTCAACACCGATTAATTGTGTTGATGGGATATGTGCGATACGAATCTTTTCCACCGCCATCGCACGTGTCATATCTGCGGCGGTCTTTGTGACATCTAATATACGTGTTCCATCCGCAGGCAAAAATTCATACAATGTGACAATTGGTCCCGGACGAATTCCAGTCACCTGGCCATTTATGTGGTATGTAGCAAAACATTCTTCCATATGGATTGCATTTTCCTTCATTTCTTTGGTGACAACATTTTTACCAAAGTCAGACAATTCCAAAAACATTGGATCTGGCAATTCATATTCTATTTCATCACCTGTCTGGGATTTTTTCTTTCTTGTCGCACGTGATTTACGTTTTGGTTTTTCTTCTTCCTCTTCTTCAACATCTTCTTCATCTTCATCATATTCTTCTTCCATTGGCTGGACCAGATGGAACAATGCCAACACCCAACGCACACCACGCCAAACTGTCCATGCCAGCGATTGAACATGTGACCATTTTATATGCAGCAACATTCCAGCCATTACAAAAAACACACCCATGAACAACAGGCCAAAAATTACACCCCAACCACCAATGATTGATGTGATATCACTTGCAGCGATTGCCCCAATCAGTCCGCCATATGTTGCCGATGGTGCAACAATTCCAAAACCCGCCGCCCCGGCACATATTGCAATAAAGCCACGCAGTATATTGTATTCAGGTGCATATTCGGCATCCCAAACCATTGCCATTGACGCCCCCCAGCGCATACAGCACAAAATCACAAACAATGCCGGCACAAAACCAATAACATATCGCACAAAACCAACAACGTTCCCCATAAAAGACTGGGGTCCAAATGTACTTGCACACGCAAAGCCATCCAGATACGAATTATGAAAAACCAACGCCAACAAGGCCCAAATTCCAACCAACAATATCGTTGTTCCACATATACGCAGCAACAACGACTTTAACACCCCAGAAACACTGTCCGGTAAAAATTTAGATTCTGATTTCATACGATGCATTTTATCATAAAAAAGCACAAAGTGTTAGTAAGATTTTACCGAACCAATTTCATATATAATAAAAAGGTGCCATCATATCGGCACCCTTTTTATTTGAATTTTTTATTTACGCTTAAACGCCCAATACTTTATTAAATCGGCGGCAACCATACCAATAAATGCCCCCAGTATAACATCTGTCGGCCAATGTGTTCCATATGCAACCCGTGATGCACCAACGATTATGGCCAGTGTCCACGTAATTGGTTTTATTTTTGGCGCCAACATACCCGCCATAACAAGACCTGCAAATGTTGCAGCCGTATGCCCCGATGGCATCGAATTAAACGCCCATTCAAACGAAAAAGGACGAAAACCGGTGATGCCAAGTGCTTCGAAAAACACCGGACGGAAACGCCCCAACACGACCTTGATTATATTGGCAACAACACCCGCCCCCAAGACAGATGAAAATATCAAAAAAGCATAGTTTGTTCGCACCTTGCCAAGGAAATCTTTGACGACCACAGAAACGCTAAACTTGTTTTTTACATTTTTATATTTTACACCTGAATTAACGGATTTTTTTACAAAAACCACAAACAACAAAATCCCCGTCAACACAAGCCATATTTTCGCATCAAACACACGATCAAACACATTCCAAATCGGTGCATTTAAATACCGCATAAAAATGTATAACGGTTTATCAAAC
>JAFZXC010000018.1 GCA_017616975.1 Alphaproteobacteria bacterium
ACCAAATGGCATGTTGCGACATGCATCTTCCGGTGCCGGCAAAGTTGTTGATGTAAAATTTGATGAATATGTTGCAAAACGCAAAAAAATGCCTAACAATATCGGTATTATATTACTGGAAATAAAACAAAAATGACACAAGACGAAAAACTTTTACGCATGGATATGGGGGGCTTGGCTGCAACGACCAAATCAACAGACGAAAAGCCTGTTTTATGTTTGGGTATTGAATCTTCATGCGATGAAACAAGTGCGGCTGTTGTTGATTCTAACCGCAACATATTATCGCACATTATTTATTCCCAAATCCCAGAACATGAAAAATTTGGCGGTGTAGTCCCAGAATTGGCGGCACGTGCACATATTTTGGCAATTGATGAGGTTATTAAACAGACACTAGAAAAAGCCGGCAAAGCCATTAACGACATTGATATTGTTGCCGCAACTGCGGGTCCGGGTCTTATTGGTGGCGTTTTGGTTGGCTGGATGGCGGCAACAGGAATTGCACAATCAACAAACAAGCCACTTGTGGCGGTCAACCATCTTGAAGGTCATGCATTGGTGCCACGTTTGCACGCATCAACCGCATCGGGTGGCGATGAAGCCGTATCTGTTGAATTTCCGTATTTATTAATGTTGGCATCGGGTGGACATTGCCAGATTTTACTGGTCCGTGGTGTCGGTAAATATGAAATGATTGGACAAACATTAGACGACAGTGCCGGCGAAGCTTTTGACAAGACTGCCAAGATGTTGGGGTTGGGATATCCGGGCGGTCCAATTGTTGATAAACGTGCCAAATTGGGCAACCCACGTGCGTTTAACTTTCCACGTCCATTGTGTAATCAACCCGGGTGCGATTTCAGTTTCAGTGGCATAAAAACAGCCGCACGCACATTTCTGGATAAAACAGAAGAATCTAAACGAGATGACAATTTTATAAATGATTTCTGTGCATCGTTTCAAGCGTCGGTGGTCGATTGTATTATAAACCGACTTTCACATGCGTTCAAAGACAAACGTGTCGTTGATGCTGCTCCAAAAACATTGGTTGTTGCGGGCGGCGTTGCGAAAAACAGTGCTATTCGTACCGCGATGGAAAAGTTGGCAACCGAACATAAAATCATATTTGCCGCACCGCCAATGAACCTGTGTACAGACAATGGTGCCATGATTGCGTGGGCGGGAATTGAAAACTTTTTGATTGGAAACGTCGTGCGTGAGCCTGTGGCGCCCCGCCCCCGTTGGCCATTGACCGAACTTTAGTTTTTTGATAGAATTACAGCGTTATGGACAAGTCACAAGAAATTCTTTATGCAACCGAAACGAACAAAATTATTAACACCATCGGTAAAATGGGACTGGATGACGCGCAACAAAAACACGCAGAACACTTGGTAAAAGATTTTCGTAATGCGTTTAAATCCAAAGATGTTCGCCGTATGACTTTCCCAGACGAAGAACTGACGCCCCAGGTTGCAGTACGCATGTGGCATTCCGATGGCTTTTGTCGTGCATCATCAATTGCTTTTTGCACACTGATGGGGGGCGAAGAAAACGGTTGGCGATTAATGGCAATTCCTGATATGTTTGCGCCATACGGACCGCATTATTACATATTGCACACACCATCAAACACGATATTAGATTTAACTGCGGATCAATTTACACATTATTCAAGTTTACAAGACATACCATACAAATGCGGCAAACCCGCATTTGACAAGGTTGTTGAACACGATTCACCGGCTAATTTTGCTGCGACACTGGGCATAAACTTGGTAAAAGAATCAAAAAAACAAAAAACATTGTATATGAAAAATGCAAAAACCGGAACCGGCCGTTAATGCGGACACAATTTTTACCGTTTCTGACGCTTCTGTTATACTCAAAGGCGTGGTAGAAACCGCATTTCCACGCATAAAAATTCGTGGCGAATTATCACAAATCACTCGTGCGACGTCTGGTCATATGTATATGACAATCAAAGATTCTGGCGCCGCAATTCAAATGATTATATGGCGTGGAACACCAATCGCATTTAAACTGGAAGAAGGAATGGAAGTTGTTGTCACCGGGCGATTCACAACATATCCCGCACGCAGCAATTATCAAATTATTGTCAATGAAATCGAAATGGCGGGTGTCGGCGCAATTCTTAAAATGCTTGAAATGCGCAAACAGAAATTAGCACTTGAAGGCTTATTCGATGAATCACGTAAAAAGCCATTGCCCCATCTGCCACAAACAATCGGTGTCGTGACCAGTCCCACTGGTGCCGCTTTTCAAGACATCCAGAATCGTTTACGGGAACGCTTTCCGGTTCACGTGTTGCTTTATCCCGCCACTGTCCAGGGTGAATCTGCTGCACGTGAAGTTGCCGCTGGGATTGAATACTTTAATCGTATGAACAATGTTGATGTGATTATCGTTGCACGTGGTGGTGGCGCATTAGAAGACTTGTTGCCCTTTTCCGAAGAAATTGTTGTACGTGCCGCCGCAGCAAGTCATATACCATTGATATCTGGCGTGGGACACGAACCCGATTGGATGCTGATTGATTATGCAGCCGACGTTCGTGCACCGACACCAACTGGGGCTGCGGAAATGGTTGTTCCAACAAAACTGGCATTAAGCCAAGAAATTGATAATTTGTGGCACCATATATCAAATGCATTTCTGGCCCGATTAAATTCTGCAAAACAACGTATTGAATCTATTGTCATCAAAAGCCCGCGTCAAACCGTTATGGAACAGGCACAACGTATCGACGACATTGGACGCACAATGGATATTATCATTAATTCTAAACTGCAAAACGCCGCCCAGAAAATCGCAAACATGTCTTCGTTCGGTAATATATTACATCCAAAAATGACCGCACTGAATCAATCTGTGGCTCATCTTGGGCAAATGCTGAACAGTTTAAGTTATAAAAATGTTTTAGCGCGTGGATACGCAATTGTCCGTGATAAAGATGATAAAATTATCACGAACACCAATGGTGGCACACCAAATTCCATAGAATTCGCAGATGGGGTGTTGAAGCTATAACACCTTGACAAAGCAAAAAAAGGACTTACAATTAAAGAAAACATAAATAAAAGGATTAAAAATGGGTATGGGTGATTCAAAAGTGACTGTTCGCAAGAATCCACAGAACGGCCAACAATATAAATATCGCACACCTGCAAAGAAGTTGAACCCTTTTGTTAAGGCTCAATTGATGACTGCATTGGCACGCAACGACATTTCTGTTGAATACCAGTCTGGTACTGGCACAGACACATATACCGTAAAAGATGCTGATAACAAAACGCTGTTTGTTTGCACAAATGCATGGGATTATGGATATTACGCAATTAATTTGGGTGGCGTAAATGTTGCAGAAACAGATTGGTTCGAAAATGACAACCACACAAATGATGACCAGCAGGCTATTTTTGATGTTATTGATGCTGCATATAAGAAATATAAACAGCAAGAATTTATCAAAGAAAGTGAAAAATCACTTACCCCCCAAGAAGCACAAGCATTAAAAGTATTAAACAAACAAAAATAAAAATGTCCCGTTTGGGACATTTTTTATTGTATCAAAGTTTTTGCGGTGGCAATTGATTCGGGCGTAATTTCGGCGCCACTGATTATTCGTGCAACTTCGTTCACACGTTCATCACCCGTTATTTCACGAACCGTCGTATTCGTTATGTTGTCTTTGACGAACTTTTCAATTTTGAAATGCGCATCCGCATAGCCCGCAACCTGAGCCGAATGAGTGACAACCAGTGTTTGTGATTTTTCTGCCAAACGATTAAGACGTGCCCCAACCGCCGATGCGGTTGCCCCACTGATACCCGTATCAATTTCATCGAACACGAATATATGTGCATCATTATCGTTTATTAACACAACCCGCATTGCCAACATTAAACGAGCCAATTCACCCCCAGACGCCGCCTTGTGCAATGGTGCAAATGGCGAACCCGGATTTGTTTTTATCATGAACATCACATCATCAACACCCGTTGCAGATGGGTTGCCTTCTGTGCGTTCAACCATGAAATCGGCATTGTTCAATTTTAAATCGGGAAATTCTGCCCGCAGACACGTTTGAAGTTTTTCGCCGGCCATTTTCCGCATTGATGTCAATTTGGACGCACACGTGTCAAATTTTTGATGTTTTTGAGCTACCAAATCCGTTTGCTTTTTCAATTCAGCATCTGAATTATCAATCATATCCAATTGACGTTCCATATCGTCCAGCTTTTGCGGCAAATCGTCCGCCGCCACCCGATGTTTGCGCGCGGCCGCCCGTATAGCAAACAAACGTTCTTCGATTGCATCAATGCTGTCCATGTCCATATCACTGGGTGACAAACGCCCAGATATAGTCGCCAAAGAATCTGCGATTTCATATAGTTGTTCGATTTCGCCGGCGTATGGATTTGGATCTGTTTTTATATGTTCCAAAATTCGTGCGACATCAAATACCGCAGAATCCAAACTGTGTCCATTTTGAGAAAACGCAGTTGCAGCATCTGCAATAATCGCCGCATTTTTTTCGGCATTCATTATCGCACTGCGTTTATCCGCCAAATCATTTTCTTCGCCGGGCTGGACATTTAATTTGCGCAATTCAGCAACATTATGTTCAAGAAACTCACGTTCATCAGCAGCCCGTGCAACAATATCCTGTAATTCTTTTAACTTGATTTCTGCATCATGATATTCGCCATATGCGGCATGCGTTTCCAGCAACACAGTCGAAAAACCATCAATATGATTTGCTGCGAATTCATCCAGTGCGCTTAAATGTGTAGACGGGTCAAGCAAACGATGATTTGCAAACTGTCCATGTATTTCGACC
>JAFZXC010000019.1 GCA_017616975.1 Alphaproteobacteria bacterium
AATAAATATAACAAATTATAACAAATACTTTGATTCATCCCACATGTTTCCACGTGGCATATTCGCCAACAGCAATACCCCAAGTGCACAAATGACCGGCATAGTGGTAATCATCCCAAACATCAAAATTGTCATGGCGTATAACTTGTCCCCCAACGCCCCAGACGTTTTACCAGAATGCCATACAGACAATGCAAACAATATAAACAATGATACTGCGACACCAAAGAACACCGGCACAGATTCAGTCATAATAAATAATGCAATTGCCAACATGACAACAAACCGAACCATCCATTTGATTTTAATATATGCACTGTCATGGATCTTGTTAGACGGTTTTATATTACGTAATGCCAATGTTGCCATCGCCAATGCACAAACCAAACAAACCGCCAGCACATGCACAAACGTTAAATTACCCAGTTGTCCAAAGCGGAAAAATTCTGGTTGCATAAGAATTGCCGTCGTAGTCGCCATCACAACAAGCAAAATTCCCGGAACTTCACGCATTTCATATTTTGCAACCAGCCCCATCAACAAACCGACAAATGCGGCACCAATTTGCAATAATGGTCCCCACCATGCGTGCATGTCCGACAACCCCAGCGCAACAATGACCAATGCAATAAATGGCAAATTCTTGCGATTAAATATATTCTTGAAATGCAAATGCGACCCAATAAACAAAGAAGACACAAAAACGATTGCTGCAACCATAAATGGCAACGTTGATGTATCATCACGCAATACCGCATAATTTCCACCAAACAAAACGACCCATGCCATCGTAATTATTGCAACCCAAAAAGACGCCCTGACAATCATATTTGTGTGTGACCACCCGATTTTTTCGGCTAAATTACCGCCGAACATCCACACCAATATATAAATAGGCAACGTTAAAACCGCAGACCACAAAAACGCCGGCGCATACAGTGCCGCATTATTAAACGCACTTAACGCACTTTGAACGATGATTGCATTTTCAAACATAAACTTGCCTTTTTATTTTGTTGAATTATTATATAGGCATGGCTGAAAAACAAGCGATTTTTACCATGATGGGCGGACAAGTTAAAATAATGCGTGGAATTTATAACCCGACATGTGATGCCGTATGGTTGGCGGCGTATGCAGCAGACGTTTCAGCAAAAAGCGTTTTAGACATTGGCGTTGGAACGGGTGGGGCGATACTTTGCCTGATGGCAAATCATAACGTTAAAACCGCTGTGGGAATTGATGTATCACAAGAAATGCTTGATGAATGCGCCAAAAACGCCAAATTAAATAACCAAGAAATTGAATTAATCAAAGCCGACATCATGACGTGGCGTACGAATCGCACATTTGATTTGGTAATTACAAATCCTCCATATTTCAAAGGCACACCAGCAAATCATAATGCACACCACAATGCCGACATTAAACAATGGATGCGGCACGCTGTTGCCCGTGTTCGCCCACGGGGAACAATTTGCACAATCACAGATGCCGCAATAATGGGCGACGTTATATCAACGTTGGCAAATGTGTGTGGTGATATAAAAATTTTACCGTTGTTCAGCAAGAAAAATACCGCCGAACGCGTTTTAATCAGTGGCCGTGTTGGAACACGGGGCACAAGTGTCATATATCGGGGCATGGATATAAATTGTGAACTTGTGTTGCGTGACGGCTTGACTATTGCCAAAGCATTGGCTAAACTGGGTTAGTCATGATAAACTTTATCACACGATATTTTTCGTCCGTTTGGTCACTTGTGACAGCACCTTTTCGTGCAGTATGGCGCCTGATTACACGGATTTTTCCACCACGTGAAATCACGGTCATGGACACACCACGTGGCAATGTTTACACCTATCAACAGGGTAGCTTCTGGCGTTTTACACGTTTTTGTGCCAAGGTTGGATTGGTCATCTGGGCAACATGGTCGACATATGTGTTCGTTTATCATCGCCCCATGTTGCAAAAGCGCACACAGCAATTGGAAGAAATGCGCACGACACATGATCGCCACATGGCTGATTTACAAACATACCTGACGAAATTTAATGAATTAACCCGCAATTTAAACGTAAACGACGATAAAATTCTGCATGCAGAAAAATTAACCGAAAAACAAAAAGAAGAATTATTGAACACTCGCCTTAAAACATGGGGCGAAATGGACTTTTTGCGGACCCGTTTAACCGAAATGTTCACAAATGCAGAATATGCGCCTGAATACACAAAAATGGCTGAACTGTCCGCAGAATATGAAATTACACGGGCCGAAAACGAAACACTGAAAAAACAAAGCGACCAAATCGCCCAAGGCATGCAAAATATCGCCGATGCGGACGCTCAAATTGTAGAAACCGTCACAAAAATGACTAATGATAATGTTGACGAGTTGCGCAAACAAATCAAACGTATAAATTCAACAATCACATCATTGGGATTAAATGAAAAAATACTTGTCGACAAGGCAAACAAGTATTCCAGTCCCGCCGTTGGTTCTGCATTTAATCCAATGGAAATGAACAAGTCTTTGGATCCAAAATATCAAAAGCTGGCCGACGGGTTGGAATTGTGGAACGGGTTGAACAAATTGTTGCACATATTGCCAATGGGCGCCCCGGTTGAATCTTTGCGTGTGACATCAAATTATGGTAAACGCAACGACCCATTTACTGGAAAGCCAAAACAGCATCGTGGAATTGACTTTGCTGGCAAGATTGGAACCGAACTTATGGCGGTGGCACCGGGTCGTGTCATTTCTGCGGGCGAACGTGTAGGATATGGTTTAACGGTCGAAATCGATCATGGCCTTGGGTTCAGCACACTGTACGCACACCTGTCACGTGCTATGGTTGCACGTGGCGATTGGGTCCGTCCGGGAACTGTTGTTGGACTTGGGGGGTCGTCGGGACGCTCAACAGGTCCACATTTACACTATGAAATTCGGTACAAAGGAACTCCGTTTAACCCAAGTAAATTTGTAAAGGAATGAGAGATGCTGGCATTTACTAACTCAACAGAAAAACAGTCACCAACCGTTATCGGTGCGGGCTGTCATGTTAATGGCGATATCAAAACAGACCACACAGTGCAAATCCATGGTCACATCGTTGGCAACGTCACCGCTACGACCATTGTAATCGGGCGGGGCGGCATTGTCGAAGGTGCTGTGAACGCCGACAGTTTGTTTTTGCACGGCACATTAATTGGGCCTGCGACCGTCAACAACGCAAATATGTTCAGTGCAGCACAGATGACCGGGGAATTAAGTTATTTGACATTAAACATCACATCCAATACTGCACTGGAATGCAAATTAACAAAACGCAAAGAGACAAAAGGTTCAAAACATGAATAAAACCATATCCAAGGTTTACATCGCAGCCGATCATCGTGGGGTGGGGCTTAAATTATACTTAATCGAAATGCTTAATGCGGCTGGGTACGTTGTTGTGAATTTAGGTACTGACGATTTGAAAACCCCGGTTGATTATCCTGATATTGCGGCAAAGCTTGCTGACGCCATGCTGGACGACCCGAAATCACGCGGTATTCTTATCTGTGGCACAGGGGCGGGCATGGTAATTGCTGCGAACCGTTATCGTCACATTCGTGCAACACGTGTTGATCGTCCAGACCAAGCACGTGAAGACCGTATGCACAACGATGTAAACGTTTTGTCTTTGGCGGCGGACGATATTGATATTGAAATGGCATTTATTTGCGCACAAACGTTTCTGGAAAGCCCATTTGATGCAAGCGAACGTCGTATCCGCAGAATTGAAAAAATGTCATAAGACATTAAAAACCGCCCAGACGGGCGGTTTTTAACTAATCACTAATCACTAATCACTAATAACTAACCACTATTTCTTTATCACGAAATTCACCAACTTATTTGGTACTACAATCGTTTTAATTATCGTTGCACCGTCCAGTTTCGAACCCGCCGCTGCTTTCGCCGCATCGGTGATTTCTTGTTCGCTGGCATTTACCCCGATGACGAATTCGTTTGCACGCTTGCCATTAATTGATACAACTATGGTCATATCGTGTTTTACCAGTTTTGATTCGTCGTATGTTGGCCAATTCGACAGTGCTAACATTTCCGTATTTCCCAACTTTTCCCACATTTCTTCGGTCAAATGCGGTGCAAATGGGTTTAACACCTGGATCAAAGCCATATATGCGGGGCGGGGCATAGAACCGCCAGAAAACGCATTGATATATTCCATCATTGCAGAAATCGCCGTATTAAACTTCATACCATCAATACGTTCGGTTACGTCTGCAACCAACTGGTTCATTAACCGTTCTTGTTCTGGGGTCATAACATCATCGGTCAAATTGTCCGCCAATGCTTCGACACGTTTCAAGAAACGCTGGACACCCGCCAAAGTTCCTTCGGACCAATTAACATTTTGTTCCCATGGCCCAAGCGACAAAATCGTCATACGACACGCATCGGCACCGGCCCGATTAACAACATCGGTTGACGGCACGACATTACCACGTGACTTTGACATTTTCACACCATCTGCACCCATTAACAAGCCACTGCTTGTGCGTTTTGCATATGGTTCGACACCCGGCACAAACCCCAAATCATACAACGCTTTGTACCAAAAACGTGAATAAAGCAGGTGTCGTGTCGTATGTTCCATACCACCATTGTAATGATCCACCGGCATCCATTTTTTCAATTGGTCTGCGGCACAAAATTCTTGGTCATTATGTGGGTTCAAATAACGCATAAAATACCATGACGAACCCGCCCATTGTGGCATAGTATCTGTTTCACGCATTGCATGCCCGCCGCATTTTGGGCACGTTGTATTAACCCAATCGGTCGCACGCGCCAACGGGCTTTCGCCATCGTCTGTCGGTTTGTAATCGGTCATGAACGGCTGTAATAATGGCAATTCAGCTTCGGGTACGGGCACCCATCCACATTTATCACAATGGACCAATGGAATTGGTTCGCCCCAATACATTTGACGCGAAAAACCCCAGTCTTTTAATTTATATTTCTTGGTTGCACGCACAAATCCACGTTCGGTTCCGTATTTAATAGCTGCAGCAATAGCATCTGCTTTGCCCATACCGTCCATAAATTTGGAATTAATATGTTCGCCGTCGCCTTCCCATACTTTATCTGGTTCGCCACCCGACAACACCGGGATAATTTCCAAATCAAACTTCTTGGCAAAATCCCAATCGCGCGAATCGTGTGCGGGCACCGCCATAATTGCACCCGTTCCATAATCTGTCAAAACATAATCTGATATGAAAATAGGGATATCAACATCATTAAACGGATTGATCGCCATAACACCGTCCAAACGAACACCTGTTTTATCTTTGGTGATGTCTGTGCGTTCAAATTCAGATTTCGCACGTGCCGCCGCAATATATTCACGAACAGCGTCCGCATTGGCAATTTTGCCCGAATCTAACCATTTCGCAACAAGTGGATGTTCCGGCGCGATCACACAGAACGTTGCACCAAAAATGGTATCAACACGTGTGGTATATACGGTCAAAATATCATCTAAGGCTTTGAAATCGACTTCGGCACCATATGAACGACCAATCCAGTTTATCTGTTGTGTTTTCACACGTTCTGGATAATCAACCAATGCCAAATCATCAATCAAGCGGTCTGCATATTTTGTAATAGCCAAATTCCATTGCAATTTCATTTTCTTTTCAACCGGGCCATGACAACGTTCACAACAACCATCTTCAAGTTCTTCGTTGGTCAGGTTAGTCTTGCAATTTGGACACCAATTCATCGGCAATTCCGATTTATACGCCAAACCCGCATTAAAGAATTGAATAAACATCCACTGGGTCCACTTGATAAATTCCGCATCAGATGTTGCAATCGTTGACTCTGGATCAAAAGACAAACCCATCACAGCAACGTCTTTTTCAAAAATCTTGATAAGTTCCGCAACAGAATCACGTGGATGCTTGCCGATTTTCGTCGCATACTTTTCGGACGAAATTCCCATAGAATCATATCCAATCGGGTACAAAACATCAAAACCACGTTTACGCTTGAAACGTGCCATCACGTCCATGCCTGTGTACGGCAACATGTGACCAACGTGCAAACCCGACCCAGACGGAAACGGAAATTCTATCAAATTATAATACTTTGGTTTTGAACCGTCGTTTTTTGGAACGAAAGCACGCATCTGGCGCCAACGAGCCTGCCATTTTGCCTCACGTTCTTGAATTTTCTTCATATTTTCGTCTGCCATAGGGTCACTCCATAGTCATACATTTGTAATAACCCCCAAATTCTATATTCAAACCCTAAGAAATTCAAGGTTTTTTGACGAAAAACATCAAAAAAAATACAAAAAACCGAAAAATCGACAAAAACCGCAGATTTCTGCGGTTTTTTGACAGTTTCAACCAACAAAAACACGCTACAACCCGCAGAAATCCGCCATTTTTTTTAAAAACAAACCAGGACAGAACAGGGTGCAAATCGCTCAGTCCACACACCATAAAAATCACCAAAAACACCACATACGCCAAAAGTGCAGTTTATGCGTCATAACAATACAATAGACACAACAACATAATAATTTGTTTCAACTTTTTATAACACCACCGATTAACCGATATAAAAAATTATTTTTACCACACAAAAAAATTTTCAATTGGTAAAAAATTTCACACACAAACAAATCATCTAAATATCATATAAACAAATGGCGCATACAAACACCCGATTTTTATATTTTCTGCCTGTACCACAATACTAAACTATACATAATATACATTATGCGCCTTTTATATATCATATCCCCCGCAGATTTCTGCGGGTTTTATATTTTTACAAACAACCAAATAATAATTTTTCTGTGCGATGCCCAACAGCAAACAACCCAACAACAAACAATCAACGCAAAAAAAATCACGTGGACACACCTATTACATTCATAAACACCCATAAACAACCACAAAACCATACTCACGCCCCACACTCACACGCCTATTTTACCGCAAAAAAACGCAGTTTTCCGCCACTTTTCAGCCCAAAAACACACCAAAACGGCCATATATTCAGCAAACAACACCCCAAAAAAGCATCTGCGACAAACCCCACCCAACATCAAAAAGAACTATACATAATCACAATGTAAAACCAACAAAAAGCCCCGAAAAATCGGGGCAAGATAAAACTAAACCACTTTGTCAAAAACGATATTATTTCTTTTTGATTTTAGTGATTTTTTTGATTTTGCTTAATTTACCAGCAGCAAGTGATTTTACACTCTTTAACCCCTTGGTCAATTCGCTTTCTTCTGGGGCTGCTGTTTCAACAGGCTTAACCGCACTACAGCAATATGGACACTTGGTTGCTTCGTTGCTTATCATCGATTTGCAATATGGACAAGCATGTGTTGTCGCCGGCTTTTTCGCCTTGGCTTTTGCAACCAAACGAACAATCAAGAATATCGCAAACATTGTTATTATGAAACTGATAACTGTGTTCAAGAATACACCAATGTTTATTGTTGCATCTGTTCCAAACCCAAGTGCGATTTTCCAATCAGAAAAATCAATTCCACCAGCCAACACCCCAATTGGCGGCATCATAACATCACGCACCAACGAATTAACAACGCTGGTCATCACAGACCCAACGATTATACCGACAGCCATGTCGATAGCATTTCCACGACTTATAAACGCCGTAAAATCTTTGATAAAATTACTTTTTGCCATTTGGTTTTCCATCCTTTATATATTTTTGGATTGCATCGACAACCTTGTTTAATGTGCGACGCAAGCTTTCGTCCCTTGTTTCGACAGTAATGTCGGCCATTGCATAGATATCATAACGTTCTTTGATTAATTGTGCCAATATCTTGCGACTGTCGGTGTGCAACAACTGGGGTCTGGTATCACGAAAATTGGTCCGCTTGACCAGCAATTCCAAATCCGCCTTTAACCACACAGTTATGGCGTTTTTAAGCACCAATTCACGCACAGACGGCGTAATAAACGCCCCCTCGCCCGTGGAAATTACTTTGCAGACTGGTGGCTCGTTAAGCAAGCGTTGCATCACACGTTGTTCGACACGTCTAAATTCCGTTTCGCCATACATAGCAAAAATATCGACAACACTGCATCCCGCAGCGGCCTCTATTTCTTTGTCAGAATCAACGAACGGTATTTTAAGACGATTTGCCAACGCACGACCAACGCTGGTCTTGCCCGCCCCCATTAATCCAACCATCACAATTGGACAATTTAACAAAGATTGTTCTTTGGTTTCCATGCGCTTACTATACTATAAAAAAAATCATCTCCAGACAATAAAAAATTTGTGCTTTATATTTTTAAACGACACAAAAATATGATATAATACCCAATATAAACAACCAATAAACCGAGAGAGATTCATCATGAAAAACATATCTTTTATCGCACTGTCTGCAATTGTGACACTTGGCACGGTTTCTTTTGATGCCGATGCAACCCCCATATCACACATGTATGCAAATGGCGTCGTTGCAAACAACATTACCGTGATACAACGATCTGTTTTACAAACTGCTTTTAACAATTTTGATGGGACAATGGCGACAAACATCGGCATACGTTCAATTGAACAAGAACCCGTCCCCCAAGAAGATGAACCCCAAGAAGAAAAAATAGATGAACCCGAAACGCCAAAAGAAGATTCATCAAAAACATATGGTAAAATGCCGGTTTATGGCGAATACGGCGATGACGGCACGGTATTTTCTTCGGGACGCAGTGGCGGTGAATTCAGCCTATTAAATTCAAACTGGTTTGGTTGGCAACACAGTAAAGATTATGCAAAATTTGACAATTTCAGCAAAATCGATTCCAGAAACGATTTAGTATCATTGGGAATTGCCGGCGGACACAACAAAATCGATGGCGGATTTTCGCAATGGGGTGTGTTTGGCGGAATCATAATGACCCAAGAAGATAATAATAACTTTGAAATCGAAGAACATGGCGGACATATCGGCATATACAGCGGATATCACATGCACGGATTTAACGTCGCTGTTGCTGGCGATTTTGGTGCATTATTCAATTCGGCAAAATCTGCATTTGGCACAGACAAATTTACAAACATCTGGTTGGGTGGTGCATTGGATGCATCGTATGATATAGCATTGGACGACACATTCACATTACAACCTGGTGCATATCTAGGATATGCGTGGATACAGTCTGGCGATTACAAATCTAAATCCGGCGACAAGATAGACAACCAAGACTTTAACATGATTCAATTTGCACCATCTTTAC
>JAFZXC010000002.1 GCA_017616975.1 Alphaproteobacteria bacterium
GACTAACAACCGGCTTAATGGTCCAGCGTATGCGATGACTGCCGGAACCATCCATGAAATTGAGTACACGGTATCAAACACATCTCGTGCATTATTGTACGATAACGGCGAAGGCAACAGCGATACAATTAAAAACGGTAAAGTAATAACAACCAACCCAATTCACATTTACGACGGCGGTACTCAGCAAAGTGACCGCCAGTTCACAGGACGTATTTATGACTTGAAAGTATATGAAGACGACGTATTGGTTCACAATTTTGTTGCCGCCCGTCGCAATCAGGATAGTGTCGTCGGTATGTATGATATTGTAACCGACACGTTTTTGACTGGGTCTGGCACGTTTACTGCGGGACCCGTGGCGGGTGGATGTTCAAACGTCGGCATCGGGTATTATTCCAGTTCGTCGCTTACCGATTATGGTTCGGTTGGTAACCGTCTTTTGTGCACAAATGGTTCGGCGCACTCACACTATACCGCATCTGCCACATCTAATTCATGCCCATATGTTTGCGACGATAATTATGTTGTGGAAAATAACGTATGCGAATTCCAGGATAAATTTACCATCACCACAACATCCGATACAACACAATTACTGTTTGATATGTCCGCGGTTGGCACGTTCTATGTTGATTGCGGTACAGACGGTGAATTGACCCAGACTGAATATCACAGTAGTGCTACCGCGGCGGGAACCGTTATTACACGCACTGGCACAACAAACCTAACTTATTCGTGCGCGTGGCCGACCGCAGGTGTACATACGGTAAAATTTGCGGGCACTGCAACATCATATAATACAGATGCCAGCACACCTGCAATATCGTTTTATCGTTCAAGCAATAATACGTCAAATAAAATCGCGTCGATTTCTGGGACATTGGCCACAATGTTTCCGCAAAAGGGTACAACAAATGGAAAGTTCCCGCGGTTTTATCGGACTTTCAGGGGGGCAACCAACCTGACCAGTGTTCCGGGGGGGCTGTTCACGGGATTAGATCCAGGCACCAATGCAACAAATATGTTTAATCAAACATTTTATGGTTGCACTGGGCTAACCGCGATACCAACGGGGTTATTTGCCAGCATAACGACTGGCGCAGAGCAGATGTTTCGTGAAACGTTCAGTGGTTGTACATCGTTGACGGCAATTCCAAGTGATTTGTTCAGCAATGTAACCACTGCGGCAACGGGGCTGTTTCGGGCGACGTTCAAGGGGGCAACGAACCTGTCAAGTTATATTCCAACAACAACGTTTGCTGGGCTGATTGCGAACAATTCACCAACCGCAACAGACATGTGGACCGAAACGTTTAATAACACGGCTGTCTTTACATCATGTCCGACGGGTATGACCGACTATATCACGGGCTATGAATCTGAATGGAACAGCCATGTATCATGTTACGTAGCGTGTCCCAACGATCCACCTGCAAACAGTAAATGGTCTATTATTAACGGCGTATGCCAATGGTTGTGCGACGAAATGTATTACAGCGCAGATGGCACATCGTGCACCGCAGTCGATGATGGATATTATTCTGCCGATGGTGAAAATACACAAACAATGTGCACAAACAAGCCGGCAAACAGCCATTACACTGGTGCGGCGGCAACCGATAGTTGCCCGTGGAAATGTGATACGGGATATGGCAGTGATAATGGACAATGTCGTGCATGTACTGCGAGTGAATTCTGGGCCGACGGTAGTTGCGAAACCACAAAATTTACTATCACAACCACAAACAGCACAAGCGAATTTAAGTTCTTTATGTGGGAACCAACTGGAACGTTCTATGTTGATTGGGGCGATGGAACCGTTGACACAATTACACGCACCAGTTCCACCGGAAACACATATTCCCATAACTATTCAACGACTGGTTCGTACACAATTCACTTTGGTGGTGTCGCCACCGGATATGATGGAAACTCGGCGCATACCACAATAAGTTTTTATGCACAAAGTGGCGGAACCCAAGATAAAATCGCATCTGTTGCGGGGTCGCTGGTTGCGTTGTTCCCGACCCCCAACAACAGTGCTTTGCCGTATTTCCGTGAAACGTTTAAGGGGGCAACAAATCTTACATCGGTACCCGATACATTGTTCGGTGGTATAACCCGGACCCATGGACACATGTTTTATCATACATTTGATGGTGCAGGGCTGACTGCGATTCCTTATGATTTGTTCAGCGATGTCGGCTCATTGGGTTCTGGTATGTTCGAATATACATTTGCTAACTGTACTTCGTTGACTGCGATTGCCAGTGGCTTGTTTGATAATATGACTGCCGGTGGATCGGCGGATGATTTGTTTGAGGGTACGTTTGCTGGATGTACATCGCTGGCCACAATACCATCGGATTTGTTCGAAGATGTTATTAGCAATGCGACCAGTGGAACTGATAAAACAGGTTGGTTCAAGGACACGTTTAACGGCTGTACTTCGTTGGCGGCGATACCGGCTGGATTGTTTAGCGGTATAACCACTGGGGCCGATAGTTTGTTCTCTGGAACATTTTATGGTTGTTCGAATTTGTCGGGCTATATACCACCAGACACATTTGCGGGGCTGATTGCGAACAACAGCCCGACTGATACGGATATGTGGCTTAATACTTTCGTTGGAACAAATTTGGCGACAATGTGCCCAGCGGGAACGACACAGTATATCACGGGCTATGAGGGTTCAACAAACGGAACAACCTGGAACGGCAAGGTTTCATGTGAACCATGTGCCGCTGGAACATATAAAGCATCAGCGGGTAATACGGCATGCACCGCATGCGCAATTGGAACATATGCCACTGGTGGCGCAACGTTTTGCACGGAATGTACTAATACCAAACCAGCAAACAGCATATATTCCTCTAATGCTGAAACAAATACGTGTTTGTGGTCATGCGATGCGGGGTATTACAGCACGGATAGCACGTCTTGTACTGCGGTTGGTGGGGCATACTATTCCGCTGCTGGCGACAACACTCGCAGCGCTTGCCCAAGTGGATTAACTACTATTGGATATGGGCATGGTGCAGACGAGGCAGCCGATTGTGGTCGTGAATTAAATATCGGTGGTCTTACGATATATACACGCAGCGCACGTTTGACGACACCATCTTTGAATTTCTTGACATCTGATAATCAAAGATTCTATGTCAGTGTCAGTAATTCTGATCACACATTGTCTGCGTTACACTTAGGTAATGGCGTATCGCAGTATACGGCGTATGATGATAGTTTGTTGTATCATGAACGTCCGTAACCGTCATAGCACTCAAAACCCGCACCAAAACCATAAAAGATTATTTAATTCTTTACTTTTATATTATTATTGGTAATAATAAGTTCAATAAAACAGCGGTATCGACGGCAGAATATGAAGTTAAATATAAAAAAATCTTTATAATACGCGGTGCGACCAAATAATTGCGGACGCACCTTTGGCTGCGTCCGTTTTTTTAAACACACAAACACGAAGGGAAAAACAAATGCCAGAAAACACAACAATGTCGACAAATGAATTAGAAGCACGCTTGCAAAAGGCGGAAAATATCCGTGCACGTGATGGTGTTGTTTGGAAAGACAAATTTGATCGCAGTCATAAAATTGTCGAAGCACGTGAATTGCCAGATGGATCGGCGGTTAAATTATGTGGTCGTGTGACAGCGTTGCGCTGGTTGGGTAAACTGATGTTTGGTCGTATATATGATATCGAAGGCGAAATCCAGTTTTCTATGTCCCGTGATGAAATCGGTGAAGAAGATTACAAGTTTATGAAGGCCAATGTTGATATGGGTGATTTTATCGGCATTACGGGTGAATTGTATCACACAACTGCGGGCGAATTGACGGTCAAAGTATCGCACTATGATATTTTATCAAAGGCATTACGTCCATTGCCAGAAAAGTTCCACGGCCTGACAGATACCGAAGCCAGATATCGTCAGCGTTATTTGGATGCTATTTCTAATCCGGAATCACGCAGTGTTTTGCTTGGGCGTTTCAAGATGACACAAGAATGGCGTAAATTTATGGTTGATAACGGATTTTTGGAAATCGAAACACCAGTATTGCAAAATGTTGCATCGGGTGCCGCAGCAAAGCCATTTACCACACACCACAACGCATTGGATGCAGATTTCCAGTTGCGTATTTCCCCAGAATTATTTTTAAAGGAAGCAATTGGTGCCGGATTTGATCGTGTGTTCGAAGTCGCCAAAGATTTCCGTAACGAAGGTATGGACCCAATGCATTTGCAGGAATTCACAATGGTGGAATGGTATGCGGCATACTGGGATTACAAGCGCAATATGGAATTCACATGGAATTTAATCCAGCATTTGATTCAATCTATGCGTGGTACATTAAAAATTTCATACCAAGGGACAGAATTAGATTTCTGCAAGTATGATTTAATCGATTATACTGCGAAAATGAACGAATTGTTTGGTTGCAACATTTTAGACTTTGACGACGTGGATGCGTTGAAACAAAAATTGGTCGATATGAAAATGTTCCCAGCCGAAGATTTGGAAGATTTAAAATCAATACCAACTTTGGTCGATTGGGTTTATAAACGCAAGATTCGTGACAGTATTATAAAACCGACATTCTTGTATAACTATCCAACATACATGGTGCCATTGGCACGTCACAGTGATGCAGATGGTCGCTGTTTGGACATGTTTCAATTGCTGGTATGTGGTGCCGAATTGTGCAAGGGTTATTCGGAACTTGTTAATCCAATCCAGCAATTAGCTGCGTTTGAAGAACAAGCAAAAAATATCGCAAACGGTGACGAAGAAGCGTTCAACCCAGATAACGACTTTGTGCGTGCTATGGAACACGGCTTTCCGCCGATTTCAGGGGTTGGATTGGGTGTGGACAGATTGGCCAGTATCATTTTTGACCAACCGACGTTGCGTGATGTAATTTTGTTCCCAATGATGAAATAGGGCAACGCCATGAAAAGTACGATGCCTGATACAAATGCGGCAGATATTACAGCCGCCAGTGACCAAAAGAACCTTGCAGACATTGATAAAGCACTGGCGGAACATCGCATTAATGACGAAGCTGCAGAATATCTGCGGACGCTTTACAGCGATGGCATGGACTGGTTCCGGGAAGTGTTCCATGTCTTGGGCAAATGTCTTGGTGCGCCAAAGGCACCGGTTGTTCGTTATGATTATGATAACGATTGTGGTATCGATGAAAAGATAACGATATCAGACATTAACCCATTGTCGCCATATCTGGTCCAGCATCGTTTAGATATGGACCCAATGCGTAATCAGTTTTTTTCGGTGACTGATGGGCACAAGGTTGACTTGTCTGTGTCGTCCATCGTGACGGTTATTGTTGCTGCACAAAAGCGACTTTCTCGTGCACTTGAAAAAATCACAGTCAAATACTATCGTGCGTTTGTCGAAGACGTTGCAACAACGGCACAACGTGTTATTTCATCACACGAACGTGTGGCGTCGGGGCGTGCAATTGCCGATAAAATCCGTGAAGAATTTTCGGGTAAATTTATAACTGCGGCATCGGAAACAGTGTTGCGTATAATTGGTCGTGGACACGAAGAAATTGCGGTTGATTTGGTTCGTGAACTGGACAAAATTACAAAGCCTCATTTGCGTTTAAAAGATGTATGGCGTGTGAAATGTTTGTTCGACTTGGTGCCCCAGGCACGCACATTTATCGAACGCATACGTGAGGCAATGCCAGAACGCATTATTTCTATGCGGGATAAATTCTATGATATGGATAATCCACGTAATTATCGTGATGCCAAGGTGATATTGAACATTGGACCCGATGCGGCGCATGTTGTTCCAATGGAAATTATTTGCCAGGTTCGAACATTTTTTGAATTTGAACGCCAAACGCATGCACAATATGAACGTGCGCGCAAACGCAAAAACGAAACAGCAGATGATATCGAACGCAGATTGGCGGACTATATGGAAGACGGCATCAAACAATATAATTTGATGATTTGCGATTGTCTTGAAGATTTGTTTGATCGTGTTGGTTGGAACATTTTATATGAACGTGGTTTGGGAATGTCGCTGTTCGAGGGGTTCCCAAAGAAATGCACTATGTATTATCCACAAAAAATGTTGGATATCATAATGGATAAATTGGACAACGCAATTGAAAATGAAGTGTTTCATTTAACGACTTCGCCGGCAAAATTGACCGAAGCCCAAGAAAGCGAGATTTTTCATTTCATGGCTCGGTTCATATTGGTTGCGGCAATGCCATATGGCAAAAATTCATGGACGGCACCTGTAAATACCACGGCGGGTAAACTTTTCAACTTTGTCATGAAGGAAGTGCAACGTTATTATAAACAATAATCGTTTGAAAATACTGGAAATATGTTTTGCGCCCTGGGAAGCAATGCGTATCTGGTTTGTTGTTTTTTTCTTGTAATGCGTTTAATAATTCGCCACAATTATATCAGGTTCATGGAAGGTACCGGAACCATAACAAGCATAGAAAAGGACATCAATATGCGGAAAGGAAAAGTAAAATGGTATAACGGCAAAAAATGTTTTGGTTTTATTACACCGGACGAGCCAAATGAAAATGGAAACACAGATGATGTATTTGTTCATTCCAGTGCATTAAAAGCGGCGGGCATTCGTTTCTTGAACGAAAATGATATCGTCGAATTCGAAGAAGAAGTCCGCAATGATAAGTTGTCGGTGACAACATTGAAATTGATTCAACGTGACGAAGAATCGGCACGTTTGTTCCATGAACGTCGGGCAGAACGTCGTCGTGCTGCCGAAGATCGCAAACAACGTGAAGAAAAATCAACACGTCGAGGATTTGCGTTCTGGAAAAAATAATAAAAACGCCCGTTTGGGCGTTTTTATTTGCAAATGTTTTAAATAGAGTATAGAATAGCGGGCAAATAAACAGTGGGAGTACAAAATGGTCGGCAAAGTCGATGAATAGCAGTTTAGTTCAAGATTATTCATTGCATACCCATACAATTGGGTTTGATGGTATAAATGCCCCAATAGACATGGTTTTGCGTGCCAAGGAATTGGGTTTTAAAAGTTTTGGTATATCAAATCATTTTATTGTTCACCCCGAAATAACACAATCAAAGTTTTATCCACACGCTGTATTGCGTGGATATGATTCAATTTATTCGTCATCGTTTGATGAGGCGATTGCAAAATTCAAACCACACTACACGGAATTAAGACGCATATCTGAAAAGTGCGACATAAAACTTTACTTTGGAATGGAAATGGACTTTTTTGACAGCCCCGATTGGTTCCGTGGTTTTGAACGCACCGTGACAGAGTTGCACCCAGATTATATTATTTGCGCATCACATTTTATTTATTACAACGGGATGTTGCGTAATGTCTATGATATGGGCAGTGCCGACAAAAAATCACGTGATGATATGTTGAAAATATATTGGGACAAGATGGCACGTGCGGGTGAAACCGGGTTGTTTAATTGGATGGCTCATCTTGATTTGCCGCGCAAGGTTGGTGTCGGCAACGAAGATTGTTGGGCGGAATATGAACGCTATGCAATTGATAAGATTGCATCGTCAAAAACGGCCATAGAAATCAATACCAGTGGTTATGACCGCAGTTTGACAGAACCATATCCATCAGCACGTATATTGAAAATGGCGGCTGCGAAAAATGTTCCTGTATTATTGGCTGACGATGCACACTGTGTCGACAAAATAGGGCGACACTTTGATTGTGCAGCGGAATTTGCAAAATCATGTGGTATTACAAAGTTTTTGACTTGTGGTAATATCCTTGGGAAAACATATTAAAATCGCAGATTTTTCTTGCTTTTTGGGATTTTTCATTATAAACTGCGTTCCGCTGGGTAATCAGAACTGATTAAGTCATGGTGCATTTTGGTCCCATGTATGATAAGGATTCTGTTAAAATATCTGGCACCGTAAAACCAAAACAAAGGATAAAATTATGGCAAGACAAGGCGCAAAACGTAATACGCGCAAATTGAAAATTGGTCGTGCACTGGGTGTCAACCTGTGGGGCCAGGCAAAATCACCATTTAACAAACGTAAATATAAGCCAGGTCAGCATGGTCCAACTTCGCGTGGCGGTAATATGACCGATTAC